>JASLBL010000494.1 GCA_030146615.1 Actinomycetes bacterium
CCAGGGCAAGGGGCCGCCCGTAGGTGGCGCAGCAGCGGTCGTGGCGGCCGTTGGTGCAGACCAGGTAGACCGGCTCGGTGACCTCCTCGCCGAAGCCGGGTCGCTCGCCGGCCACGACCTTGGCCATGTCCAGCTCCAGCACCTCGGCCGGGTCGTCGAGGCGGCGCCGCTCCAGCCAGCGGCCGGCCCGGCTGGTGTGGGCCACGAAGCAGGTCCGCCGCTGGTCCTGGACCGGGCGCCCGGGCCGGCGGATCAGCAGCAGGCGCAGGTGGGCGGCGCTGGCCGCCCGGTCCAGGGCGAGGGCCAGGTCGTGGTCCATGCGGCTCTCGGTGACCGCCTCCCTCCCCCACGGCCCCGGCTGCTCCAGCAGCACCCAGCCCCGGACCCGGGAGGCGGTGCCGTAGAGCGGCTCCTCCAGGGCCCGCGACAGGGTCGCGCAGGGGAGGGCGTCAGCCAACGCGGGTCGGCTGCAGCAGGCCCTCGCGGACCAGCCGTCGGGCCAGCACCAGCCGGCTCGGCCCGTCCAGGAGCCCGGCCAGGTCCGCCGGGGTGCAGCGGTCGGCGTCCAGCAGGCGGCGCACGGCCGGTTCGAGCGCGGCCGGCATGGTCAGGGTGCGGTCCCCCAGCAGCAGCTGGAGCCGCCCGCCGGTGACCCGCAGGCGCCAGGTGGCCCCGGGGCGGCGCCGCAGGGGCGTGTCGTCGTCCAGCTCGTCCAGGCTGAGCAGGGCCCGCAGCTGGCCCTCCAGGGGCGGCGGCCGGTTGGCCCAGAACCGCCGGCTGGCCCCCTCGGCCACCTTGGCCAGGTCGACCTTGTCGAGGAAGCGGCGCAGCTCCTCCACCCGGTCGGCCAGGCTGGCCTCCAGGGTCGCCGGGTCCTCGGCGAACCCGACGGGCAGGCTCTCCCGGAACCAGGCCTCCTCGGTGGCCAGCTCGACCACCTCGCGCAGCAGGTCGTTCCAGTTGCGGGTGAGCATGCCCACGGTCAGGTGCAGCGAGGCCGTCTCGGCGGTCCGGGCGGCGTGCCGGAACCCGCGGGGCACGTACAGGCAGTCGCCGGGGGCGAGCTCGGCGTCGACCTGGGGTGCCTCGGTGGGCGAGTCGGCCCCCGGGGGGAGCTGCTTCTGGTGGGCCAGGGGGAACGGCACGGCCGCGTCCCACACCTGCCACAGCTTGCGCCCGTGGACCTGGAGGACGAACACGTCGTGGGTGTCGTGGTGGACGCCGAGGCCCCGCGAGGCCGGCGGGGTCAGGTAGGCGTTGACCTGGACCGGGTGGGTGAAGAACAGCTCCAGCTGGCGGGAGAAGGCGGTCAGCGGGGGCCAGTAGCGCTGCAGGCTCTGGAGCACGATGGTGGCCCCGCCGTGGAACTGGTCGAAGACCTTGCCCGGGTCGGCCAGGTCCGACAGCGGCACCGAGCCCATCCGGCCCGACTTGGTGTAGGCCGATGGGGGCAGCGGCTTGCCGTCCTTGACCATCCGGAACGCCGGGGTCCGAGGCGAGGTCGTCGACAGGAAGCGGTCGACGTCGTCCAGCGACAAGAGGTCGTCGAAGCCGTCGGGCCCGGCCCCGCGCCGCAGGAGCGGGGCCTTGGCCCAGTGGTCGCTGACGAACGCCGCCGGGTCGCCGGCGCAGCGCTCGATCGCGGGGTTGCTACTGGTCGGTGCCGTCGGCATCGTCGCCGCTGTCACCGTCGGTGCCGTCGGTGCTGTCGCCGTCAGTCCCGTCGGCGTCGCCGCCGCTGTCGCCGTCGGTCCCGTCGGTGCCGTCACCGTCGGTGCCGTCGGCGTCCTGGGGGTCGGCCACGGTGGCCGTCGGCGCCGAGCCGGGGCCCTTGGCGTCCTCACGCCAGGTGGTGACGATGTCCTCGTCCTCGACACGCGTGGTGTCGGTCATGGCCGCCCTCCTCGGGGGGTTCGGCTGCTGGGACAGCTACGCTAGCACCACCGGGCCGGGGACCAACAGCCGGCTCAGGTGAGCGCCGCGACCACCTCGCGGTAGCGCTCCCTGGCCTCCTGCTCGGTGTCGCCGATGCAGGTGACGCCCATCTTGCCGTACTCCCGGAGCGCCCCCAGCAGGTGCATGGTGGTGCCGGTGCGGTGGCGGTGGTCGTAGCCGAGCCCGAGCCGCTCGACTTGATCGATCACGTCTTGAGGCTCGCAACCGACCAGGGCGGCCGACTTCAGGTTGTCGGTGGCCAGGTAGGACTTGGTCCGGCCGCCGGCCACCAGGTGGCCGCCGTCGGGGTCGTAGCGGCCGTCGGTGACCAGCGAGGCCATCCCGAACGGGTGGGTGGTCCCGCCGACCCTGAGGTTGATCTCGGCCAGGTAGACCCGCTCGCGGCCGCCGGAGGGGACCACGAAGAAGTCGACCCCGAAGTAGCCGATCACCCCGCGGGCGGCCAGGACCCGCCCGACCCGCTCGGCCGCGGTCCGGATCTGGCTCCGGTAGGCCGGGTCGGCCGGGAACCGGCAGCCCAGGTAGACCTGGCGGTTGGGGCCGCCCAGGACCTGGCTGTGGGTGGACAGGACCAGCGGCGTCCCGCCGGGCAGGATGCGCAGCTGCACGCTCGGGGAGACCATGCCGGGGACGTCCAGCAGCTCCTCCACGACCGCCCCGCCGGCCTCGATCTTGGCCGCGAACGACGGCCACGACTCCTCCTCGGCGCAGAACACCACCGGCGAGTCCAGCAGCGAGCCGTTGAGGCCGTCCAGGTCGACCACGGCGTTGCCCTGGCCGGAGAAGCCGTCATTCAGCTTGATGACGACCGCTCCGACGGGCGGGGCCGGCCGCTGGCCGAGGCGCCGGGCCGCCGCCTCCACCGCCTCGACCGAGCGCAGGTCCTCGGCCCCGTCGAGCACCGGCACCCCGGCCAGCCGGGCGACCCGGCGCGACCCGGTCTTGGAGCCGAGGCCGGCCAGGGCGGCCGGCGGCCCGTACAGGGGCAGGCCGAGCCGCTCCGACAGCTCCTGCTCGCTGTCGGTGACGTTGAACGGCTGCACGAACGCCCCGCCCGGGCCTTCACACAGCTCCCGGACCCGGTCCAGCAGCTCGGGCCGGTCGAGCAGCTTGGCCGTCAGCGACCGGGGGGCCGGGTCGCCGGCGGCCAGCATGTGCAGCCGCGACCGGGCCCCGGCCGGGTCGGGCAGGAAGCCGAGGTAGTAGTCGGCCACCGCCTCCTCGACCGGCATCGAGGTCAGGTAGACGACCTTGACCCCGGGCCGACGCAGCAGCAGCAGCAGGAACAGCAGTCGTTCCTCGTAGTAGCCGATGCCGACGATCTTGCGCAGCTCGGCGGTCGGGAAGCTCAGGCTCGGGAGCACGACCACCGTGCCCTCCCCGAGGTCGAGCGGGTCGCTCGCCGGGTACCGGACGGCGAAGGTGCGCTGCAGCTCCTCGAAGGGAACCATCGGGGGGGCAGACCACATAGCTAAAGATAACCAGTCATTCGGGGTGCGCGCATCCCCCGATTTCTCCGGATCGTCATTTTCTGCGAGATCGGTGGGCGGCGGCGGCCGCGGCGCCCGTCACGGCATCATAAGGGGCATGGCCCAGTCGATCAGCTTCTACGACGCGGTCGGGGGCGAGCCGACCTTCCGGCGGCTGGTCGCCGGCTTCTACCGCCGGGTGGCCACCGACCCGGTCCTGCGGCCCCTCTACCCTGAGGAGGACCTGTCCGGGGCCGAGGAGCGCCTGCGCCTGTTCCTGATGCAGTACTGGGGCGGCCCCCACACCTACAACGAGCGCCGCGGCCACCCGGCCCTGCGCATGCGCCACCACCCGTTCGCCATCGGCCCGGCCGAGCGCGACGCCTGGGTGCGCCACATGACCGCCGCCGTGCAGGACCTGGACCTGCCAACCGAGCTGGCCGCCCCCCTGCTCGAGTACCTGACCATGGCCGCCACCGCCCTGACGAACCGCCCCGCTCACTGACCGCACCAGCGGGCCACGGCGTCGGCCAGCATACGTAGCCCGGCCTGGAGGCCGGCCACGGGGACACGCTCGTCGTCGCCGTGGAACATGGCCGTGAAGTCGGGGTCGGACGGCTCCAGGCGGATCGGGGCGAAGCCGTAGCAGGCGGCGCCCAGCTGGGACCAGAACTTGGCGTCGGTGAAGCCGGGGGTGACCGTGGGGACGGCCACCGCGCCCGGGTGGTGGTCGGCGACCACCCCGGCCAGGACGTCGAACAGCGGGTCGCCGGGCGGGGTCACGGTCGGGGGCCGGCTGGGGGCCAGCAGCTCGAGCTCGATGTCGGGGCCGGCCAGCGAGCGCAGCTCGGCCAGGAGCTCGGCCTCGCTGGAGCCGACGGCGATGCGGCCGTCCAGCTCGGCCTCGGCCCGGCCGGGGATGACGTTGACCTTGCTGTCGGCGTGGACCACGGTCGGGCTGGCCGTGTTGCGCAGCACCGCGCTGAGCAGGCGGGCCATCCCCGGGTCGCGGACGCCGCGGCGCAGGACCAGGTTGGACCAGCGGGGATGCAGCAGCAGGGGCAGGGCGGCCCGGCCGGCCCGTCCCTGGAGCTCGGCCAGGGCCTCCAGGAACCGCCGCACCTCGGGCGAGGCGTGCAGGGGCAGCCGGCGCCGCCCGGCCCGGGCCAGGAACTCCGACAGCCGGACCACGGCGTTGTCCTCGCGGGGGATGCTGCCGTGCCCGGTCGCCCCGGTGGCCACCGCCCGCAGCCAGGCGATGCCCTTCTCGGCCACCTGGATCGGGTAGAAGGGCCGCCCGCCCAGGTAGAAGGTGGCCCCGCCGACCTCCCCGAGGGCGTGGCCGGACCGCACCGTGTCCGGGTGGTGGTCGACCAGCCAGGCGCTGCCGGCGGCGCAGCCGGCCTCCTCGTCGGCGACCACGGCCAGCTTGAGGTCGCGCCGCAGGGGCACCCCGAGCCGGGCCAGCAGCCCGACGGTGGCCACGCTCATGGCCACCATCTGCTTCATGTCGACCGCCCCCCGGCCCCAGAGGACGCCGTCGTGGACCTCCCCGGCGAACGGCGGGTGCCGCCAGCGCCCGGCCTCGGCCGCGACCACGTCCACGTGGCCATTGAGCAGCAGCGGGGCCTCGGCCCCGTCGCCCCCGGCGAGCCGCGCGACCAGGTTGGCCCGCCCCGGCGCCGGGGACAGCACCTCCGGCTCCACCCCGGCCTGGCGCAGGGTGTCGGCCAGGAAGGCCACCGCCTCGGCCTCGTTGCCGGGCGGGTTGGTGGTGTCGAACCGCAGCAGCGCCGCCAGCAGCTCCACCACGGCCTGCCCTTCCCGCTCCCAGTCGACCTGCTCCAGCGCCGGGTGCATCGCGTCCTCCTGTGAGGTGATTGGCGGGCGGCTCATAGAATGCCCTGCGTGACCAAGTACATCTACGTGATGCAGCGGGTGCGCAAGGCGCACCAGGACAAGCTGATCCTCGACGAGGTGACCCTGGCCTTCCTGCCCGGGGCCAAGATCGGCGTGGTCGGGCCCAACGGGTCCGGCAAGTCGACCGTGCTCGAGATCATGGCCGGACTGGAGAGGATCTCCAACGGCGAGGCCGCCCTGGCCCCGGGGGCCAGCGTCGGCATCCTGCTCCAGGAGCCGGTGCTGGACCCGGCCAAGGACGTGCTCGGCAACGTCGAGGAGGGCGTGGCCGAGACCCGGGCCCTGCTGGCCCGGTTCGAGGAGCTGAGCCTGCGCCTGGGCGAGGCCGGCCCCGACGAGATGGACCGGCTGCTGGAGGAGTACGCCAGGGTCCAGGACGCCATCGAGGCGGCCAACGCCTGGGACCTGGACGCCCAGCTGGAGATGGCCATGGACGCCCTGCGGCTGCCGCCCGGCGACGCCGACGTCACCACCCTGTCCGGCGGGGAGCGGCGCCGGGTCGCGCTCTGCCGGCTGCTGCTGTCCCGGCCCGACCTGCTCCTGCTGGACGAGCCGACCAACCACCTGGACGCCGAGAGCGTGCAGTGGCTGGAGCAGCACCTGGCCGCGTATGCGGGCACCGTCCTGGCCGTCACCCACGACCGCTACTTCCTCGACAACGTGGCCGGCTGGATCCTGGAGCTGGACCGCGGCCGCGCCTACCCGTATGAGGGCAACTACTCGACGTATCTGGAGACGAAGGCGGCCCGGCTGGCCGCCGAGTCGCGGGCCAGCGCCGGCCGCAAGCGGGTCCTGGCCCGGGAGCTGGAGTGGGTCCGGGCCGGCACCAAGGGCCGCCACGACAAGGGCCGGGCCCGGCTGCGGCGCTACGAGGAGCTGGCCGCCGAGGCCGAGCGCGACCGCCCGGTCGACTTCGACGAGATCCAGGTCCCGCCCGGCCCCCGCCTCGGCGACGTGGTCGTGGAGGCGGCCGGGCTGACCAAGGGCTACGGCGACCGGTTGCTGATCGACGACCTGTCGTTCAGCCTGCCCCGGGGCGGCATCGTCGGGGTCATCGGGGCCAACGGCGCCGGCAAGACCACCCTGTTCAAGCTCATCACCGGCGACGAGAAGCCGGACGCGGGCGAGCTGCGCCTGGGCCCGACCGTGCAGCTGGCCTACGTCGACCAGGACCGGGCCCGCCTGGACCCGTCCCAGACGGTGTTCGAGGCCATCTCGGGCGGGCTCGACCACTTCCGGGTCGGCGGCCGGGAGATGCCGACCCGGGCCTATGTGGCCAGCTTCGGCTTCAAGGGCACCGACCAGCAGAAGCCGGTCGGGGTGCTGTCCGGGGGCGAGCGCAACCGGCTCAACCTGGCCCTGACCCTGCGCGAGGGCGGCAACCTGCTCCTGCTGGACGAGCCGACCAACGACCTGGACGTCGACACCCTGCGGTCGCTGGAGAACGCGATGCTCGACTTCCCCGGCTGCGCGGTCGTGATCAGCCACGACCGCTGGTTCCTGGACCGGATCGCCACCCACACGCTCGCCTTCGAGGGCGACAGCCAGGTCGTCTGGTTCGAGGGCAACTTCGCCGACTACCAGGCCGACAAGGTCCGCCGCCTCGGCCCCGAAGCCGCCCGCCCCCACCGCGCCACCTACCGAAAGCTGGTCCGGGACTAGCAGGCCACGCGGCGCCCGCGCCGCACCGACGCCGCGCCCGCGCCGCACCGGCGCCGCACCCGCGCGGCACCCACCTGGTCCTGCGCCAGGGGCCCCAACCGGGAGGGTAGCCGACCGGCGGGCGCGGTGCCGGCCGTTGTCCACAGCCCCCGGCTCTCTGCAGCCACCGGGTGTCCGCAGCCCCTTGGGTATCCGCAGCCCTTGGGTGTGCGTGGTTGGGTGATTCTGCTTAAGCGGGGGTTGCTGCCGGTCGATCCGAAGAGGGTCGCCTCCACGCCCTCTGAAGGAGTGCTGCCGCATGTCAGCGCACGCGCCCCGCCACCTGCGCGCCCGGTCCCGTCGACTGTCCACTCCGCTCCGCTGGCTGCTGTCGCTGGCTCTGCTCACCCCGCTGGTCGCCGGGCTGGCCGGGGCCGCCGGGGTGACCGAGACCCCGCAGGCGGCGGCCGCTCCCGGGTCCTCGGCCGCGGTGGCCGTCCGGTTCGCCCTCGCCCAGCTGGGCAAGCCCTACCGCTGGGGGGCCGACGGCCCCAGGAGCTTCGACTGCTCCGGCCTGGTCCAGACCAGCTACCGGGCCGCCGGCGTCCACCTGCCGAGGGTCTCGCGCCAGCAGTACGGGGCCGGCCAGCTCGTCCCGCTGTCGGCCCTGCGCGCCGGCGACCTGCTCTTCTACGCCAAGGACACCTCCAACCGGCGGACCATCTACCACGTCGGCATGTACCTGGGGGCCGGGCGGATGGTGGAGGCCCCCAACCGGCGGGCGCCGGTCCGGATCGCCTCCATCTGGCGCCCGGGGCTGCTGGCCAAGGCGACCCGGCCGGCGGCCGGCGTACGGGGGATGCTGGCGGTCGAGCTCGGCGAGCGCAGCAAGGCGGTGGCCGCCGTCCAGTCGCGGCTGGCCGCCAACCGCCGCTGCGTGGCCGTCGACGGCGAGTTCGGGCCTCAGACGCGCCGCGCCCTGATCGCCTTCCAGCGCGCCCACGGCCTCACCCCCGACGGCGTCGTCGGCCGCAGCACCTGGGGCAAGCTGGTCGCGAACGGCCGCCAGCGCAGCCCCGCCAAATGCTAGCGATCACCCCAGCCATGGCACCGGCGCTCTAGGGTGCCGTGGGGGGGAAGCGAGCTCCCCCCCATATGGACCAGGGACTGCGTTATCGTCCGCCGCATGCAAGAGCGCACCGGTGGCCAGCTAGTCGTCGACCAGCTGGCGGCCAACGGGATCGAGGCGGCCTTCTGCGTCCCCGGCGAGAGCTACCTGGCCGTGCTGGACGCGCTGTATGACACCGAGACCCGGCTGATCACCTGCCGGCACGAGGCTGGAGCGGCCAACATGGCCGTGGCCTATGGCAAGCTCACCGGGCGGCCCGGGGTCTGCCTGGTCACCAGGGGCCCGGGGGCGACCCAGGCCAGCGTCGGCGTCCACACCGCGGCCCAGGACTCGGCTCCCCTACTGCTGCTGGTCGGCCAGGTCGGGCGGCGGGTGCGGGGCCGGGAGTCGTTCCAGGAGCTGGACGTGCCGGCGGTGTTCGGGCCGATGGCCAAGTGGGCCGCAGAGGCCGACGACCCGGCCCGGCTGCCCGAGCTGCTGGCCCGGGCGTTCGAGGTCGCGACCTCGGGCCGGCCCGGGCCGGTGGTGCTGGCCCTGCCCGAGGACGTGCTGGCCGCGACCGCCCGGGTGGCCGACGCCCGCCCCGCCCGGCCGGTCGCCCCCGGGGTCGCCCCGGCCGCCCTGGCCCGCCTGCGCGAGCTGCTCGGCGGGGCCCGGCGGCCGCTGGTGATCGCCGGCGGCCCGGGCTGGACCGAGGCGGCCGCGGCCGACCTGCGAGCCGTCGCCGAGGCCAGCCGGCTGCCGGTCGCGGCCTCCTGGCGCTCTCAGGACGTGCTCGACAACCGCTCGCCGAGCTACGTCGGCGACCTCGGGGTGAGCACCAACCCGGCCCTGGCCGAGCGGGTCCGGGCCGCCGACCTGGTGGTGGCCGTCGGCCCGCGCCTGGGCGAGATCACCACCGGCGGCTACCGGCTGCTGGAGGCCCCGGTCCCCCGCCAGCGGCTCGTCCACGTCCATCCCGGCCTGGCCGAGCTGGGCCGGCTGTACCAGCCCGACCTGGCCGTCAACGCGGCCGTGGCCCCGTTCCTGGCCGCCTGGCGCTCGGTCCCGCCGGTCCGGGGCGACGCCTGGGCGGCCTGGACCGAGGCGGCCCGGTTCAACTACCAGGCCTGGGTCCGGCCCTGGCCGGCCGACGGCCCGGCCCGCCCAGGTGCCTCCCCGGCCGCTCCGGGACTGGTCGACCTCGGCCAGGCCCTGGCCATGCTGCGCGAGCGCCTGCCCGACGACGCCATCCTGGCTAGCGGGGCCGGCAACTACTCGATCTGGTTGCACCGCTTCTTCCAGTTCCGCCGCCACGGCACCCAGCTGGCGCCCAAGAGCGGGGCCATGGGCTTCGCCCTCCCGGCCGCGCTGGCCGCCAAGGTCGTCCACCCACGGCGCACGGTGGTGGCGGTGACCGGCGACGGCGACTTCCTGATGTGTGGCCACGAGCTGGCCACGGCCGTCCAGCACCGCCTGGAGGTGGTCGTGCTGGTGGTCGACAACGGCATGTACGGCACCATCCGCATGCACCAGGAACGGGCGTACCCGGGCCGGGTGATCGCCACCGACCTCCAGAACCCGGACTTCGCCGCCCTGGCCGAGGCCTACGGCGCCGCCGGCGAGACGGTCGCCGCCACCGCCGACCTCCCGGCCGCGCTCGACCGGGCCTTCGCGGCGGGGCGCCCGGCCGTGCTCGCCCTCAGGACTGACCCGGAGGCGATCGCCCCCGGCCTGACCCTGTCCGATCTGCGCCGCTAGGCCCGGCCCATTCGGGGGGGAGTCCTCCCCCCAAACCCCCCAACAGCCCGGCCGCCCGCGCACTCGAGCTGGGGAACCGACTCCCCTGCTCTTGCCCAAGGTGGACTGTCCCTGCCAGGATCGGCCGGTGGGACGCCTGGACGAGCTCGACCTGAGCCTCAAGCTGAGCCGCGAGGAGGAGGCGGCGCGGCTCGAGGCGGCCTCCAACCGGCTGCTGGAGCTGCGGCTCACCCTGGGTGGGCTGCTCGGCGACGGGCGGCTCGGGCCGCCGGTGTGCGTGCTGTTCGAGGGCTGGGACGCCTCCGGCAAGGGCGGGGCCATCCGCCGGCTGGTCACCCCCATGGACCCCCGGCACGTGCGGGTGGCCACCTTCGCCGCCCCGACCTACGACGAGAAGCGCCACCACTTCCTGTGGCGGTTCTGGTCGAGCCTGCCCGGCTGGGGCGGCATGGCCGTGCTCGACCGCTCCTGGTACGGCCGGGTCCTGGTCGAG
>JASLBL010000512.1 GCA_030146615.1 Actinomycetes bacterium
CCGCCGGTCAGCTCCTTGACCTGGTCGACCTGGGTCCCGTCGGCGACCACCCCGTGGTTGGCGCCGATCGTCTTGGCGAACTCGAGGGCCTCGGGGTTGCGGTCGACCACGATGACGGTGGTCGCGCTGAGGGCGGCCAGCACCTGGATGCCGATGTGGCCGAGGCCGCCGGCCCCGATGACCACACAGGCGGTGCCCGGGTACAGCAGGGGCACGGCCTTGCGGACGGCGTGGTAGGCGGTCAGCCCGGCGTCGGCCAGGGCGGCCACGTCGGCCGGCTGGAGCTTGGGGTCGATCTTGACCACCGCCCTGGCCCCGGTCCTGAGGTAGTGGGCCATGCCCCCGTCGGTGTTGAGGCCGGGGAAGAAACTGTTGGTGCAGTGCATGTCGTCGCCGGCCCGGCAGTAGCGGCAGAATCCGCAGGTGGCCTGGGGGTGGAGGATCACGGTGTCGCCGGGGGCGACGTGGGTGACGGCCGACCCGACCTCGTGCACCCAACCGGCGTTCTCGTGGCCGAGGGTGTAGGGCAGGGGCGCGTCGGAGCCCAGCTCGTGCCACTGGCCCAGGTAGAGATGGATATCGGTCCGGCACAGGCCGGCCCCGCCGATCTTGACGATCACATCGAGGGGGTCCTCGACCTTCGGCTCCTCGATCTCGTCAATTGAGGGCCGCTCGTTGTAGCGGTGGAGCCGCAGTGCCTGCATCGACGCCTCACCTCATCTCGGGCGACGGGGACTGCCCTGACCCTTGACCGTTGGGTACGTCGCACAAACGAACAAGTAACCAAAATTCCACGATGGTTGGGATTTCGGGCGGCTTTGAGACTGCCCCTATCCTGGGCGGGTCATGACACCTCTGGGGCGGCTGCGGCGGGCCGCGATCGACGTCGAGCCGCTGCGCCATCGCGCCTTCCGGCGGCTGTGGCTGGGCAACTCCCTGGGGTTCATCGGCTTCCAGCTGACCGCCGTGGCCGTGCCGGTGCAGGTGTTCGAGCTGACCGGCTCCTCGTTCTGGGTCGGCATGCTGGGGCTGGTCGGGCTGGTCCCGCTGGTCCTGTTCGGGCTCTGGGGCGGGGCGGTGGCCGACGCCGTCGACCGCCGACTGCTGCTGCTGGGCTCGTCGCTGGCCCTGTGGGCCTGCACCGGCGGGCTGTTCGTGGCCGCCCTGCTCGGGCTGGCCAGCCTGCCCCTGCTGCTCGGCCTGGTCGGCGTGCAGGCGGCCGGGTTCGCGGTCGCCTCCTCGACCCGGGGGGCGATCGTGCCAAGGGTGCTCCCGGTCGAGCTGGTGCCGTCGGCCAACACGCTGTCGTTCACCACCTCCAACCTGGGCATGGTCCTGGGCCCGCTGCTGGCCGGGCTGATCCTGGCCCGCTGGTCGTTCGCGGCCGCCTACGCCGCCGACCTGGCCATCTTCACCGTCGCCCTGTGGGCCGCCCTGCGCCTGCCCGCCCTCCCCCCGTCCGGGCCTGCCACCACCCCGGGGCTGCGGTCGGTGGTCGACGGGCTCGCCTTCATCGCCACCCGGCCGGTGCTGCTGCTGTCGTTCGCCGTCGACATCGTGGCCATGGTGCTGGCCATGCCCAGGGCCCTGTTCCCGGAGACGGCGGCCGGGCTGGGCAGCCGCGGGGCCGTGGGCTGGCTGTACGCCGCCATCGCCATGGGGGCGGTGCTGGCCGGGCTGTCCTCGGGCTGGATCGGGCGGGTCGGCCGCCAGGGCGTCGCCCTGGTCGGGGCCGTGATCGCCTGGGGGCTGGCCGTGGCCGCGGCCGGGCTGGTCCCGGCCCTCTGGATGATGGTGCTGCTGCTGGCCGTGGCCGGCGCGGCCGACCTGGTCTCGGCCGTCTACCGCCAGACGATCCTCCAGACCTACGCCCCGGACGAGATGCGCGGGCGTATGCAGGGGGTGTTCATCGTGGTCGTGGCCGGCGGCCCCCGGCTGGGCGACCTGCGGGCCGGGGCGACGGCGGCCGCCTTCGGGGTCACCGTCTCCTGGGTCGGCGGGGCGCTGCTGGCCGCCGCCCTGGTCAGCCTGGCCCTGCTGGTCCCGGCCCTTCGCCGCTACGACGCCCGCTCGCCCGAGGCCGCCGCCCGCGATAGCGTGCCCCCGTGACCAGCCCCGCGCCCCGCCTCGGCGCCGACGTCCTCGACGACCTGGACCGGCGGCTGGCCCCGGCCGACGCCGAGCTGGCCGCCCGCTACCCCGGCGACCCCGGGACCAGGCAGCCGGTGCACACCGTGTACGTCCCGGCCGACCAGACGGCTCCCGGCCTACCCGCCGACTGGGGCGCCCGGGCCCTGGCCGCCCTGGCCGCCGACGCCCCCACCGCGGCCGCCCTGGCCGGGGCCACCGGGATCGACCAGGCGGTGGTCGCCCAGGTCCTCCCGGGCGTGCTGGCCAAGCTGGAGACCGAGCCCATCGAAGATCTACGGCTGGACTTCGAGGACGGCTACGGGTCGCGGCCGGACACGCGCGAGGACGCCGACGCCGCCGAGGCGGCCAGGGCCCTGGCCGGCGCGCTCGCCGGGGCCGCTCCCCCGCCGTACTGCGGCCTGCGCATCCGCTCCCTGGAGGCGCCGACCCGGCGCCGCGGGCTGCGGACCCTCGACCTGTTCCTCGGCGCCCTGCTGGCCGAGACCGAACTCCCCGGCGGGTTCGTGGTCACCCTGCCCAAGGTGACCGACGTCCGCCAGGTCGAGGCCATGGCCCTGGTCTGCCAGCGGCTGGAGGAGGCCCACGGGCTGGCCGAGGGGCGGCTGCGGTTCGAGGTCCAGATCGAGACCCCGCAGTCGCTCCTGGCCGCCGACGGGACGGCCACCGTGGCCCGGCTGGTCCAGGCGGCCGCCGGCCGCTGCTCGGGCCTGCACTACGGCACCTACGACTACAGCGCCGCCTGCGGCATCGCCGCCGCCTACCAGAGCCTGGAGCACCCGGCGGCCGACCACGCCAAGGCGGTCATGCAGGTGGCGGCGGCCGGCACCGGGGTGCGGCTGTCGGACGGGTCGACCAACGTGCTCCCGGTGGGCGACCCCGCGGCCGTCCACGCCGCCTGGCGGCTGCACGCCCGCCTGGTCCGGCGGTCGCTGGAGCGCGGCTACTGGCAGGGCTGGGACCTGCACCCGGCCCAGCTGCCCACCCGCTACCTGGCCACCTACGCCTTCTTCGCCGAGGGCCTGGCCGCCGCCGCGGCCCGGCTGCGGGCCTACGCCGAGCGGACGGCCGGCGGGGTCCTGGACGAGCCGGCCACCGCCCAGGCCCTGGCCGGGTTCCTGGTCCGGGGCCTCGACTGCGGGGCCCTCACCAGCGACGACGTCACCCGGCACACCGGCCTGAACCGGGCCGCGCTGGACCGGTTCGCCAGGCGGCCTGGCAGAGGCTGAGGTGGAGGGGGCATGCTATTGTCCCCGCCCGCGAGCGCGAGGTGACCAATGCTGGTTGCCAGACCGACGTCCCTGTCCGGGGTGTTCGACGCCCTGGACGAGCTGCCCGGCGCCCACCTGCTGGCCGGCGGCACCGACCTGATGGTCGAGGTCAACTTCGGCCACCGGCGGCCGCCGGCCGTGGTCGCCCTGCGCCGGGTCGAGGAGCTGCGCGGCTACGAGGTGCGCGACGACGAGGTCGTGCTCCGGTCCGGGGTCACCTGGACCGAGGTCGAGCACGACCTGGCCGAGGCCCTGCCCGGGCTGGCCGCGGCCGCCCGGACGGTCGGCTCGCCCCAGATGCGCAACGCCGGCACCGTCGGCGGCAACATCGGCACGGCCAGCCCGGCCGGCGACGGCCTGCCCGTGCTGGCCGCGCTCGACGCCACGGTCGTCCTGGCCCGCCGTGACGGCGAGCGCCGGCTGCCCCTGGCCGAGGTCATCACCGGGGTCAAGAAGACGGCGATCGAGCCCGGCGAGGTCATCCATGAGATCCGCGTCCCCCGCCTGGACGGCCCCCAGCAGTTCCTCAAGGTCGGCACCCGCAACGCCATGGTCATCTCGATCGTGGTCTGCGGGCTGGCGGTGGACCGGGCCGGCCGCAGCGTCCGGCTCGGCCTGGGCTCGGTGGCCCCCCGGCCGGTGCGGGCCGCCGCGGCCGAGGCGTTCATCGCCGAGGCCATCGACTGGGACCGCCTGACCGCCCCCGCCGACGCCGTCGAACGGTTCGGGGAGCTGGCCCGGGAGGCCGCCGACCCGATCAGCGACCAGCGGGGCACGGCCGAGTTCCGCCGCCACGCCGTCGGGGTGGTCGCCACCCGCGCCCTGCGAAGGAGCCTCGCCGCATGAGCACCCAACCGGGCCAGCGCGCCGGGGCCGACCAGGCCACCGACAGCTACACCCTGTCGGTGAACGGCAAGGACCGGCAGGTCACCGATGCCTGGATCGGCGAGAGCCTGCTGTACGTGCTGCGCGAGCGGCTCGGCCTGCCCGGCTCCAAGAACGCCTGCGAGCAGGGCGAGTGCGGTTCCTGCTCGGTGCTGCTGGACGGCGTCCTGGTCGCCTCCTGCTGCGTGCTGGCGGCCGACGCCGCCGGCAGCGACGTCCGCACCGTCGAGGGGCTCAGCCCGTCGGGCGAGCTGACCGACGTCCAGCGGGCGTTCGTCGAGCAGGGCGCCGTGCAGTGCGGCTTCTGCATCCCCGGGATGATCGTGGCCATCCACGACCTGCTGGACCGCCAGCCCGACGCCGACGAGCTGACCCTGCGCGAGGCCATCTCCGGCAACCTCTGCCGCTGCACCGGGTACGGCCGGATCTTCGCCGCCTTCCACGCCGTCAAGGAGGAGCGCGCCCGTGCCAGCACCTAGCATGCCAAGCACCTTCACGCGCAAGCGCCGCGCTCCCGGCCTGGGCGACAGCGTCCTGCGGCCCGACGCCCCGCCCAAGACCACTGGGCAGTTCGCCTTCTCCTCCGACCTGTACCTGGAGGGGATGGTCTGGGGCGCGACCCTGCGCAGCCCCCACCCCTCGGCCCGCATCCTGTCCCTCGACCCGGCCCCCGCCCTGGCCATCTCCGGGGTGCACGCGGTCATCACCAACGACGACCTCTGGGGCAGCCGCACCTACGGCCTCGAGCACCACGACCAGCCGGTGTTCGCCGACCGGGTGGTCCGCTACCACGGCGAGCCGGTGGCCGCGGTGGCCGCCGACCACCCCGAGATCGCCCGCCGGGCCGCGGCCGCCATCGCCGTCGACTACGAGGTGCTGGACCCGGTGGTCGACCCCGAGGCGGCCATGACCGGCGAGCCCATCCACCCCGACGGCAACCTGTTCCGGCACCTGAAGATCCGCTTCGGCGACCCCGAGGCCACCGGCGAGGTGGTGGTCGAGGGCGACTACGAGGTCGGCATGCAGGACCAGGCGTTCCTCGGCCCCGAGTCCGGCCTGGCCGTGCCCTCAGAGGACGGGGGCGTCGAGCTGTACGTGGCCACCCAGTGGCTGCACGTCGACCGCGACCAGATCGCCGCCTGCCTCAACCTGCCGCGGGAGAAGGTCCGCCTCACCCTGGCCGGGACCGGTGGCGCCTTCGGCGGCCGCGAGGACCTGTCCATGCAGATCCACGCCTGCCTGCTCGCCCTGGTCACCCGCAAGCCGGTCAAGATGGTCTACAGCCGCGAGGAGTCGTTCTTCGGCCACGTCCACCGCCACCCGGCCCGGCTCTGGTACCGCCACCACGCCACCCGTGACGGCAAGCTGGTCAAGGTGGAGAGCCGCATGGTGTTCGACGGCGGCGCCTACGCCTCGTCCTCCACCGCGGTGATCTCCAACGCGTGCGCCTTCGCCCCCGGCCCCTACCTCGTCCCCAACGCGAAGATCGACGGGTACGCGGTCCGGACCAACAACCCGCCGTGCGGGGCCATGCGCGGGTTCGGGGCGGTGCAGACCTCCTTCGCCGCCGAGGCCCAGATGGACAAGCTGGCCGACGCCCTCGGGATGGACCCGGTCGAGCTGCGGCTGGCCAACGCCCTCAAGCAGCACGACCAGCTGATCACCGGGCAGGTGATCATCGGCACCGCCCCGGTGGCGGAGTGCATCCGGGCCTGCCGCGACCTGCCCCTGCCCGAGCCGCTGGCCGCCGACGCCCCGGCGCTGTCCCTGCCCGGCGGGGCCGGGCTGACCGCGCTGGCCGGCGACGTCCGCCGGGGGGTCGGCTTCGCCGTCGGGTTCAAGAACCTGGCCTTCTCGGAGGGGTTCGACGACTACTCGACGGCTCGGGTGCGCCTGGAGCTGGGCCCCGGTGACGAGCCGCTGGCCACCGTCCACGTGGCCACCGCCGAGGTCGGCCAGGGGTTCGTCACCATCGCCATGCAGATCGCCCGGGCCGAGCTGGGCGTCCGCGAGGTGATGGTCCACACGGCCGACACCCAGGTCGGCTCGGCCGGGTCGTCCAGCGCGTCCCGCCAGACCATGATGTCGGGCGGGGCGATCCAGATGGCCTGCTCGGCTGTGCGCGAGGTCCTGCTCGAGCGGGCCGCCCTCGACCTGCACCTGGCCCCGGCCGACCTGGTGCTGGAGGAGGGCGAGCTGGTGACGAGGGACGGGTCGGCCAGCGTGTCCCTGGCCGACGCCCTCAAGGCCGGCCCGATCGAGGCCACCCGCGAGTTCCACCACGCCCCCACCGAGCCGCTGGACGAGAACGGCCAAGGCAACGCCCACTGGTCGCTTGCCTTCGCCGCCCATCGGGCGGTGGTCGACGTCGACCCCGAGCTCGGCCTGGTCAAGGTGGTCCAGGTCGCCACCGCCCAGGACGTCGGCCGAGCCCTCAACCCGCTGGCCGTGACCGGCCAGGTCGAGGGGGGCATCGCCCAGGGGATCGGGCTGGCCGTGATGGAGGAGATCGTCCTCGACCAGGGCAAGGTCCGGAACCCGTCCTTCACCGACTACCTGCTGCCGACCGCCCTGGACATGCCGCCGGTGGTCCAGACCTGGATCGAGCAGCCGGAGCGGGGCGCCCCGTATGGGGCCAAGGGGGTCGGCGAGCCGCCGACCATCTCCTCCACCGGAGCCGTGGTGGCGGCCATCCGCCAGGCCACCGGGCTGCCCCTGCGCCGGGTCCCGGTCCGCCCCGACGACATCGCCCTGGCCCGGCAGCAGTGAGTCGCCTGGTCTTTCGTGGCGCCCGCTGGCCCGGGGACGTGGCCGTCGAGAGCGGGCGGATCGCGGCCGTCGGGTCGGTGCCCGAGGAGCCCGGCGACCAGGTGGTCCGGGTCGACGGCGACATCGTCACCGCCGGGCTGGTCAACACCCACCACCACTTCTACCAGTGGATGACCCGCGGCTGGGCGGTCGACCAGACCCTGTTCGGCTGGCTGACCACGCTGTACCCGGTGTGGGCCCGGCTGACCCCCGAGGACGTCGAGGCGGCCGCGGCGGTGGCCATGGGCGAGCTCGCCCTGACCGGCTGCACCACCGCGGCCGACCACCACTACCTGGTCCCGGGTGGTGACGACTCGGTGTTCGACGCGATCGCCTCGGCGGCCGGGACCGTCGGCATCCGGGCCCACATCGCCCGTGGCTCCATGGACCTGGGCGAGTCCAGGGGCGGCCTGCCGCCCGACTCGGTGGTCGAGGACCTGGACGCCATCCTGGCCTCGACCGAGGCCGTGCACGACCGGCTGCACGACGGCGACCGGGTCGTGGTCACCGTGGCCCCGTGCAGCCCGTTCTCGGTCACCCCGGAGCTGATGCGGGAGTCGGCCGCGCTGGCCAGGCGGCTCGGGTTGCGCCTGCACACCCACCTGGCCGAGACCCTGGACGAGGAGCGCGGCTGCCTGGAGCGGTTCGGCCGCCGGCCCCTTGGCTATCTCGACGACCTCGGTTGGATCGCCCCGGACGTCTGGGTGGCCCACGGCGTCCACTTCGACGACGCCGAGGTGGTCCGCCTCGGCCAGACCGGCACCGGGGTCGCCCACTGCCCCTCCAGCAACTGCCGGCTCGGGTCGGGCATCGCCCGGGTGGCCGACCTGACCAGGGCCGGCGCCCCGGTCGGGCTGGGCGTCGACGGGGTGGCCAGCAACGAGATCGGCGGGCTGCTCCCGGAGCTGCGGATGGCCCTGTTCCTGGCCCGCCAGCGCGACCTCACCTCCACCACCTTCCAGCCGGCCGACGCCCTGGCCCTGGCCACCGAGGGCGGGGCCCGCTGCCTGGGCCGCGACGACCTCGGCCGGCTCGAGCCCGGCTACCGGGCCGACCTGGTCGTGTGGCCGGGCGACGACCTCGGCGACGTCCTCGACCCGCTGGCCGGGCTGGTCCTGGGCCCGGAGCGGCACGCCCGGCACGTGCTGGTCGACGGCGAGTACGTGGTCCGTGACGGTAGGCTGCTCGGCGCCGACATGGACACGCTGCGCCGGGACCTGGCCCGCCGGGCCCGCCGGCTGTGGCCGGAGGACGCGAGGTGAGCGGGCTGGACCGCTGGAACGAGCTGCCCGAGGAGGAGGCGGCCGACGAGCTGCTGGCCGTCTGCCACTCGCGGCGCTGGGCCGAGGCGGTCGCCGCCGGCCGCCCCTATGCCGACCTGGCCGCCCTCCAGGTGGCCGCCGACGAGGTTTGGACGGGCCTCGGCCCCGACGACTGGCTGGAGGCGTTCGCGGCCCACCCGCGCATCGGCGAGAGCGGCGGGGGCTCGCCTGGGTGGTCCCGGCAGGAGCAGTCGGGCGTCGGCGGCGCCGGTCAGGACGTCCAGGAGGCCCTGGCCCGCGGCAACGCCGAGTACGAGGCGCGCTTCGGCCACGTGTTCCTGATCGCCGCCGCCGGCCGCTCGGCCGGCGAGATCCTGGCCGAGCTCCAGGCCCGGTTGGGCAACGACCCGGACACCGAGCTGCGGGTCGCCGCCGGCGAACACCGCCGCATCACCCGGCTGCGGCTCGAGAAGCTGATGGGGCAATGAGTCTCTCGACCCACGTCCTGGACACCGCCAGGGGGCGGCCGGCGGCCGGGGTCCGGGTGACGGTCGAGCTGCGCGACGGCGACGGCTGGCGCGGCGTCGGCGGCGGGGTCACCGACCCCGACGGCCGGGTCCCCGGCCTCCTCGAGGGGGAGCTGTCGGCCGGCACCCACCGGCTGACGTTCGAGACCGGGGCGTGGTTCCAGGCCCAGGGGGTGGCCGGCTTCTACCCCGAGGTCACCGTGGTCTGTCAGATCGAGGACCCCGGGGCCCACTACCACGTCCCGCTGCTGCTCAGCCCGTACGGCTACAGCACCTACCGGGGCAGCTAGGCCGCGTGGCCGAGGCGTTCGACCTGGTCTTCCGGGCCGCCCGGATGGTCACCGCGGCCGGGGAGACGGCCACCTGCGTGGCCGTCCGCGACGGCCGGGTGGCGGCCGTCGAGCCGCTGGGGGCGGGCCTGGCCGGCCGGCGGACCGTCACCCTGGCCGACGACGAGGTCCTGCTCCCCGGCCTGGTCGACACCCACGTGCACGTCAACGAGCCCGGCCGGACCTCCTGGGAGGGCTTCGCCTCGGCCACCAGGGCGGCCGCCGCCGGCGGCGTCACCACCATCGTCGACATGCCCCTCAACTCGGTCCCGCCGACCGTCGACGTCGCCGCCCTCGAGGTCAAGCGCAAGGCGGCCGAGGGCCAGGTCCACGTCGACGTCGGCTTCTGGGGCGGCGCCGTCCCCGGCAACCTGGGCGAACTGCGCGGCCTGCACGACGCCGGGGTGTTCGGCTTCAAGTGCTTCCTGGTCGCCTCCGGGGTCGACGAGTTCCCCCACCTGCGCCCCGGCGAGCTCGAGCGGCACCTGGAGGAGCTGGCCGGCCTCTCGGCACTGCTGCTGGTCCACGCCGAGGACGCCCAGGCCGTGGCCCGGGCCCCGGCGGCGCACGGCCGGGGCTACGCCGGCTTCCTGGGCTCGCGGCCCCGGGAGGCCGAGAACCTGGCCGTCGCCCAGGTCGTCGAGGCCGCCCGCCGCACCGGGGCCAGGGTGCACATCCTGCACCTGTCGTCGGCGGACGCCCTGGGCGTCCTGGCCGCGGCCCGCCGCGACGGCGTCCCGGTCAGCGCCGAGACCTGCCCCCACTACCTGACCTTCCAGGCCGAGGCGATCCCCGACGGGGCCACCCAGTTCAAGTGCTGCCCGCCCATCCGCGAGGCCGAGAACCGCGAGCGGCTGTGGCGAGGCCTGGCCGACGGCCTGGTCGACCTGGTCGTCTCCGACCACTCGCCCTGTGCCCCCGAGCTCAAGCAGCTCGACCGCGGCGACTTCGGGGCGGCCTGGGGCGGCATCGCGTCGCTCCAGCTGAGCCTGCCCGCCGTCTGGACCGCGGCCCGGGCCCGCGGCCACCGGCTGGCCGACCTGGCCCGCTGGATGGCCGCGGGCCCGGCCACCCTGGCCGGCCTGGCCGGCAAGGGCCGCATCGTCCCCGGCGCCGACGCCGACCTGTGCGTGTTCGCCCCCGAGGAGACGTTCGTGGTCGACCCGGCCCGGCTGCACCACCGCCACCCCGTCACCCCGTACGCCGGCCGCCGCCTGGCCGGGGTGGTCCGATCCACCTGGCTCCGCGGCCACGAGGTCACCGGCGAGGTTCCCGGCGGCCGCCTCCTCCGACGGGGCGCCGCCTAGGCCCGCACCTCAGGCGCTGCCGCCGGGAGCGATCTCGGTCGGGACCAGGACGCCGGCCGACTGGACCATGCCCTCGTCGATCTCGCGCAGGCAGCAGGCGATCAGCTCGGCCGCGATGCGGTCGACGGGGATGCGCACGCTGGTCAGCATCGGCTCGGTCATGTGCTGGACGAAGCCGCCGTCGAAGCCGGTCACGGCCACGTCCTGGCCGACGCGCAGCCCCAGGGACTTGGCCGCGTTCACGGCCACCGCGGCCAGCACGTCGCTGCCGGTGACGATGGCGGTGGGCCGGAGCTTGCGGCCGAGCAGCCGGAGCACGTCGGCGTGGACCCCGGCCAGGGTGTCGCCGAGGATGATGGAGCGCTCCGCGACCCGGATCCCATGGTCGGCCAGGCCCTTGCGGAACCCCTCCAGCCGCTCGACGTCCCAGGACTTCTTGGCCCCGTAGCCGACGTAGGCGAAGCGCTCGTGGCCCTTGGCGGCCAGGTAGTCCACGGCCGAGCTGGCCGCGGCCACGCTGTCGATGTCGACCCAGGTCTGGGGCAGGCCAGGGGCGGTGCGGCCGAACACGGCGAACGGCACCCCGGCCTGGTGCAGGTAGTGGGCCCGGGGGTCGTCGCCCCGCGACCCCGAGAGGATGAACCCGTCGACCCCGCGGATCGCCACCAGCTCGCGGAACACCTCGAGCACGTCGCCCTGCTCGGTGAAGACCAGCACGTGGTGGCCGTTGTCGGCGGCCGCCCGGACGAGCGCCTGGATGAACCCGAGGACGAAGGCGTTCTCGGCCGCCAGCTGCTCGCCCGGCATGTGGTAGCCGAGCTGCATGGTCCGCTGCGAGCGGAGGCTGCGGGCGGCCCGGTGGGGCTGGTAGTCGAGGGCCTCGATGGCGGCCAGGACGCGGTTGCGGGTCTCCTCGGAGTAGCCCGTCCGGTTGTTGAGCACGTTGGAGACGGTCTGGCGCGACACCCGGGCCAGCCTGGCCACGTCGTTGATGTCGCTGCGGGCCTTGCCACCCTGGGTCGGTACCCGATCCCCGGCCTGCTTCCCAGCCACGTTGACCTCCGGCCACTGAAGGCGCTCCAGCCAGGTTACCCGATCGCCTGTCTGGCTACGGTCGATCGCCAAGCGGACATACGGAACCCTTGACGCAGCTCAAACACCATGATAGGAACTTGGGCGTGAGCGCTTGAACGTTCAAGCTCCTCGTAGGCGAAGGAGGTCGAGGCCAGGGCATCCTTCGTTGGCGGACAGTTCGAGGAGCACACATGCGCGTGCGTCGGACCACCCTCGCCCTGCTGATGGCTGGGCTGATGCTGCTCCTGGCCGGCTGCGGCAGCGGCGGCGGGGCATTGGACAGCGGCTCGGAGGGCGTCTCGCTCACCATCTGGGCCGACGACAAGTACTCGCGGGCGATCAAGGAATCCGCGGCCAAGTGGGGACAGGAGAACGACGTCCAGGTCAACGTCCAGGCCGTGTCCGAGGACCTGCAGACGGTCTTCGTCACCGCGTCCCAGGCCGGCAAGGGCCCCGACCTCGTCATGGGCGCCCACGACTGGATCGGCAACCTGGTCCAGAACGGCGCCATCGACCCGCTCCAGTTGACCGACGACACCAGGGCCGCCTTCGACCCGCTGGCGATCAAGGGCGTGACCTACAACGGCCAGGTCTACGGCATCCCGTATGCGATCGAGAACATCGTCCTGTTCCGCAATACCAACCTGGTCCCCGAGGCGCCCACGTCCATGGAGGAGCTGGTCGCCAAGGGCAAGGAGCTCAAGGCCAGCGGCAAGGTGAGCGAGATCATGGCGCTGCCGGTGGGGCCGAACGGCGACCCCTACCACCTGTACCCCATCTATACCTCCGGGGGCGGCTACCTGTTCGGCAAGGGCGCGGAGGGCGACTACGACCCAAAGGATCTCGGGGTCGGCAAGCCGGGCGCTGTCAAGGCCTTCGAGAGGATCAGGGAGCTGGGCGAGAAGGGTGACGGCGCGCTCAAGCGCTCGATCAGCGGCGACAACGTGACCAGCATCTTCACCGGCAAGAAGGCCGCCTTCCTGCTGTCGGGGCCGTGGCAGATCCCGGACATCAAGAAGAGCGGCGTCAAGTATGCGATCTCCCCCATTCCACCCTTCCAGGGCGGGGACGAGGCCAGGCCGTTCGTTGGCGTGCAGGCCATGTACGTCGCCAGCAAGGGCCGGTTCAAGTCGCTGGCGCAGGAGTTCGCGACCAACTACTTCATCCAGCCCGAGGTGGCCCTGGCCCTCTACAAGGCCGACCAGCGCCCGCCCCCGCTGAAGGCCGCGTTTGAGGAGGTTTCCAAGACCGACCCGGACATGGCGAAGATCCTGGAGGCCGGCAAGAACGGCGACATCATGCCCGCCATCCCTGAGATGGCGACGGTCTGGGACCCGCTCGGCAAGGCCCAGTCGTCGGTCATCGGCGGCGCCCCGCCGGGGTCGACGGCGGCGGCGGCGGCCAAGGCGATCAGCGGGCAGATCAAGTGAGCACGCCCGCGGGACCGGCCGAGGCCTGACGGGCCGGTCCGGCGGGCCTATCCCCTCGAGCAGGGAGGCCGACATGGCTCGTGGAACCCAGGTCCCTGTCGAAGCCGGCGCCCCCTCGCGCCCCGACGCAAAGCCCCCCGGCCGGCGAGCACGGCCGGGCACCACCACGACCACCGGCCTCATCCTCAAGATCGTACTGCTGGGGCTGGTGCTTGCCCTTGCGATCTTCGGGGCATTCCCCCTGATCGATCAGGGCCAGTGGCTCGGCCTGGCCCTGCTGGTCGGCGTGACCGCGCTGCTGTTCTGGATCTACCTGTCTCCTCGCCGCATCCCGGCCAAGTACCTGATACCCGGGACGCTGTTCCTGCTGGCGTTCCAGGTCTTTCCCGTGCTCTACACCATGAGCACCGCGTTCACGAACTTCGGCGACGCGCACCGGGGCAGCAAGGAGGACGCCGTCCGCGCCATCGAGGGCGCCTCGGTCACGAAGGTGCCAGGCTCGGCCGACTACCGGCTCTCGGTCGCCACCGAGGGCGACCCGGCCACCGGTGATCTCGTCTTCCTGCTCACCGATGCCGAGACCAAGCAACCCTTCGTCGGCACGACCGAGGGTCTTGAGGAGCTCCCCGCGGGCGACGTGCAGCTCTCGCCGGAAGGCAACATCACCCAGGCGCCCGGCTACACGATCCTCAGCCTCGGCCAGGCCGGGATGCGTGAGGAGGACCTTGCCGACTTCAGCGTGCCGACCGACCAGGGGGCGATCGTCAACGCCGGCCTGACGCGCGCCTTCGAGGGCGCTCCCCAGCGCGCCTACGACACTGGCTGCGACTGCATCAAGGACCAGGAGACCGGCCAGACATGGACGGCGGACGACTCCGAAGGCCTCTTCGTCGACGACAAGGGTGACAACCTGGCCCAGGGCTGGCAGGTCAATGTCGGCTTCCGCAACTTCATCGACGTCGTCACCGACCCGCTGATCGCCAAGTACTTCTTCCGCACCCTGATCTGGAACTTCGCGTTCGCGGTCCTGACCGTTGCCTTCACCTTCAGCCTCGGACTGCTGGTGGCGATCGTCCTCAACCACGAGCGGCTGAAGGGGCAGCGGCTCTACCGTTCGCTGCTGATTCTCCCCTACGCCATGCCCGGGTTCGTGATGCTGCTGGTCTGGCGCGACATGTTCAACACCGACTTCGGCCTCATCAACCGGCTGTTCAACAGCGAGGTGAACTGGTTCGGGACGCCGCTGGCGGCGATGGTCGCGGTGCTGCTGGTCCAGATCTGGATGGGCTACCCGTACATGTTCCTGGTGGCGACGGGGGCGCTCCAGTCGATCCCTAGCGACCTCAAGGAGGCGGCCTCGGTCGACGGGGCCAAGCCGGTCTACGCCTTCCGCACGATCATCTTCCCGCTGCTCCTGGTCGCGCTGGCACCCCTGATGATTGCCTCCTTCGCCTTCAACTTCAACAACTTCAACGCGATCTACCTGGTGAGCGAGGGGGGGCCGTTCCCCGCCGACAACCCCCAGATCGGAGCAACCGACCTGCTCATCACCTACACCTACCGCCTCGCCTTCGGCGCCCAAGGGGCTCAATACGGGTTCGCCGCCGCGGTCTCGATCTTCATCTTCATCATCGTCGCCGTCATCTCGATCATCGGCTTCCGCCGCACGCGGGCTCTCGAGGAGATCAACTGATGTCCCAGACGAACGCCAGCTCGGCCGGCACCGTCACCGCCGAGGATCAGAAGGAAGCCGTCGTCCGGCTGGGCAGCGCCAAGGGGGGATGGTGGCGGCAGGTCGGCTGGCGCCACCTTATCGGTGTGATCGCCCTGTTCTTCGCGCTCTTCCCCATCGTATTCGTGGTATCGGCGGCGCTCAACCCGATCGGCACCCTCAGCTCCTCGCAGCTCCTCCCCACCGGCGCGAGCTTCGAGAACTTCAACAAGCTCTTCAGCAACACGGACTTCGTCGCCTGGTTCGGCAACACCCTGTTCA
This sequence comes from Actinomycetes bacterium, assembly GCA_030146615.1. GTDB lineage: Bacteria > Actinomycetota > CALGFH01 > CALGFH01 > CALGFH01 > CALGFH01. Next base: position 15,035 of record JASLBL010000512.1, read on the forward strand.
TCGCGCTCACGGCCGGGGTCCTGTCGATGTTCATCTCGGCCTGCGCGGCCTACGCCTATTCCCGCTTCCGATTCAAGGGCAGGCGGCTCGGGCTCCTGAGCCTGCTTCTGATCCAGATGTTCCCGCAGTTCCTGGCCATCGTGACCCTGTACCTGATGTTCACCACGATCACCGACTACTACCCGAGGATCGGCTTCAATACCCCGTGGGCGCTGATCATCCTCTACCTGGGCGGGGCGCTCGGGGTGAACACCTGGCTCATGAAGGGGTTCCTGGACACCATCCCCAAGGACCTCGACGAGTCGGCCAGGGTCGACGGCGCCACCCACGCCCAGATCTTCTTCGGCATCATCCTCCCGCTGATCACGCCCATCCTGGCTGTCACCGGGCTGCTCGGCTTCATCGCCTACGTCAGCGAGTTCCTCATGGCCAACGTCTTCCTGACCGATCCCGACTCCAAGACGTTGGCCGTCGGCCTCTACGGCCTGGTCGCCGGAGAGCGCAACGCCAACTTCGGGATGTTCGCCGCGGGAGGGCTACTCGCCGCCATCCCGACGGTGGCGCTGTTCCAGATCCTGCAACGCTACATCGTCGGTGGCCTGACCACCGGGGCCGTCAAGGGCTGACCGTGCCGGTCTCCCTGCTCACCCAGCCGCACCACGACGGCGCCGCCCTGCACGTCGGCAACGACGCGCCAGAACTTGGCGAGACCGTGCCGGTGTTCCTGCGCGTACCCAAGGGCAGCGGGCTCACCGGGGCATGGGCGCGGACCACCCCCGACGCCGAGCCGCACCTGCTGGCTGGCATCGTCGACCGGGAGACGGCGTCCGAGACCTGGTGGCGCTTTGACATCACGGTGCGCAACCCGTTCACCGGCTACCGGTTCCTGCTCGGCGGCGGCCCGCGGGGCCACCGGTGGCTGAACGGCACCGGCGTCCACGGCCACGACGTCACCGACGCCGCCGACTTCCGGCTGTCCAGCGCCCCGCCGCCGCCCGCCTGGGCCCGCGACGCCGTCGTCTACCAGATCTTCCCCGACCGGTTCGCCCGCTCGGCCGCCACCGACGGGCGGCCGCTGCCCGCCTGGGCCCTCCCGGCCGGCTGGGAGGACCCGATCAACTACCACGAGGGCGACCGCGGCAGGCAGTTGTACGGCGGTGACCTTGACGGGATCACCGAGCACATCGACCACCTGGCCACCCTGGGCGTCAACGCCCTCTACCTGACCCCGTTCTTCCCGGCCGAGTCCAACCACCGCTACAACGCCGCCAGCTTCGAGGAGGTCGACCCGCTGCTCGGCGGCGACAAGGCCCTGGCCCGCCTGGCCCAGGATGTCCACGCCCGGGGCTGGCACCTGGTGGGCGACCTGACCACCAACCACTGCGGCGACACCCACCGCTGGTTCCGCCGGGCCCTGGAGGACCCCCAGTCGCCGGAGCGGGAGTTCTTCTACTTCCCCGGCCCCCAGGACAACCAGTACGAGAGCTGGCTGGGGCACACCACCCTGCCCAAGTTCCGCTTCTCCTCGGCCGAGCTGCGCCGGCGGATTCTGGAGGGCCCCGACTCGATCGCCGGGCGGTGGCTGCGGGCTCCCTTCGACCTGGACGGCTGGCGGATCGACGTGGCCAACATGACCGGCCGGCACGCCGCCGACGACTTCAACGCCGAGGTGGCCCGGACCCTGCGCGCGACCATCGCCGAAGTCCGGCCGGACGCGCTGCTGCTGGCCGAGCACGCCCATGACGCCACCGCCGACCTGGCCGGGGACGGCTGGCACGGCACCATGAACTACGCCGGGTTCACGATGCCGGTCTGGTCCTGGCTGCGCCACCCCGACGTGCACCTGCCCTATGGCGGGCTGCCGCTGGAGCTGCCCCGCCGGCCCGCCGAGGCCCTGCTGGCCACCGTGCGGGCCTTCCTGGCCGCCGCCCCCTGGCGGTCATCGGCTACCTCCTGGTCGCTGCTCTCCTCGCACGACTCGACCCGGATCCGCAGCGTGGTCCGGGACGCCGGCCTCGGCGAGGTCGCGGCCGGGCTGCTGTTCACCATGCCCGGGACCCCCATGGTCTTCGCGGGGGACGAGATCGGCATGGAGGGCGTCGGCGATCCGGGCACCCGCCAGCCGTTCCCCTGGCAGCGGCCCGAGGCCTGGGACCGGACCACTCTTGGCCACTACCGCGAGCTCGCCGCGCTGCGCCGCGCCAACCACGCGCTGCGCCGGGGCGGGCTGCGCTGGGCCCACGCCGAGGGCGACGCCCTCGCGTTCCTGCGTGAGAGCGAGCGCCAGCGGCTGCTCGTCCTCGCCGCCCGGTCCGGGAACGGGCCGCTGCGCCTTCCCACCGGCGCACTCGGCCTGGGCGGCGAGGCCCCCAACCTGTACGGCGGCGCCGATCCCCTCCGACCCGACCCCGACGGCTCCGTGACCCTGCCCGGCGACGGGCCGACGTTCCAGCTCTGGCAGCTCACCTGACCAGCCGACCCCCGAGGAGGGAACCATGGCCGAGGTCGTGCTCGACAAGGTCAACAAGCAGTACGAGAACGGGTTCCACGCCGTCCAGGACCTGGACCTCGACATCGCCCACGGCGAGTTCCTGGTGCTGGTGGGCCCGTCCGGGTGCGGCAAGTCCACCGCCCTGCGCATGGTGGCCGGGCTGGAGGACATCTCCAGCGGCACCATGCGGATCGGCGACCGGGTGGTCAACACCCTGTCCCCCAAGGACCGCGACATCGCCATGGTGTTCCAGTCCTATGCCCTGTACCCGCACATGAGTGTGGCCGACAACATCGCCTACGGCCTGCGCATCCGGCGCATGGACAAGGCCGAGATCGACCGCCGGGTCAAGAAGGTCGCCGACATGCTCGAGCTCCAGGCGCTGCTCGACCGCAAGCCCAAGCAGCTGTCGGGCGGCCAGCGCCAGCGGGTCGCCATGGGCCGGGCGATCGTCCGCGAGCCTCAGGTGTTCCTGATGGACGAGCCCCTGTCGAACCTGGACGCCAAGCTGCGGGTCCAGATGCGCTCGGAGATCGCCCAGGTCCAGCACGACCTGGACGTGACCACCATCTACGTCACCCACGACCAGACCGAGGCCATGACCATGGGCGACCGGGTCGCGGTGATGAAGGCCGGGGTCCTCCAGGAGGTCGGCGACCCCCAGTACCTGTACGACAACCCGGCCAACATCTTCGTGGCCGGCTTCATCGGCTCGCCGCCGATGAACATGGCCGTCGGCAAGGTCGTGCGCGAGGGCGACGACCTGGTCGTCCGGCTCGGCTCGGCCACCATCCGGCTCCACCCGGCGGTGGCCGCCCAGCGCCCGGCCCTGGCCGCGTATGTGGCCCGCGACGTCGCCGTCGGGATCCGCAGCGAGGACATGGAGGACGCCCGGCTGGTCCGGGACGCGCCCGCCGACACCCGCCTGCGGGCGACGGTGTCGCTGGTCGAGGCCCTCGGCGCCCAGATCGTGGCCCACTTCGAGGTCGACGCCCCCAAGGTGGTCACCGCCGACACCAAGCTGCTGGAGCAGGACGCCCACACCGACGAGGTCCCCCACCACGAGGTCGGGACCAGGTTCGTGGCCGCGTTCGCCCCCCGCTCCCGGGTCCGGGTCGGCGACACCGTCGAGGTGGTGGTCGACACCGAGCGCATGCACTTCTTCGACCCCGAGACGGGCAACGCCATCCGGGACTAGCATTGGCCTGTGCGGAGCGCGCAGTGGTACGGGGGGTCTGACCGGAACGCCTACGTGCACCGGGCGTGGATGCGGCGAGGCCTGCCCCGCCATGCCTTCGACGGGCGGCCGCACATCGCCATCGCCAACACCGCCTCGGACCTGACGCCCTGCAACCGGCACCTGGACGAGGTGGCGGCCAGCGTCAAGGAGGGCGTCTGGGAGGCCGGCGGGGTGCCGCTCAACCTGCCGGTGGTGTCGCTGGGCGAGACCCAGGTGCGGCCCACGGCCATGCTCTGGCGCAACCTGGCCGCCATGGCCACCGAGGAAATGCTGCGGGCCAACCCGGTCGACGGGGTGGTGCTGCTCGGCGGCTGCGACAAGACGATCCCGGCCCTGCTCATGGCGGCGGCCTCGGTCGACCTGCCGGCCCTGGTCGTGCCGGGCGGGCCGATGCTGACCGGGCACTTCCGGGGCGCCCCACTCGGCTGCGGCACCGACGTCTGGCGCCTCGGCGAGGAGGTCAGGGCCGGCCGGCTGCCGCGGGAGACCTTCCTCGAGTCGGAGTCGGCGATGATCCGCAGCCGCGGCCACTGCAACACCATGGGCACGGCCTCGACCATGGCCTGCCTGGCCGAGGCCCTCGGGACGACCATCCCCGGCCTGGCCGGAACCCCGGCCCCCGACAGCCGGCTGCTCGAGCAGGCGCACCAGAGCGGGCGGCTGGCCGTCGAGCTGGTCGCGGCCGACCGGCGGCCGAGCACGTTCCTGGGGCCGGGGTCGTTCCACAACGCGATCGTCACCCTGGCCGCCATCGGCGGGTCCACCAACGGGGTCGTCCACCTGCTCGCCCTGGCCGGCCGGCTCGGGGTCGAGCTGTCGCTGGAGGACTTCGACCGTATCGGCTCGGGGGTGCCGCTGCTGGTCGACCTCCAGCCGGCCGGCCGCCACCTGATGGAGGACTTCCACCGGGCCGGCGGCCTGCTGGCCGTGCTCCGCGAGGTCGCCGACCTGCTCGACCCCGCGGCCGGCACGGTGACCGGCCGGCCGCTGGTCGAGCACCTGGACGGCGCCGAGCTGGTCGACCCCGAGGTGATCCGGCCCCGGTCCCGTCCCCTCCAGGAGGCGGCCGGCATCGCCGTCCTGCGCGGCAACCTCTGCCCCGCCGGGGCGGTCATCAAGCCGGCGGCCGCCTCACCGGACCTGCTGCGTCACCGGGGCCGGGCGGTGGTCTTCGACAGCATCGAGGACCTCCACGCCCGCCTGGACGACCCGGCCCTGGAGGTCGACGAGACCTCGGTGCTGGTCCTGCGGGGCTGTGGCCCCAAGGGCTACCCGGGCATGCCCGAGGTCGGCAACATGCCCCTGCCGGCCCGCCTGCTGGAGCGGGGCGTGCGCGACATGGTCCGGATCAGCGACGGCCGCATGAGCGGCACCGCCTACGGCACAGTCGTCCTCCACGTCGCCCCCGAGGCCGCCGCCGGCGGTCCCCTGGCCCTGGTCCGCACCGGCGACCCGATCGTCCTCGACGTGCCCGCCCGGACCCTGCACCTGGACGTCCCCCCCGCCGAGCTGGCCCGCCGGACCCCGCCGGAGGCCGCCACCAGCGCCTACGCCGCCCCGGCGGGCGGCTGGCAGCGCCTCTACATCGACCACGTCCTCCAGGCCGACCGCGGCGCCGACCTCGACTTCCTGGTCGGCCGCCGCGGCTCCGAGGTCACCCGCGAGTCCCACTGAGCGCTCGCGTTTGGCACCGTGGCCGGCCGGGGATCCAGATCAGGGCAAGCCGCAGGGAGGAGCAGGCGATGGCAGCCGACGACCGGTCGCGCAAGGCGGCCCGCAACAAGACCCGCAACACCGCCCAGAAGGTCAAGGGCGAGCTCAAGGAGGCGGCCGGGGCCGTCACCGGGAACGAGCGGCTGGAGGCCGAGGGCCGCGCCGACAAGACCAAGGGCAACCTCAAGCAGGCCGGCGAGAAGGTCAAGGACGCCTTCCGGGGCCGGTAGGGCCCCGGAACTCGGCCGCTAGGGCCGGGGCGGGCCCTTGTCGACCTCGACCCGCTCGGCGCGGAGCTCCTCGGTGACCGTGCGCTGGTCGGTGACCAGCCGCTTGACCAGCCGGACCCGCTCCACCGGGACCGCCCGCAGCTGGACGACCGGCTCCTCGCGGTGCAGCACCAGCTCGAGCTGGGTCGCGTCGTCCTGGCCCGGGTCCACCCACCCGTCCGCGCCCCCGTCGGCGACCTGATCGGACGGCAGCTCCTCCAGCCGGACCTTCTCCCGGCGGATCGGGATCGTCCGGGTGACGTACTCGGTGACCACGTACTTGCGCAGCCGCAGCCGGCGCAGCCGGGTCCGCCGGCCGACCCGCAGCTCCTCCTCGGACCTGGTCACGACCAGGCCGGCGTCGCCCGGAGCGGCGGGCGGGTCGGGCCGGCGGGAGGTGTGGACAACCGGCGCCATCGCATCCGGCGTTGGGCTACCCTCCCTGTCCGGGGGCCCCGGCACCGGCGGGCGAAGTTCCGGCGCGGCCTCGGTCACCTGGGAGGCACGGGGCCGCTCGGCGACCGCCCCGTGGTGGTCGTGGAGGCCGTAGTGGCCGTAGAGGAGCAGCTCGTCGTCGGCGCTGAGCTCGTCCTCCCCGGCGATCTCGGGAGCCTCGCGGACCTGGGCCTTGGTGTAGGGCAGCCGGATCTCCCCGTCCACCTCGACCGCGTTGGCCAGGGGCACGAAGCTGTGCCGGTCCCCCAGCCAGCCGGTGTGGACCAGCGCCCAGGTGGGCAGGCCGCTCACCTGGTCGAGGTAGAAGGTCGAGATCGTGCCCACGGTGGCCGAGTCGCGGTCGACGACGACCAGGTCACGCCAGCGTTCGCGGGTCTTCGGGTCCAGGGCGGGCATCGGTCCTCCTCGGCCAGGGCGGGGTCGCCTTCCGGGAAGACTGCGCCCCGAACCGGGCCGGTAACCGCCGTCACCAGCCCTGGCCGGGGTCGAAGGCCGCCTGGCCCGGGTCGGGGGCGTCGTCGCGGCGGACGGTGGCCTCGATCAGGCCGTAGGGCCGGTCGTCGGCGTGGAACACCTCGTTGTCGTTGTCGAGTCCGAAGCGGGCCAGGTCGTAGGCGAAGTGATGCCGGTTGGGAGCCGAGAAGCGGACCTCGGCGATCTCGGGCTGGCCGGCCAGCACCGCCGACCCCATCTCGTACAGGGTGTGCTGGAGGGCGAGACTGTGGTGGCCGGCGAAGGTGCCGGTCAGGGCGGCCAGGGCGGCGTCCTGGGAGCGGCCCCAGTCGACCTCCTCGCCGATGTGGAGCCACTGGGCGAGCAGCGACGTGGCCATGATCCGGTCGCTGGTCGGCTCCAGGGTGGTGTAGCGGTCCCGGAGGTAGCCCCGGAACTCCGAGTCGGGGTCTTGAGCAGCACCAGGTCCCTGACCCCAGAGACGACCCAGGTGGCCGACCCGTCGTAGGTGACGGTGGCCGTGCGGACGTGGCCGCCGTCGCGGACGAAGGCGTGCGGGTCGCCCAGCCGCGACCAGGGGTACATCTCCAGTTTCACCCGGGCCCAGGTGATCGGCTCCGTGGTGTCGACGAAGTGCCTGGCCAGCCGGATCCCGAACGACTCGGGCTGGGCGACGACGTCGTCCTCGGCGGCGAGGGCGTAGACGGTGTTCTTCTGGGTGTCGGTGGGCAGGACGGCCGAGTTGTCGCCGGTCAGGTGGGTCGCCTCCTGGCCGCCCGACAGGGCAACGCTGACGTTGTAGTCGACCAGCTCGTGGGGGTCGCGGCCGCGGAACACCCGGACGACCCGGTTCTCCGCCTTGCCGTACTGGTTGTGGCCGAGCACCGCCGCCATCGGGGGCATCCTCCTTGTCAGATCGGCGAGAGCAGCGACCGCACCAGGTCGCCGTCGTCGGCCAGCACCTGGCGGGCCTGGGCGGCCGGCAGGCTGTCGAGCCAGCGCCGGGCCAGCGCGGCCAGGCCCCGGGCGCTGAGCTCGCCGTACAGCCGGACCCGGGCCAGGCCGCCGTCGGGGAACACGTCCAGCCGGACGGCCGCGACCTCGGGCCCGCCGGGCAGCCGGAACAGGTGCCGGGTGTCGGGCTGGAGCCGGGTCCGGGGCAGCAGCTCGGTCAAGCCCTCCCCGCCGTCGCGGCCCCGCAGGCTGGCCCAGCCGGGGGCGTTGCCGACGAAGTGGCTGGTGTCGATCTCGGCCAGCCGCACCACCCCGGGACCGGCCAGCCCGAGCTCGACCCAGTCGTTGCCGTCGTCGCGGCGCCGGGCCGTCTCCCAGCCCTCCCCCATGACCCGGGCCTCGCCGGGGGAGATCAGGTTGGCCGGCGAGGAGTAGAACATGTTGCTGCAGCCGGTGACCACGCCCCCGTTGACCAGGGCGGCCAGGTCGATCGTGCCGGTGGCGAGCAGGCGGGGGTCGGGGACGGCCTCGCCGTGGACACGCAGCCGGGCCACCCCGCCGTCGGGGTAGATGGACAGCCGGACGTGGGTGCAGCGCTGGGGCGCCGACACCGGGAACGGGTTGCGGGTGTCGCCCTCGACCCGGGAGCGGGGCACCAGCTCGTCCCACTCGGCCGCCCGCAGCTCCTCGGGGGACGGGTAGCCCTCGACCCCGGTCCCCTCGACCGACACCTCCGGCGGGTAGTTGCCCTTGAAGAACGCGGTGTCGACGACCACCCCCCTGACCACCCCGGGCGCGCCCAGGCGGACGATCGCGTGGTCGTGGCCGGGCTCGCGGCGCCGCCGCGTCTCCCAGCCGTCGTAGACCTGCCCCTTGTGCCCGAAGGTGGCCGGCGAGTACGCGGGCGCCTCGGGCCGGATCAGGTTCTCCCGCTCGGCGAACAGCTCGTCGTTGGCGTCGACCACGCTCCCGCCAAGACGCCGCGAGGCCAGGTCGGGCAGCCGGGTGAAGTCGTCGGCCACGGTCAGGCTCCCCCGCGGCCCGACAGCTGCTCGACCAGCTTGAGCACCGCCGAGTGGTCGAGGGGGCCGTGGCCCTGGGCGTTGAGGCTGGCCAGGAGCTGGGCGACCACGGCGCCGAGCGGGATGGCCACCCCGGCCTCGCGGGCCGCCGAGGTGACGATCCCCATGTCCTTGTGGTGGAGGGCGACCCGGAACCCGGGGGTGAAGTCCCGGGCCAGCATGGCGGCGCCCTTGCGGTCCAGGATGGCGCTGCCGGCCAGGCCGCCGGCCAGCACCTCGACCGCGGCCCCGGTGTCGACCCCGGCGGCCTCCAGGAAGACGAAGGCCTCGGCCACCAGCTCGAGGGTGCCGCCGACGATCAGCTGGTTGGCCGCCTTGACGGTCTGGCCGGCGCCGGCCGGCCCGACATGCACCACCGTCGTGCCGACGGCGTCAAGGACCGGCCGGGCGTCGGCGACGTCGGCCGCCTCGCCGCCGACCATGATCGACAGGGTGCCGTCGACCGCGCCCTGCTGGCCGCCGCTCACCGGGGCGTCCAGGACTCGCAGGCCCCGGTCCCGGCCGGCGGCCGCGAGCCGCCTGGCCACGTCGGGCCGGATCGTGCTCATGTCGACGTGCAGGGTCCCGGGCCTGGCGGTGGCGTAGATGCCGTCGTCGGCCAGGGCGACGGCCTCGACGTCGGGCGAGTCGGGCAGCATGGTGATCACCACCTCGGCGTCGGCGACGGCCTCGGCCAGGCTGGCGGCCCCGCGGCCGCCCGCCTCCTCGAGCCGCCGGACCGGCTCGGGGGAGCGGTTGTGGCCGACGACGTCGAAGCCGGCCTTGAGCAGGTTGGCGGCCATCGGGCCGCCCATGATGCCGAGGCCGACGAAGCCCACGGTGGTGGTCATGGGACTGCTCCTTGGGTGTCGAGCCAACCGAAGCTGTCGGCGCTGGCTCCGCTGGGCTGGTACTCCAGCCCAACCCAGCCGTCGTAGCCGGCGGCGGCCAGCTGGCCGAGGTGGCGCCGGACGTCGAGGGTGCCGGTGCCGGGCTCGTGGCGCCCGGGGGCGTCGGCCACCTGGACGTGGGCGACCCGGTCGCCGTAGGTGGCGATCGCCCGGTCGAGGTCGTCGCCGTTGCTGGCCAGGTGGTACAGGTCGCAGAGCAGCCCCAGGTTGGCCACGCCGGTCTCGGCGGCGACCCGGTCGATCACGGCCACGGCGCCGGCCGCGGTCCGCAGCGGGTAGCGGGGCGCCCCGCTGACCGGCTCGACCAGCACCGTCCCGCCGACTCGGGCGGCGGTCCGCCCGGCCAGGGCCAGCTGCTCGACGGCCAGCTCGTCCTGGGCGTCCGGGTCTGCCCCCTCGACCCGGTTGCCGTAGAGCGCGTTGAAGGCCCGGCAGCCCAGCCGCTCCCCGATCCCGACCGTCGCCTCCAGGTTGTCCCGGAGCTCGGCCGACCGGGCGGGCCAGGACACCAGCCCGCGGTCGCCGGCGGCCATGTCCCCGGCGAAGAAGTTCAGCCCGACCAGCCGCACCCCGGCGTCCTCGACCGCCCGGACCAGCGCCTCGACCTCCCGGTCCGACGGCACCGCCACCGGGAACGGCCACCACAGCTCGACCGCCCCGAACCCCGCCTCCCTGACCGCCGCCGGGCGCTCCAGCAGCGGCAGCTCGGTGAACAGGATCGAGCAGTTGACGTCGAACGACAGGCCGAGATCGTCCATGGCGGCTTCCGGGTCGCGGGGCATGTCCGGGCAACATTAGCCCGGCGCGGCCCGCCCCAGCAGCGAGGTGGCTGTCGCGGCGGCCGGCTCGTTGCGAGCCGTCGGAAGACCTCGCGGGCTTCCGCCCAGGCACAGTGGGCGTCGTCGGCGGCACCGGCGGCGTGGCAGGCGTCGCCAAGCGCCATCAGGCTGAGCGCCTGCTCGAGGGAGCTGCGGAGCTGGCGGCTGAGCTGGACGGCCCGGGTGAGCTGGGCGATAGCCTGCGCGGGACGCCTGGTGGCCGGCGCGAGGGTGCCGTAGCTCATCCCCAGGCTGGTCCTCACGGCCAGGTCGGCCAGCGAGAGCTCGTCGAGCCGCCGCTGCTCGTTGGCCAGCCGCTGGGTCATGCGGCCGACCGGCCAGTGCGGGCGCGCGGCGAGTCGCGCCCCGGCGATCCGGACGGCCAGGGGCAGGTGGCCGCAGAGCCCGAAGAGGGCCATCGGCGACGGCCGGCTCGGCGGCGACCCGCTCCGGGCCGGCGACGCGCGCCAGCAACGTCAGCGCCTCGGCCTGGTCGAGCACGCCGAGCCGCACCGTGTGGGCACTCAGCCCGGCCAGCCGGGGGCGGCTGGTCACCAGGACGGCACACGTCGGGCTCCCCGGCAGCAGGGGCCGGACCTGCCGCTCGCAGGCGGCGTTGTCCAGGACGAGCAGCACCCGGCGGTCGGCGAGCACGCCCGGAATAGCTCGGACCGCCGCTCCTGCCCGTCCGGCAGGGCACGGCTGTCCATACCCAGCGCGGTGAGCCAGCGCGCCAGCACCTCCCCGGGCGCGGCTGGCTGTGCCTCGGCGCCGTGAAGGTCGACGTAGAGCTGGCCGTCGGGGAACGCGTGCCGGAGCCGGTGGGCCATGTGAACGGCTAGGGCGGTCTTGCCGATGCCGCCCTGGCCGACCAGGGCCGAGATCGCGACGGCGGTGGACCGGCCGTCGCGCAGGAGCATGCCCTCGAGCAGCTCGACCTGCTCGGCCCGGCCGGTGAAGTCGACGGTGTCGGCAGGCAGCAGGCACGGCCGGACCTCGGCCCGGTCCGGCGTCCCGGCCTGGTCGCCGCCCATCTGGAGCGTCCTTCGCTCCTCGTCGGTCAGGCCGAGCGCGTCGGCCAGCCGACGCAGCGACTCACCGTGGGGACGGCGCACCCGGTCGGCCTCCAGGTTGCTGACGGTCCGCACGCTCAGCCCGGCCCGCTCCGCGAGCTGCTCCTGGGTGAGCCAGGCGCGCTTGCGGTAGGTGGAGAGCAACGCGCCCAGCCTTCGCCCGCCCGGCCCACAGGGCGAGGGCGAGCAGCCGCATTGCCCGGGACCGCCTGCCCGGTGCCGATCTCCGCGAGGGCGACATGGAGCGGCTCCCCTGGGAGGACGCCAGCTTCACCGCCGTCACCGCGATCAACGCCTTCCAGTACGCGGCCCGGCCCGAGGCGGCCGCCGCCGAGGCGGCCCGGGTCCTGCGGCCCGGCGGCCTGCTGGCCATAGCAAGCTGCGGCCGGCCCGAGGACTGCGAGGCCACGACCTGTCTCGGGGCGCTGGGCGCGCTGCTCCCACCGCCGCCGCCCGGCGCCCCGGGGCCGTTCGCGCTTTCCCGCCGGGGGCGCTCGGGTCGCTGGCCCGGGCGGCCGGGCTCCAGCCGGCCGAGGAGACCGACGTCGAGATGGTCTGGGACTACCCGGACGAGCAGCGGCTGCTGCGCGGGGTCCTCTCGGCCGGCCCGCTGTCCGCGCGATCGCCGAGGCCGGCGAGGCCCCGGCCCGCGACGCCGTCCTGGCCGCGGTCGCCCCCTACCGCACCCCCGACGGCGCCTACCGGCTCCACAACGTGTTCCGCTACGCCGTCGCGGCGCGCTAGCTGGCACCGGCGGTTCGTCCGCGGCTAGGGTGGGCTGGTGCGAGTGGCGACCTGGAACGTGAACTCGGTCAAGCAGCGGGTGCCCCGGCTGCTGCCGTGGCTGGACCAACGGCGGCCCGACCTCGTCTGCCTCCAGGAGACCAA
>JASLBL010000525.1 GCA_030146615.1 Actinomycetes bacterium
ACGGACAAGCTGTTGACCGTGGAGGAGGCCGCCGACCGGCTGGGCACCTCCGTGCGCTTCGTCCGCCGGCTGATCGCGGAGCGGCGGATCGCCTACGTCAAGGTCGGCCGTCATGTCCGCATCGTCGAGGCCGACCTGGCGGGCTTCGTGGCCGCCGGCCGAGTGGAGGCGAGTGCCTGATGGTCGAGAGTCGCAGGCGTGCGCGGAGCTTCGGGACGGCTCGGCGGCTGCCGTCTGGCCGCTGGCAGGTCCGCTACTACGACCAGGCCGGGGTCCGGCACACGGCGCCGTGGACGTTCCCGAGCAAGGCGGATGCGAACCGCTACCTAGCCCAGGTCGAGGCCGACCTGCTCCGTGGGGCCTGGACCGATCCGCGGCTGGCGCGGATCACCTTCGGGGAGTGGGTGGAGCGGTGGTGGCCGACGACGGCTGACTTGCGGCCGGGTACGCGCACCCTGTACCGCTACCTGCTGCGCCGGTTCCTGCTGCCGGCGTTTGAGGAGACGCCGCTGGGGCGGATCGATGCGATGGCGGTCCGGTCCTGGCTGGCCGGCTTGCATGAGCTGGGCGAGGTCACGTCGACGACCATCGCCAAGGCATACCGGCTGCTGCGCCGCATACTGAACGTGGCCGTGGAGGCGGGCTACCTGCCCCGGAACCCGGTGGCGATCAAGGGCGCGGGGCTGGAGCGGGTGGCCGAGATGCGCCATGTGTCGATCCCGCATCTCCACGCCCTGGCCGAGGCGGTCCCGCGCCGGTACCGGGCGCTGGTCCTGGTCGCCGGCTACGGTGGGCTGCGCTGGGGCGAGCTGGTCGGGCTTCGCTGCCATCGTGTCGACCTGGCCTGCGCCCGTATCCACGTGGTCGAGCAGGCGGCCGAGGTCGCCGGCAAGTTCATCGAGTCGCCGCCCAAGACGCTCGCCGGCCAGCGAGTGGTCGTCCTACCGGCGGTGGCGGTGGCGGCGCTGGCCGAGCACCTGGAGGAGTTCGCCGCGTCGGAGCCGGATGGGCTGGTGTTCCCAAGCGGCCGGGGCACCTACCTGCAACGCAGCAATTTCAGCCGGCTGGTCTGGCGGCCGGCGGTCCAGCAGCTCGGCCTGGACGGGTTGCGGTTCCACGACCTGCGGCACACGGCCGCCACCCTGGCCGCGGCCGCCGGGGCGACGACCCGGGAGCTGATGGAGCGCATGGGCCACACCTCGCCGGCGGTTGCCCTGCGCTACCAGCACGTCATGGCCGACCGCCAGGGCGCCATCGCGGCGGCCTTGGACGGTCTGGCCCGCGATGCCGACAAGAAGTCCCGGCGCCGGCCGAGGGCACGTAGAGGGCACGACGGTCCCCAGCGGGGGAGCGGCGGAAGGGCGTCAGGCTCATGACCTGCGCTTTCGGGTGGAGCGGGCGAAGGGAATCGAACCCTCACCGCGAGCTTGGGAAGCTCGAGTTCTACCATTGAACTACGCCCGCAAGAGGGGTGATTCTAGCCGGGCGGTCTGAGCTGGGGCAACGAGGTCGTGGCAGAATGCCCGCCGAGCATCCTTTGCCTTGGGAGTGCACAGGTGATCCTGTCCGACCGTAGTCTGCGGGAGGCGATCGCGGCCGGGAGGCTGGTGATCGACCCCCTGGACGACGACGCCATCCAGCCGTCGAGTATCGACGTGCGGCTGGACAACCGCTTTCGGGTCTTCTACACGGCGCGGCACCCGTACATCGACGTGAAGCAGCCGATGGACGACCTCACCGAGCTGGTCGAGGTCAAGCCGGACGACGCGTTCATCCTGCACCCGGGGGAGTTCGTGCTCGGGTCGACCCTCGAGCAGGTCGGGATCCCGCCCGACCTGGCGGCTCGGCTCGAGGGGAAGTCCAGTCTTGGGCGGCTGGGGCTGATGACGCACTCGACGGCCGGGTTTCTCGACCCGGGGTTCACCGGCCATGTGACGTTGGAGCTGTCCAACGTGGCCAACCTGCCGATCACGCTGTACCCAGGGATGCGGATCGGGCAGATCGCGGTGTTCCAGCTCACCACCGCGGCCGAGCGGCCCTACGGGTCGCGGGGGGTCAGGTCGAAATACCAGGGACAGCGGGGGCCGACCCCGTCCCGGTACTGGGAGAACTTCCGCTCACCCTGACCCCTGCGCCAGGCCATACGAGGACTGCCGATTGTCGAAGCTGCCAGCATCATCCGTCCGGTCGACGACTGAGGAGGCCGTTGCCCCCCCGGCCGAGGTCGTGCCGCCGGTGGAGGACCGGGAGACCGGCCGGCAGGGGCTGCGGCGGCTGGCCCGGCGGCTGCGACCCGGCCCCCAGCCGTTGTTCCTGGTGCTGTTCGTCGGGCTGGCCGTGTGGCTGTTCGCGCCGGCGTGGTCGTCGCCGACGACCAGGACCCTTTCGGGCGGGGACGGCGACCCGGCGATCTTCATGTGGTTCCTGCGCTGGATCCCGTTCGCCCTCGAGCACGGGCACGACCTGCTGGTCACCCACTACCTCAACTACCCGGACGGCGTGAACCTGATGTGGAACACGTCGCTGCCCCTGCCCGGGCTGCTGCTGGCCCCGATCACCACCGCCTTCGGGCCGGTGCTGAGCCTCAACATCCTGCTGGTGCTGGCCTACGGGCTCTCGGCCTGGTGCGCGTACCTGGCCATCCGGCGCTTCGTCCCCGGGCACCTGGCGGCGGCGGTTGGCGGGCTGATCTACGGCTTCTCCCCGGCGATCCGGGTCCAGTCGCACCACCTGCACATGTCGCTGGCCTTCCTGGTGCCGCTGATGCTGCTGGCCCTGCACGAGATCCTGGTCCGCCAGCGGCGCTCGCCGTGGCTGGTCGGCACCGGGCTGGGCCTGATGGCCGGCGCCCAGCTCCTGATCGGCGAGGAGCTGCTGGCCATGACCGCCCTGCTCGCCTTCGCCATGTTCGTGCTGGTGGTGCTGACCAACCTGCGCCGCCTGCGGGAGCGGTGGGCGTACGCCGCCAAGGCGTTCGCGGTCGCCCTGGTGATGGTGTCGGCGATCATCGTCTGGCCGCTGTCGGTGCAGTTCGGTGGGCCCCAGAAGATCCACGGCGACATCCAGAAGACCAACTACTCCAACGACCTCCAGAGCTTCATCCTGCCCGGCTACCCCCAGGCGCTGACCTGGGACGGCGCCGGCGAGCTGGTGTCGGGCTTCGCCGGCGGCAACTCGGCCTACCTGGGGCTGCCGCTGCTGCTGGTGCTGGTCGTGCTCGGGGTCCGCTGGCGGGCCAGCCCGGTGGTCAGGCTGGGGCTGGCCCTGATGGCGGTAGCGGCCGTGCTGTCGCTGGGCCCGACCCTGCTGGTGGGCGGGGAGGACACCGGGATCCCGCTGCCCTGGGCCTTCTTCGAGGACCTGCCGCTGCTCCCCAGCCTCATCCCGGCCCGCCTGGCCCAGCTCACCGCCCTGTTCGCCGGGCTGCTGATGGCCCTGTTCCTCCACGCCGTGTGGAGCGGGGGCGGCTGGCGGCGGCCGGCCGCCATCGTGGTCGCCGTGGCCGTGCTGGTGCCGCTGTGGCCGGCGAGCACGATCGCGTCCGAGGAGGTCGCCACCCCCTCGTTCTTCACCGGCCCGGCCGTGCAGGCGCTGCCCCGCGACAGCGTCGCCCTGGTGCTCCCCTGGCCGTACCGGCGCACCTCGCTGGCCATGACCTGGCAGGCCGAGGCCGACCTCTGGTACCGGATGCCCGGGGGGTACTTCATCGGCCCTCAGCGCGACAGCGACCAGCCCCGCTTCGACGCCATCCCGAGCCCGGCCTCGATCACCTTCGCCCGCATCTTCGGCGGCCAGCCGCCGCCGCGGCTGACCGGGCCGAGGCGGCGGGCCCTGGCTCGTGACTTCGTCCGCTGGCGGATCGGGAGCGTGGTCGTTGGCCCAATGCCCAACCAGGAGGCGACGGTGGCCTTCCTGACCGACCTGCTCGACCAGCCACCCCAGGTGGTCGAGGGCGTCTACCTGTGGCGCGACCCGGTGGTCGAGCTCAGGGACGGGGCCAGCGGCTGCCGGCCTGATGCGCCCGCCGGGCCGGGTCAGGGGCCGGGTGGCCGCTCCCTGGCCTTGACCGACTCCTCGAGCACCTGGGCGACGTCCAGGACCCGGACGCCCTCGCTGGCGCCCTCGGCCTGGCGCTGCTTGACGGCGTCGTCGAGCATGACCATGCAGTAGGGGCAGGCCGTGCCGACCACGTCGGCGCCGGTGGCCAGGGCCTCGTCGGTGCGCTCCAGGTTGACCCGCTTGCCGATTCGCTCCTCCATCCACATGCGGGCCCCGCCGGCCCCGCAGCAGAAGCCGCGCTCCCGGCAGCGGTGCATCTCGACCGAGCGGACTCCGGGCACGGCGTCCAGCACGGCCCGGGGGGCGTCGTAGACGTCGTTGTGGCGGCCCAGGTAGCAGGGGTCGTGGTAGGTGACGGTGGTCTCGACCGGCCCCTCCGGCACAAGGCGGCCCTCGTCGACCAGCCGCCGCAGCAGCTGGGTGTGGTGGATGACCTCGTAGTTGCCGCCCAGGTGGGGGTACTCGCGGGCCAGGGTGTTGAAGCAGTGGGGGCAGGAGGCGATCACCTTGCGGGCCCCGACGCCGTTCAGGGTCTCGATGTTCTGCTGGGCCTGGAGCTGGTACAGGTACTCGTTGCCGAGGCGGCGGGCCGGGTCGCCGGAGCAGGACTCACGCGGGCCGAGCACGGCGAAGCGCACCCCGGCCCGGTGCAGCAGGCCGGCGATCGCCCTGGCCGTCTTGCGGGCCCGGTCCTCGAGCGCGGCCGCGCAGCCCACCCAGTACAGGTACTCGACGTCGTCGGGGATCCGCTCGCCAACCACCGGGACCTCGAAGCCGAGGCCCTCGGTCCAGGCCAGGCGCTGGCCGGCGCCGAGACCCCAGGGGTCGCCGGCGTTCTCGACGTTGCGCAGCATGGTGCCGGCCTCGGAAGGGAACCGGGACTCCATCAGGACCTCGTAGCGGCGCAGCTCCATGATGGTGTCGACGTGCTCGATGTCGACCGGGCACTGCTCGACGCAGGCCCCGCAGGTGGTGCAGGACCAGAGCACGTCGGAGCCGACCACGTCCTGGACCAGGTCCTTGGACACCACGGCGGGGTCGTGGCCGTTCGGGTGCTCGGGGTCGGCCTCGCCGAGCAGGAACGGGGCCTTCTCGAACAGGTGGTCGCGCAGGTCGGTGATGACCAGCTTGGGCGACAGCGGCTTGCCCGTGTTCCAGGCCGGGCACTGGTCCTGGCAGCGGCCGCACTCGGTGCAGGTGGCCAGGTCCAGCAGCTGCTTGAAGTGGAGGTCCTCGACCTTGCCGGCGCCGAAGACGTCGTCCTCGGTCATCTCCTCGGGGTCGATCCGGGGGGTGGTCAGTGGGCCAAGGGCCTTGGGGCGGCGGGAGAAGGCGACGTTGAACGGGGCGGTGAAGATGTGCAAGTGCTTGGAGTACATGACCAGCACCAGGAACCCGAGCACGACCGCCAGGTGGGCGAGCAGGAAGCCCTCGTTGAGCAGCCGCAGGGTCGAGGGGGCGAGGCCGTCCAGGGCCCGCCCGACGGCCGTCGAGGCGAACGCCCAGCCGTCATAGGGGAAGGTGCCCCGGGCCGCCCTGGCCCCCCGGTACAGCAGCAGGGTGACGATCACCAGGGCGATCATGCCGAGGATGACCCAGGCCTGGCCGGTGTGGGAGCGGTAGAAGCGCGAGGACCGGTCCTTACGGGCCGGGGACTCGCGCAGGCGGATGACGGCGAAGACGGCCAGGCTGACCAGGACCGCCACCGCGGTCAGGTCCTGGAGGAAGCCGAGCAGCGGGCTGCGGCCGACCAGCGGGAGGGCGAAGGTCTCGCTGAACAGCTCCCCGTAGGCCTCGGCGATCGTGGTCAGCAGGATCACGAAGCCCCAGAAGGTGAAGAAGTGCGCCAGGCCGGGGATGGGCCGCTTGAGCAGCTTGCGCTGGCCGAAGACCTCGACCAGCTCGGCCTGGAGGCGGGCCCAGGCGCCCTCGAACCTGTCCGGGGCCGGCTGGCCGGTGGCGATCAGCCGCGTGATCCGCTCGGCCCGCTGGCCGGCCAGGGCGACCGCGAAGAAGGTGAGCACGGCCCCGATGGCGAGCTTCATGGCACGTCCTCCCCGGCCTGGTCGCTTCCGCTGCTGCCCGAAGTCTACCGCTCGGTAACATACGGTGGGCGTTAGGCTGGACGGATGCGTGCGCCAACCCCCACCCGGACCCGGGTCGCCGTGCTCGCCGGCGGCCTGGCGCTGCTGGTCGCCGGACTGGCGCTGGTCGCCTGGGTCCTGGCCTCGTCGGCCGGGCTGGTCGGCGCGGACGACGACCCGACGATGGCCGCCCCGGCGACCACCGGCCCCGCCGCCACCGACACGCCCCGGACCGTCGACTACCGGCTGGAGCCGGGCGACGGCGACCCGGTGACGGTGCGGCTGGAGGTGGCGGCCGACCCGCCCACCCGGGCCAGGGGGCTGATGGAGCGCGAACAGGTGCCCGAGGGGACCGGCATGGTCTTCCTCTACCCGGCCGACGTGGCCGAGGCCTTCTGGATGAAGAACACCCTCGTCCCCCTGTCGATCGCCTTCGTGGCCGCCGACGGGCGGGTGGTCAGCGTGGCCGAGATGACCCCGTGCAGGGCCGACCCCTGCCGCAGCTACGCCCCCGCCGGTCCCTACCGCTACGCGGTCGAGCTGGCCGCCGGGTCCTTCGGCGCCGCCGGGGTCGGTCCGGGGGACAAGGTGGTCCCCGTCGATCCCGCAGCACTGCCCGAGCCGGCGTAATCGCGCAGGTTAACGGCAAGATAAAGTTGCCGAAACCAAAAACTTGACAACGGGCGACTCAACTGCCTATCTTGGCCTCCAGAACCTGTCCCAGCTTGTTTGAGGTGATGAGATGGCCAAGGCCGTAGGGATCGACCTGGGGACCACCAACTCTGTCGTCGCCACCCTCGAGGGTGGCGAGCCGACGGTGATCCCCAACGCCGAGGGGGCCCGCACGACCCCGTCGGTGGTCGCCCTCTCCAAGACCGGTGAGGTGCTGGTCGGCGAGGTGGCCAAGCGGCAGGCGGTGACCAACCCGGACCGCACCGTGCGCTCGGTCAAGCGGCACATGGGCGAGTCGTCCTGGCGCTTCCGGGCCGACGGCAAGGAGTTCTCCCCCCAGCAGATCAGCGCCTTCATCCTGCAGAAGCTGAAGCGCGACGCCGAGGCCTACCTGGGCGACCAGGTCACCCAGGCGGTGATCACCGTCCCGGCCTACTTCGACGACGCCCAGCGCCAGGCCACCAAGGAGGCCGGTGAGGTCGCCGGGCTCGAGGTCCTCCGGATCATCAACGAGCCGACCGCGGCCTCGCTCGCCTACTCCCTGGACAAGGAGAACGACGAGACCATCCTGGTCTTCGACCTGGGCGGCGGGACCTTCGACGTCTCCCTGCTCGACATCGGCGAGGGCGTCATCGAGGTCCAGTCGACCTCCGGTGACATGCACCTGGGCGGCGACGACTGGGACCAGCGGATTGTCGAGTGGCTGCTGACCACCTTCAAGAACAACCACGGCATCGACCTGTCCAACGACAAGATGGCCATGCAGCGGCTCAGGGAGGCGGCCGAGAAGGCCAAGATCGAGCTCTCCTCCACCCTGGAGACCACGATCAACCTGCCCTTCATCACCGCCACCCCCGAGGGCCCGCTGCACATGGAGCAGCGCCTGACCCGGGGCGAGTTGGAGCGCATGACCGCCGACCTGGTCGAGCGCCTGCGCGGCCCCTTCGACAAGGCCGTCACCGACTGGAAGGCCAAGACCCAGAAGAGCCTGACCGACATCCACCACGTGGTGCTGGTCGGCGGCTCGACCCGCATGCCGATGGTGGTCGAGTTCGTCAAGCAGCTCACCGGCGGCAAGGAGCCCCACAAGGGTGTCAACCCCGACGAGGTCGTGGCCGTCGGCGCCGCCCTCCAGGCCGGCGTGCTCAAGGGCGAGGTCAAGGACATCCTGCTGCTGGACGTGACCCCGCTGTCGCTGGGCATCGAGACCAAGGGCGGGGTGATGACCAAGCTCATCGAGCGCAACACCACCATCCCGACCCGCCGCTCGGAGGTGTTCACCACCGCCGACGACGGCCAGGCCGAGGTCGACGTCAAGGTCTTCCAGGGCGAGCGCGAGATGACCTACGGCAACAAGCTGCTGGGCAACTTCCAGCTGGTCGGCATCCCGCCGGCGCCCCGTGGCGTGCCCCAGATCGAGGTCACCTTCGACATCGACGCCAACGGCATCGTCAACGTGTCGGCCAAGGACCGCGGCACCGGCAAGGAGCAGTCGATGACCATCACCGGCGGCACGGCGCTGCCCAAGGACGACATCGACCGCATGGTCCGCGAGGCCGAGCAGTACGCCGAGGAGGACCGGCGCCGGCGCGAGGCCGCCGAGGCCAAGAACCGGGCCGAGCAGCTCGTCTACCAGACCGAGAAGAGCCTCAAGGACTACGGCGACAAGATCTCCGACGAGGACCGGTCCAGCGTCGAGTCGGCGCTGACCAACCTGAAGGAGAAGCTCGCCGGCGACGACACCGTCGCCATCACCTCGGCCACCGAGGCGCTGCAGCAGGCGAGCTACAAGCTGGCCGAGGCGGTCTACGCCCAGGCCCAGCCCGGCCCCGGCCAGGCCCAGGCCGGGACGACCACGACCACCGACCAGGGCACGACCCAGGGCGACGGTGACGTGGTCGACGCCGAGATCATCGACGAGGGCGACCAGGACCAGCAGAAGGGGGCCTGAGCCCCCTCGACCCAGAGGAGGTAACCGTCATGAGTGTCTCTCGGTGGGATCCCTTCCAGGACCTGCTGGCGATCCAGGACGAGATGAACCAGGTCTTCGGCCGAGCTCGCCAGGGCCAGGCCGGTGGGCGCGTCTGGGCGCCGGCGCTCGACATCTCCGAGCGCAAGGACGCCTACGTGGTCACCGTCGAGGTCCCGGGCGTCAACCCCGACGACCTCGACATCACCCTGGAGGACGGCCTGCTGACCATCCAGGGCGAGCGCCAGTTCACCCAGGAGTCGACCGAGCAGCAGTTCCACCGTGTCGAGCGCCGCTACGGCAGCTTCCGCCGCTCGATCACCCTGCCGTCCCGGGTCCAGGCGGACGCCATCGAGGCCTCGTTCGAGAACGGGGTGCTCGAGGTGGTCGTGCCCAAGGCCGAGGAGGCCAAGCCGAAGAAGATCACCGTTCGCGCCGGCGGCGGCCGCCAGGAGGTGTCGGGGACGTCGACCCCGGCCGGCGGCGCCTGATCCGGACCATGCCACCAGGGGAGGGGAGGCGGTCCACCGCCTCCCCTCTCCGCCAGAGGGGACATCGTGAAGGACACCGAGATGCGAGACGACGAGGCGCCTGAGGCCGTCGCGGAAGAGGCCGACGTGCAGCCCGTCGAGGAGCAGGCCACCGAGCAGGACACCGAGGAGGACGAGGCCGTTCCCGAGCAGCGCGCCGACGAGGCCAGGGGCGAGGAGGACGCCGCCGCCACCGACGACGCCGAGGCCCTCGAGGAGGTCGAGGCCGAGGTCGAGGAGGACGCGATCGCGGCTGATCTCGCCAAGGCCAGGGCCGAGGCCGAGAGCTACCTCGACGACCTGCGCCGGCTCCAGGCCGACTTCGACAACTACCGCAAGCGGACCCTGCGCGAGCAGACGGCCAGGGCCGCCTCCGCCTCCCAGGCGCTGGTGGCGAGGCTGCTGCCGGTGCTGGACAACTTCGAGCTGGCAGTGTCCTCGGCCGAGCAGTCGCGGGACTTCGACCGCATGCTCAAGGGCGTCGAGATGGTCTTTGGCGAGCTGCGGGAGGTCCTCGAGAGCGAGGGCCTGGTCAGGATCGAGGCCGAGGGCAAGCCCTTCGACCCCGAGCGCCACGAGGCCGTCATCGCCGTCGAGGAGGAGGACACCGAGCCCGGCATGGTCGTGGACATCGTCCGGGCCGGGTACGAGCTGCGGGGCAAGGTCCTGCGCCCCGCCATGGTGAAGGTCGCGAAGTAACGGATGAACAACCCGGAGTATCTGGAGAAGGACTTCTACGCCACCCTCGGCGTGTCCAAGGACGCGTCCGCCGGCGACATCAAGAAGGCCTACCGGAAGCTCGCCCAGCAGCACCACCCGGACGCCAACAAGGGTGACAAGGCCTCCGAGGAGCGCTTCAAGGAGGTCGGGCGGGCCTATGCCGTGCTGTCCGACCCCAAGAAGCGGGCCGAGTACGACGAGGCCCGGCGGCTGCTGGCCTCGGGGGCGTTCGGGGGCGGTGGCTTCGGCGGCTTCCCGGGCGGCGGGGGCGGGTTCCCCGGCGGCGGACGGGTCCGGGTCGAGGACCTGGGCGGCCTCGGCGACCTGTTCGGCAACCTGTTCGGCGGTGGCCGCCAGTCCCAGACGGCGGCCCGGCGCGGCCGCGACGTCGAGAGCGAGGTCACCCTCGGGTTCGAGGAGGCGGTGCGGGGCGCGACCATCCCGCTCCAGCTGCGCGGCCCGGCGCCCTGCCACACCTGCCACGGCTCGGGGGCTAAGCCGGGCACCCTGCCCCGGCCCTGCCCGACCTGCAACGGCCGCGGCACCGTCACCCGCGACCAGGGGCTGTTCGGCCTCTCCAGCCCCTGCCCGACCTGCCAGGGCCGCGGCTCGGTGATCGACGACCCCTGCCCGACCTGCCAGGGCCGCGGCAGCGAGGTCCGCACCCGGGAGCTGCGGGTCCGGATCCCGGTCGGGGTCAACGACGGGGCCACCATCCGGCTCAAGGGCCAGGGCGAGCCCGGCCAGGCCGGCGCCCCCGCCGGCGACCTGATCGTCAAGGTCCGGGTCACCCCGCACCCCCTGTTCGCGCGCAGCGGCCAGGACCTCACCATCACCGTGCCGGTGACCTTCGCCGAGGCCGCCCTGGGCACGGAGCTGAAGGTGCCGACCCTCGACGGCCCGGTGACCCTCAGGGTCCCGGCCGGTACCCAGAACGGCCGCACCTTCCGGGTCCGGGGCCGGGGCGTGCCCGGCGCCGGCCGCAAGGGCGGCGGCGACCTGCTGGTCAGCCTCCAGGTGGCCGTGCCCGAGAAGCTCTCGCGCAAGGAGCGGGACCTGCTGCGGGAGTTCGCGTCGCTGTCCGACACCACGCCGAGGAACCACCTCGGGATCGACTGAGGCTGCGCGAGGAGGTGACGACCATGGCCGACCAGCGTGACCGGGCGGTGTTCGTGATCTCGGTCGCGGCCGAGCTGGCCGGGGTCCATCCCCAGACGCTCCGCATCTACGAGCGGGAGGGGCTGGTCCGGCCCAAGCGGACCACCGCCAACGCCCGCCGTTACTCCGAGCGCGACATCCAGCGGCTGCTGGAGATCAAGCGGCTGACCGGTGACGGCATGAACCTGGAAGGCGTCAAGCGGGTCATGGCCCTGACCCAGGAGGTCGAGCGCCTCCAGGCGGCCGTGGCCTCGCTCGAGGCCGAGCTGCGGGCCCAGGCCCGCCGCCACCGCCAGGAGCTGGAGAACGTCCGCCGGTCGGCCCGGCGCGACCTGGTCCCCTACTCCTCGGCGATCGTCCGCTACGAGTACCCCTCCCGATACGAACAGGCCTGAAACGGAACCGACCATGGACGTGAACAGCTTCACCCACCGGGCCGCCGAGGCGCTGGCCACCGCCCAGCGCGAGGCCCGCTCCAGTGACCACCAGCGTATCGAGCCCGAGCACCTGCTGGTCGCCCTGCTCGCCGACCCCGACGGGGTCGTGTACCCGGTCGTGCGCCGGGCCGGGGCCGACCCGGGCATGCTCAAGGCCAGGGCCGCCGAGGCCCTCGACCGGATCCCCAAGGTCTACGGCCCCGAGCAGGAGACGGTGGCCTCGCCCCAGCTGGGCCGGCTCCTGGAGCGGGCCCGCAAGGAGGCCGGCGCCCTCGGCGACCAGTACGTCTCCACCGAGCACCTGCTGCTCGCCCTGACCGAGGGCTCGACCGCCGCGGCCCGGCTGCTGACCGACGCCGGCGTGACCCGCGAGGCCATCCTGGCCGCCCTGACCGAGGTTCGCGGGGGCAAGAAGGTCACCGACCAGGACCCGGAGGCCAAGTACCAGGCCCTTGAGCGCTTCGGCCGTGACCTGACCGAGATGGCCCGCCAGGGCAAGCTCGACCCGGTGATCGGCCGTGACGACGAGGTCCGCCGGGTCGTCCAGGTGCTGTCGCGCCGGACCAAGAACAACCCGGTGCTGATCGGCGAGCCCGGGGTCGGCAAGACGGCCATCGTCGAGGGCCTGGCCGGGCGGATCGTGGCCGGCGACGTGCCCGAGTCGCTCAAGGAGAAGCGGATCGTCGCCCTCGACCTGGGGGCCATGGTCGCCGGGTCCAAGTTCCGGGGCGAGTTCGAGGAGCGGCTCAAGGCCGTCCTCGACGACATCCGCGGCTCCGACGGCCAGATCATCACCTTCATCGACGAGCTCCACACCGTGGTCGGGGCCGGCGCCGCCGAGGGCTCGATGGACGCCGGCAACATGCTCAAGCCGATGCTGGCCCGCGGCGAGCTGCGGATGGTCGGGGCCACCACCCTTGACGAGTACCGCAAGCACATCGAGAAGGACGCCGCCCTGGAGCGCCGCTTCCAGCCGGTTCTGGTCGGCGAGCCCAGCGTCCAGGACACGATCGCCATCCTGCGCGGCCTCAAGGAGCGCTACGAGGTCCACCACGGCGTCCGCATCCAGGACTCGGCCCTGGTCGCGGCGGCGGTGCTGTCGGACCGCTACGTCACCGGCCGGTTCCTGCCCGACAAGGCCATCGACCTGGTCGACGAGGCCGCCTCCCGGCTGCGGATCGAGATCGACTCGATGCCGACCGAGGTCGACGTGCTGGAGCGGCGGGCCCGCCAGCTCGAGATCGAGCGGGCCGCGCTGCGCAAGGAGAAGGACGAGGTGTCGCGGGAGCGGCTGGCCAAGCTCGAGGAGGAGCTGGCCTCGCTGACCGAGGCCCTGACCGGCATGAAGGCTCACTGGGAGGGCGAGAAGGAGGCCATCGGCGCCATCCGGGAGATCAACGCCCGGATCGAGGAGGTCAAGGGCGAGGCCGAGCGGGCGACCAGGGACGGCTCCCTGGAGCGGGCGGCCGAGCTCCGCTACGGGGTCCTGCCCGGCCTCGAGCGCGACCTGGCCGCCGCCAACCAGCGCCTGGCCGAGCTCCAGGCCGACCGCCGGATGCTCAAGGAGGAGGTCGACGAGGAGGACGTGGCCAAGGTCGTGTCCGCCTGGACCGGCATCCCCGTGACCCGGCTCGTCCAGGGCGAGATGGCCAAGCTGCTGCGGCTCGAGGACGAGCTTCACCGCCGGGTGGTCGGCCAGGACGACGCCGTGCAGGCGGTGGCCGACGCCATCCGCCGGTCGCGGGCCGGCCTGTCCGAGCCCGGCCGCCCGATCGGCAGCTTCCTGTTCCTCGGGCCCACCGGGGTCGGCAAGACCGAGCTGGCCAGGGCTCTGGCCGCGCTACTGTTCGACGACGAGCGGGCCCTGGTCCGCATCGACATGAGCGAGTACGGCGAGAAGCACTCGGTGGCCCGGCTGGTCGGGGCGCCCCCCGGCTACGTCGGCTACGACGAGGGCGGCCAGCTCACCGAGGCGGTGCGGCGCCGGCCGTACGCGGTGGTGCTGCTGGACGAGGTCGAGAAGGCCCACCCGGACGTGTTCAACGTCCTGCTCCAGGTGATGGACGACGGGCGCCTGACCGACGGCCAGGGTCGCACCGTCGACTTCGCCAACGTGGTCCTGATCATGACCTCCAACCTCGGGTCGTCACTGCTCACCGACATGGTCGAGCCCGAGGAGGTCAGCCGCGAGCGGGTCATGGCCGCGGTCCGGGAGGCGTTCAAGCCCGAGTTCCTCAACCGGCTGGACGAGGTCCTGGTCTTCCACCGCCTCGGCCGCGACGAGCTCGCCCGGATCGTCGACCTCCAGGTGGCCCGCCTGGCCGCCCGCCTGGCCGACCGGCGCCTCACCTTGGAGCTGACCCCGGCCGCCAAGGCCTGGCTGGCCGACCGCGGCTACGACCCCGCCTACGGCGCCCGCCCACTGCGCCGCCTGGTCTCCAAGGCCATCGGCGACGAGCTGGCCCGCCGCCTCCTCGGCGGCGAGCTGGCCGAGGGCGACGCGATCCTGGTCGACGCCGAGGACGACAAGCTCACCTTCACCCGACGACAGCCGGCGGCAGTGGCGTAGCCGAGGGCCGGGGGGTGCTGGGAGTTGTCCACAGGCCCTAGACTGCGAGTATGCGCCGACCGCCGCCCGGCTATCGCCGGGGAGCACGCCCGATCTATCCGGGCGTGTTCAAGATGCTCATCTACGGGTTCATCCTCTGGGGCCTGGCCCTGCTCGGGATCGAGCTGCCGTTCGAGCTGCCGCGGCTGCTGTTCGTGGTGCTCCAGGTGCTGGTCATCTGGCTGCTGTGGAAGGGCGTCAAGGCGGCCCGGCGGGCCCCGTCGAACCACGTGCGGCTGTTCAGCGCCC
>JASLBL010000554.1 GCA_030146615.1 Actinomycetes bacterium
GGCCGGGGGCCGAGGACCAGCGGTCGGCGGCCGGGTCGTAGACTTGGGTGTCGCCGGCCAGCCCGCCGTCCACCACCCCGCCGACCAGGTACAGCCGCCCGTCCAGGGCGACCAGCCCGCCGGCCGAGCGGCCCTGGGGCAGCGGGGCAAGCCGGCGCCAGCCGTCCCCGTCCAGGCGCGCCACCTGGGTGCTGGGGCCGTCGCCGTCGTTGCCGCCGGCGACGTACAGCACCCCGTCCAGGGTGGCGGCCATGGCGTGGTTGACGGCCACCGGCAGGTCGGGGCCCCGGGACCAGCGGTCGGCGGCGGTGTCGTAGACCTCGGCGGTGGCCAGGGTGGCCCCGTCGGGGGCGTAGCCGCCCAGCACCCAGATCTTGTCGCCGACGGCGGCCGCGGCGACCTCGGTCCGCTCCGACGGGACCGGGGCCAGCGTCCGCCAGGCCGGTTCGCCGGCCGGCGACGCCGCCGTCGTGGCCGGGGCCGGCTCGGGGGCGTCGCCGCTCGTGCAGCCGGTCAGCCCGAGGACCGCCACCGCCGCCATCAGCAGCCACCGCATGGGCGTCAGCCTGGCGACTGGCGGCGCCCGGCGCAAGCCGACGCGCTAGGCTGGGACGCCGGCCGCGGACGCCAGAGGAGGCAGAGGCCCATGAGCATCGCAACATCGGAGCAGGCGGTCGTCGAGCGGGTCACCCCGCGGCTGTTCATCGGGGGCGAGTGGCGCGAGGCCAGCGGCGGCGGCACCTTCCCGGTCGAGGACCCCTCCACCGGCGAGGTGCTGTGCCAGGTGGCCGACGGCACCCCCTCCGACGGCATGGCCGCCCTGGACGCGGCCGTCGCCGCCCAGGCCGACTGGGCCGCCCACCCGCCCCGGGAGCGGGGCGAGATTCTACGCCGGGCCTTCCAGGCCCTCAACGACCGAGCCGACGAGCTGGCCCTGCTGATGACCCTGGAGATGGGCAAGCCACTGGCCGAGAGCAAAGCCGAGATCGCGTATGCGGCCGAGTTCTTCCGCTGGTTCGCCGAGGAGGCGGTCCGGGTCGACGGCCGCTACGCGGTCGCCCCCAACGGCAAGGGCCGCCTGCTGACCATGAAGCAGCCGGTCGGGCCGTGCGTGCTCATCACCCCCTGGAACTTCCCGATGGCCATGGGGACCCGCAAGATCGGCCCGGCGGTGGCCGCCGGCTGCACCATGGTGGTCAAGCCGGCCGCCCTCACCCCGCTGTCGATGCTGGCCCTCGGCCAGATCCTGGAGGAGGCGGGGCTGCCCGCCGGCGTGTGCAACATCGTCACCACCCGATCCTCGGGGTCGATGATGGAGCCGCTGATCAAAGACGGCCGGACCCGCAAGCTGTCGTTCACCGGCTCCACCGAGGTCGGCCGCAAGCTGCTCGCCCAGGCCGCCGACAACGTCCTCCGGGTCTCGATGGAGCTCGGCGGCAACGCCCCCTTCCTGATCTTCGACGACGCCGACCTGGACGCGGCCGTCGAGGGGGCGATGATCGCCAAGATGCGTAACATCGGCGAGGCCTGTACGGCCGCCAACCGCTTCCACGTGGCCGAGCCGGTGGCCGGGGCGTTCGCCGAGAAGCTGGCCGAGCGGATGGGGGCCATGAAGGTCGGCCGGGGCGCCGAGGACGGCGTCCAGGTCGGCCCGCTGATCAACAAGGACGCCGTCGACAAGGTGTCGGAGCTGGTCGGCGACGCCCTCGACAAGGGCGCTCGGGCGGTCGTGGGCGCCCGCCCTGGTGACGGCCGCGGCTACTTCTACCAGCCGACGGTGCTGGCCGACGTCCCCGCCGACGCCCGCGTGCTCAAGGAGGAGATCTTCGGGCCGGTGGCCCCGGTGGCCTCCTTCGACGACGAGGCGGCGGCGGTCGCGGCCGCCAACGACACCGAGTTCGGGCTGGTCGCCTACGTCTACACCCGCGACCTGAAGCGGGCCTTCCGGGTCGTGGAGGGCCTGGAGACGGGCATGGTCGGGCTCAACCAGGGCCTGGTGTCGAACCCGGCAGCCCCCTTCGGCGGGGTCAAGCAGTCCGGCATCGGCCGTGAGGGCGGCCTCGAGGGCATCGCCGAGTACCTCGAGATCAAATACGTCGCCATGAACCTCTAAGCTTAGCCTGATGAGCAGGTGGAGCGGCCGGCTGGCGGCGCCGCTGCTGGGGGCGCCGCTGGCCCTGGCCTTCCCCCGGCCTGGCTGGTGGTGGCTGGCCCTGGTCGGGCTCGTCCCGGTGCTGCTGCTGGCCATGACCGCCCCCAGCGGGTTTGAGGCGGCGGTCCGGGCCTGGCTCGGCGGGACCGGGTTCTTCCTGGCCGTCAACGCCTTCCTGGTCACCACCGTCGGCCCGTTCATGGTCCCCCTGGCCATGCTGCTGGCCGTGACCTGGCTGCCGCTCGGCTGGCTCGGCTGGGCCCTGCTCGGCGGCTCCGGCCGGCCCGGGCCGAGGCGGCTGGCGGCCGCCCTGGTGCTGGTCCCGAGCGCGTTCGTGGCCGGCGAGGCGGTGCGCTCCTGGGAGGGGCTGGGCGGCCCCTGGGGGCTGCTCGGGGCCAGCCAGTGGAACGCCCCGGCATTGCTGTCGGTGGCCGCCCTCGGCGGTGTGTGGGGGCTGAGCTTCCTGCTGGTGGCGGTCAACGTGGCCGTGGCCGCGGCCGTCGGCCGGCGGGTCCCCGGGCCGACCCGGGCGACGGCGGCCTTGGTCGCGGCCGCGCTCCCCCTGGCCGCCCTGGCCTTCTGGGCGCTGCGCCCGGCGCCGGCCCCGGCCGGGACGGCCCGGGTGGTGTTCGTCCAGCCCGGGGTCGTCGGCCCGGTCGAGGAGCGGTTCCGGGCCAGCGAGCGCCTCAGCCGGGCCCTGCCCCCCGGCGCCCGGCCCGACCTGGTGGTGTGGGGCGAGAGCAGCGTCGGCCGCGACCCGGCGGCCAACCCGGGCGACGTGGCCCGGCTGGCCGCCACCGCCCGGGCCGCCGGCGGGCCGGTCCTGGCCAATGTCGACGCCCGGCGGGAGGCCGGCGGCGGCATCTACAAGAGCGCCCTGCTGGTCGGCGAGGCGGGCGTGCTCGGCAGCTACGACAAGATGCGGCTGGTGCCGTTCGGGGAGTACGTGCCGCTGCGGCCGCTGCTCGGCTGGGTGACCCGGCTCACCGACGCCGCCGCCGTCGACCGGCACCGCGGGACCCGCCTGGCCGTCCTGCCCGCGGGCGGGCTGTCGGTCGGCCCGCTGGTCTGCTTCGAGTCGGCCTTCCCCGACCTGGCCAGGAACCTCGCCGCCGACGGGGCCGACCTGGTGGTGGTCCAGACCGCCGACACCACCTTCCAGGGCAGCTGGGGCCTGGACCAGCACGCCAGCCTGTCGGCGGTGCGGGCGGTGGAGTCGGGCCGGCCGGTGCTCCAGGCCGCCCTCAGCGGCACCTCGGCCGCCTTCGACGCCCGCGGCCGCCGCCTGGCCTGGGCGCCGGGCGGCTGGCGGGGCGCGGCCGTGGTCGAACTGCCGCTGTCGGCCGAGCGGACCCCCTATGTCCGGGTGGGCGACGTCGTCCCCGTGGCCTGCGGGCTGGCCCTGGTCGCGGGGGCGGTGGTGGTGGCCCGCGGCCGGCGGCTCAGGCGCGATGATAGCGGGCGTCGAACAGGCAGTACGCCCCGAAGCACGCCAGCCCGGCCGCGACCATCAGCAGCAGGAGGGTCCCGTACGGCTGGCCGGCCAGGGTCTTGAGGGCGGTGTCCATGCCGGTGGCCTTCTCGGAGTCGTAGGTGACGGCCGAGTAGACCAGCAGCAGCCCGATGATGCCGTAGGCGACCCCGAGGGCTGGCCAGCCGACCTGCCCGAAGCGGATGACGGCGTCGCGGGCGTGGGGCTCGGCCCCGGCCAGGTCGAGGTCCTCGACGAAGGTCTTGGCCATGCCCCGGTGGACCAGGTAGATGGCGATGGCCACGATCCCGAGGCCGACCAGGGCGACCAGCAGCTCCCCGGCCGGCCAGTCGAAGACCTTGTCGATGAAGGCCGCCTTCTCGCCCTTGGACTTGCCGCCCTCGCCCGAGGCGACCTTGAAGGAGCTGAAGGCGAGCGCGCCCGCGACCGCGGCCTCGCCCAGGCTGACCAGCCGCTGGAGGGTGCGCTTGCGCTGGGGGCGCCGGTAGCCGTGGCCCCAGCCGGCCTCGGCGAGCTGCCAGACGGTCAGGGCGACCAGGCCGGCGGTCAGCACCCAGAGCAGGGACCGGCCCGCCGGCTGCTCGGCGATGGTCTGGAGGGCGCCGGTCTTGTCGGCCTTGTCCCCGCCGCCCAGGGCGACCCGGACGGCCAGGTAGGCGACCAGGACGTGGACGACCCCGTAGGCGATTAGCCCGACCCGGCCGAGGGTCTTGATCGGCCCGCTGTCGACCGCCTGCCTGGCCGTCCGCTCGGCCCGCCGTGCCTGCTGCCCTGCTGCGCTCATCCAGCTGCTCCCCGGTCGGCTCGCCTTGGTGGCCTCCCGGGGAGCATTCCCCGGTTCCCACCGGATCAAGCAATTGGTCCTAGGTGGCCGCGGGCGACTCGGCGACGTGGTCGGCGGCGTGGGCGTCGCGATCCCCCATCGGCCTGGTCGGGCCGGCGGTGGTGTCCTTGGCCGTCTGGAGCTCCATCTCCGTGTTGAGCTCGGCCCCGACGAGCACGATCACCGCCGTCAGGAACAGCCAGAACATCAGGATGATGATCCCGGCCAGGGCCCCGTAGGTCTTGTTGTAGTTGCCGAAGGAGTTCACGTAGATCGAGAACCCGATCGAGGCCAGGATCCACAGCAGGGTGGCGACCCCGGAGCCCCAGCTCACCCAGGACCACCTGGGCTCGTCGCGGTCAGGGGCGTAGCGGTAGAGCACGGCCAGCCCGGCGATCAGCAGCGCCCCCAGCACCACGAAGCGCAGGATGGAGACCACCCACTGGAGCACCACCGGCAGGTTGTCGGCGATCGGCGGGAAGCCGGCGATGGTCGCCCCGGCCACGGCCAGCAGGACCATCGCGCCCAGGGTGAGCAGGATGGACAGGCCGCGGAGCTTGACGAACTTGCGGCTCTCGGTCTCGTCATAGGCCAGGTTGACCCCGGTGATCAGGGCCTTCATGCCGCTGGAGGCGCTCCACAGGGCGGTCAGGATCCCGATGACGGTGGCGACCCCGAGGGCGCCGCCGGCCCCGCTGGTCACCTGCCGGATCTGCTGGTTGAGGATGGTGGCCGTCTCGGGCGACAGCATCTCGGTCAGCCGGTCGATCTGGTCGCGGACGGTCTCGGGGTCGGCGACCAGCCCGTAGATGGAGACGCCGGCGATGATGGCCGGGAACAGGGCCAGCAGGGTGTAGAAGGCGACGCCGGCGGCGAGCAGGGGGACCTGGTCCTGCTTGACCTCCTTGAGGGTCCGCTTGGCGATGTCCTTCCAGCCCTTGGGCGGGATCTGCTGGGGGGCGTCGGCCTGGCGGCCGTGGCGGCCGTTGTCGACCGCCCCGGGGTCGGTCTCGTGGCTGGCCCCCGGGTCGCCGCCGGCGGCCGCTCCCAGCCCACCCGGGGCTTCGGTGCCGCCACCGGCCGCCCCGTCGCCCTGCCCGGCCCTGGCCTTGCCGCCGCCGGCGCTCTTTCGTCCCACGAGCACGGCCGTGGCGAGCATGCCGACCCGCAGGGTCGACCTGACCATCCTCCGGGTCAGCCCCGGTCGCTTCCTCTTCTTGCCCGCCGCCTTGGCCACCGGCCCTCCCTGTGGTCGATGTGAACGGTTGCGAATGTTTTGACACGGCTGCCGGCCTAGGAGTTGCGCGACCGGCGCCGCCACGCGTTACCCTGCCCCCACGGAGCGGTACTTACCCATCGGAAGCTGGGGGTGCACCCGACATGACGGC
The DNA here is from genome assembly GCA_030146615.1 of Actinomycetes bacterium. GTDB lineage: Bacteria > Actinomycetota > CALGFH01 > CALGFH01 > CALGFH01 > CALGFH01. Next base: position 5,856 of record JASLBL010000554.1, read on the forward strand.
TCCAATCCGACGCATCGGGGTGCTCACCAGTGGTGGCGACGCACCAGGGCTGAACGCGGTCATCCGCGCGGTGGTCCGGTCGGCCGAGATTGACCACGGCTGGTCCGTGCTCGGCATCGAGGAAGGCTTCGAGGGGCTGATCGGCCGGCCGCGCACCCGGACGCTGGACAGCTCGGCGGTCAGCGGGCTGCTGAACCGGGGTGGCACCATCCTCGGCTCGTCCAACAAGGGCCACTTCTCGGCCATGCGGGTCGACGGCGAGTGGGTCCGCGACCCGGCCCCCTACAAGGAGCTGGCCGCCAACACCAAGCGGCTCGGCATCGACGCCCTGGTCGTGATCGGCGGCGAGGGCAGCCAGGGGATCGCCAGCGAGCTGTCCCGCTACGGGGTCCGGGCGGTCGGGGTGCCCAAGACGATCGACAACGACCTCTGGGGCTGCGACCGCACCTTCGGCTTCGACACCGCCCTGACCGTGGCCACCGAGGCCCTTGACCGGCTCCACACCACCGCGGCCAGCCACAACCGGGTGATGGTGCTGGAGGTGATGGGCCGCGACGCCGGCTGGATCGCGCTCCACTCGGGCCTTGGCGGCGGGGCCGACGTCATCCTCCTCCCCGAGATCCCGTTCACCGTCGAGGCGGTCGCCTCCCAGGTGCTGACCCGCGAGTACCGCGGGTCCAACTTCTCCATCGTGATCTGCTCCGAAGGGGCCGTGGAGCGTGGCGGCGGCCAGGTCTACCAGGAGGCCACCGGCACCCTGGGCGGGATCGGCGCCCATGTCGCCACCCAGGTCGCCAAGGTGACCGGCAAGGACGCCCGGGTGGTCGTCCTCGGCCACCTCCAGCGGGGCGGCGTGCCGACCCCGTTCGACCGGATCCTGGCCACCCGCTTCGGCGCGGCCGCGGTCCGGATCCTGGCCGAGGGGCGCTACGGCGAGGTCGTGGTCAGCCGGGAGGCGAGGATCACCACCGTGTCGATGGCCGAGACGGCCGGCAAGACCCGCACCGTCCCGCCCGACCACGAGATGATCCAGACCGCCCGAGCCCTCGGCATCGCGTTCGGCGACGAGGAGGACCTCGACCTCACCCCCGAGCCGCTGGCTGAGCCGCCGGGTCAGGCGGCGGATTAGACGCCGCGCAGCCTGGCCCTGGTCTCCTCGACGTCCATGCCGTGCAGGCGCAGCAGGTTCTCGCCCAGGATCTTGCGCTTGGCCTGCTCGGTGAGCTGCGGGTAGCCGTAGCCCTCGACCAGGTCCTGGGGCAGCTGGAAGTCCCAGAAGGCGTCAAGGGCCCACTGGGGATGGAAGATGGGCGCCTCGCTGCCGTAGATGATCTTGTCCTCGCCGCACCAGAACAGCAGCTTGCCCAGCACCTCGGCGAACTGGCGGGGTGCCCGGACCAGGAAGTTGATGGTGGCCGCGATCGACGCGTACAGGTTCGGGTAGCGGATCAGCTGCCAGCAGACCTCGTCGATGAACGGCAGCCCGACGTGGAAGATGACGAAGTTGATGTCGGGGAAGTTGGCCGCCGCCCCGTCCATGTCCCAGGTCTGGGTGGCCTCGATCGGCTGGGGCCCCAGGGGGACGCCCTTGTGGACCCCGATCAGGTTGACGCCCAGCTCCTGGGCCTTCTCGAACACCGGGAAGGCGACCTGGGGGTCGTCCATCCGCCACGGGAACGGCCGGCCGTAGTCGTAGCGGACGTTGTAGAACTTGAACGCCTTGGCCCCGAACTCGCCGACCTGCCGCTCCATCAGGTCGAGGGCCCGGCGGCCCTCCAGCGGGTTGACCGAGCCCCAGAACACCGTCCGGTCGGGGTTGCGGCTGGCCAGCTCGGCGCACTCCTCCCACGGCGAGAGGCCGTCCTTGAACAGGTCGGTCAGCGGCAGCGGCATGGCGCACAGCATGTCGGTGTCGCTCTGGCGGTAGACCATCTCGTCGATCTCGTCGACGGTCCACTGGCGCAGGAACTCCTCGGGCGGCAGGACCGTCTGCCCGTCGGGGGTGAGGGTGGCGTGGAAGGCGTACAGGTGGTTCTGGAACATCTCGCCCGGCGTCCCGTAGGCGTTCTTCTTCTCGAAGTTGAAGACGTGGGCCACGCCGTCGAACACGATCGCGTCGTCGCCGATCATGGGCCGACCTCCTTGGGGTGGGGCAGGAAGCGCAGCGTGCGCCGGGCCTTGTCGGACAGCCGGTCGGTGGTCCAGGGCTCGTCCCAGACGATCTCGACCGTCGCCCCGGCCATCTGGGGCAGGGCGGCCACCCGCTCGGTGATCTCGCCGACCAGGTTGGCCGCGAACGGGCACCAGCCGGTGGTCAGCAGCAGCTCAACCCGCGCCTGGTCGCCGTCGAGGTCGACCTTGCGGACCAGGCCCATGTCCACCACCGACAGCCCCTTCTCCTGACAGCAGGGGTCGTAGACGGAGGCCAGGGCCTCCATCACGGCGGCGGTTCGGTGCTCGGCCATCTCCACCTCCAGCGGACCTGGGCGTCCGGGCCCTTCAAATGTGGTCCGCCGGCCCCGGCCCGTCAATGGGTTCGTCGCAAGGCGCCGGTAGGCTGGCCGGGAGGAGCTGCGAACGACGGAGGGACTGTGACGACCGAGCAACGCGAGTGGACCCGGCTGCTGGCCTGGGAGGGATGCCTGAACGCCCGCGACCTGGGCGGGTACGCGACCGAGGACGGACGCCAGACACGCTGGGGGGCGGTGGTCCGCTCCGACAGCCCGGCCGCGCTGACCGAGGCCGGGCGGGCCGCCCTGGCCGACTACGGGGTGCGGGCGATCGTGGACCTGCGGCTGCCGACCGAGCTGGCCGACCACCCCAACCCGTTCGCCGAGCCGGGCGACCACGGCATCGTCTACACCAACGTGTCGTTCATCGACCCGGCGGCCGCCCCGCCCGAGGCCGTCAGCACCCTGGCCGAGGACTACCTCCAGATGCTGGACCGCTACCGCCAGGGGGTGGCCGAGGCCATGGCGGCGATCGCCCGGGCCCCTGACGGGGTGGTGGTGATCCACTGCGCGGCCGGCAAGGACCGCACCGGGCTGATCTCGGCCCTGCTGCTGGGGCTGGCCGGGGTGCCCGCCGAGACGATCGCCGCCGACTACGCGATGACGGCCGAGCTGCTGCGGCCCCGGGACCAGGCGTGGCTGGAGGCTCTCCCCCCCGAGGAGCGGGCCGAGCGCGAGGCCCTGCTGGCCCGGTACGCCCCCACCGCCGAGGTCATGACCGAGGTGCTGGCGCGGCTGAGCGAGCGCTTCGGCGGGGTCGAGCCCTACCTGCTGGCCACCGGCCTGGGCCGCGACGACCTCGACCGGCTGCGCGACCGGCTGCTCGCCCCCACAGAGGACGGCCCGCGGCGTTGACAAGCACGGGCCGGTCGGGCACCGTGCCAGCAGTGGAAGGACACCTGCTGACCAGGAACCGCGCCCTCGACCACGGGCGCGTCTGCTCCTGCGCCTGTCGGCGGGCCCGCCGGTCGTCGCGCGCCTCGCTCGCCGCGACCACCTGACCGGCCGGGCCGCACTCCCCCGCCGGACTTCTCGCGTACCCAGGATGGTCCCCCGATGTCCTCTGCCCTCCGTTCCCGGCCGACCGCCGATCCCTATGCCGACACCGACGTGGTCGACGCCCGCGCGCCCCGGTTCCTCCAGGCGACCGTGGGCGCCGGGGCCGTGCTCGCCCTGGCCACCGGCTGGTGGTGGCTGTACGGGCTGCTCGCCCTCCAGCTGGTGGCCGGGCTAGTCCTCGGGCGGCGCTGGTGCCTGCCGTGTGTCGCCTACTTCGAGCTCGTCCAGCCGCGGGTGGGTGAGGGCCGGGTCGAGGACGCCCGGCCGCCCCGATTCGCCAACAAGATCGGGGCGACCGTGCTGAGCCTGGCCTTCGGCGCCCAGGTGGCCGGGCTGGCCGGGGCCGGGACGGCCCTGGGGGCGATCGTCGCCGGGCTCGCCCTGCTGGCCGCGGCCACCGGCCTGTGCGTCGGCTGCGAGCTGTACAAGCTCGGGGCGCGGCTCCGCGGGGTCCGGCCGGGCGCCGTCGGCGCGCTCGACCTGGCCGAGGTCGGGGCCGCCCCCGGCCGCCCGGCGGTGGTCCAGTTCACCCACCCGCTGTGCAGCGACTGCCACGAGCTCGAGGAGCGCCTGGCCGACGGCCCCCAGCCGCTCCACACCGTCGACGTGTCCCGGCGGCCCGACCTGGCCCGCCGCTACCACGTGGCCGTGGTCCCGGCCGCCTTCCGGGTCGCCGGCGACGGCACCGTGCTCGAGCGCCTGGCCTAGCCCGCCCTGGTCAGCAGGTGCAGGTAGCCGTAGCCGTCCCCGGCGCTGTAGTCCTCGGCCACCACCTGAAGGCCGGCCTCGTCCAGCCAGCCGGCGACCTGCTCGCGCGACGGGTAGAAGTGGTAGCCGTCGCGGGACTCCTCGCCCCGGACCACCGGCAGGCCGCGGGCGGTGGCGTCGGCCAGCTCCCGGTCCAGCTCCTCGTCGTCGACCTGCTCGACGGTCAGGTACACCGGCCCGCCGGGGCGCACGGCCCTGGCCAGGTTGCCGGCGACCCGGGGCCAGTCCTCGGGCGGGATGTTCTCCATGGCGTCGATGCACATGACGGCGTCGAACTCGGCCGCAAAGTCCAGCTCCTGGAGGCCGACCCGCTCCAGGGGGACGGCCGGGAAGCGGGACCTGGCCCGGCCCAGCATCCCGGTCGACTGGTCGGTGCCGACGACCCGGCGGCCGGCCTCCAGGACCATGGCGAAGTACTTGCCGGTGCCGCAGGCCGCGTCCAGCACGGTCCCGCCGGGCGGGCAGCGCTCCAGCAGGTCGGCCACGAAGCGCCGGTGGGCGGGGCTCATCTCCCCGTACTGCTCGTCGTAGGTGAAGGCGTGGATGGCGTCGTGCCGCTCCTCGGCCGTCTGGCGCCGCTCCCGCAGCCAGTCGGTTCGGTCCACCGCATGCTCCTCTCTCGTGGTCAGCCCGCCGCCCCGGCCCAGGACAGCGTGGTCACCCGGCGCGGCTGGCCGCTCACCCAGACCCCGTCGACCTGGTGGGTGCCCTGCTCCAGCAGGGCCTGGGCGACCTCGGGGTCGCGTCGCGCGGGCAGGCACAGGCGCCGGCGGGTGAACGCCACCAGCTCGTCGAAGTCGTCGAAGCCGAACCGCTCCTGCTGCTCCCAGTCCTGGCGGTCCACCGCCAGGCCGAGGGCGCCCAGGGCGGCCACGGCGTCGTCGGCGCCTGGGCCGGTCGGGCGGTCCAGGCCATGGAACCGCCGCCACAGCGGCCCCAGGCCGACCAGCGGGTGCCGCTCGGTCAGCTCGGCCACCACCCGCCGGCGGGCGTGGCCGGTCAGGGCCGTGGCGAACGGGGCCAGGTCGGGAACGTTGTAGAGCACGTGGTGGCAGACGACCACGTCGGCCGGGCCGACCCGGCCGGCCACCTCCGGCCAGCGGCCCTCGACCGCCTCGGCCGGCACCCCGGCGGCCTCGGCCGCGGCCAGGAACGACGCCACCATGCCGGCCGACTCGTCCACCGCCACCAGCCGCCCGGCCACAGAGGCCAGGGGCAGGCTGGCCGCGCCGCCGCCGGCGCCGACGTCCAGGACGGTGCCCCCCGCCGGCAGGAAGCGGGCCGCCTCCCGGTTCGAGGGGGTGGCCGGCGCCGACCCGGCCCGCTCGGCCCGGGACCGGAACAGCCCCACCGGGAACCCCCACGGCGACTCGGGCGCGGCGGCCAGGAGCTCGGCCGGGATGGCCCAGCCGTCCAGCTGCTCGCGCCACCCCTCCAGGGCGCCGGTTGCCTGCCCGTCCATGCGCGGCAGGCTACCCCGTCCCGGTGTGGCGCGGCGGTGCCGCGGCCTAGTTCCAGCGGGTCGACGGGTAGGCCACCCGGGCCGAGCGGGCCGGGGTGACCAGCCAGGCGGTCAGCATCGTCCTGGCGTGGCCGTGCAGGCAGAACACCCTGACGTGCTCGACCGGGCCGTCGGTGGACGGCCACACCCACCGTGAGACGACCTCGGCGGCCATCTCGCAGCCCGGCTCGGGGCATTCGACGATCTGGTTCATGCTGCGTTCCCTTCCAGCCAGCGATCCCGGGCAGTGTGGCGCCCTGGCGCCTCCCGGTCGGTGTCGGCCGGCACCGCAGGCCGGTGACGTTCGGCACACCCGGGCCGAGGATGGGAATCGGCCACCACCGCGCGGGGTTCCCCCGTCGGAGGCGATGCCAAATGCGTACCTACAGGAAGATGTGGCTGGCCGTCGCCGTCCTGCTGCTCGTGCTCGGCCTGGCCCTGACCGGCTGCCGCAAGGACGGCGGGGACGGCGGCGGAGGTGGCTACGGCTACCTGCCGGCGCCGACCCGGGTGGACGGCGCGGCCTCCTAGGCCGAGACCGACGGCGGCCGGGGCGTCACGGCCCCGACCGCTGCTCCAGCAGGCCGAGGCGGTGGGCGACCGCGGCCGCCTCGACCCGGCTGGCCACCCCGAGCTTGGCCAGGATGTTGGACACGTGCACGCTGGCCGTCTTGGCGCTGATGAACAGGGCCTCGCCGACCTGGCGGTTGCTGCGGCCCTCGGCCACCAGGGCCAGCACGTCGAGCTCGCGGGGGGTCAGGCCGAGCGCCGGGACCGCCTCGTCGGCCGCGGCTGCCGGCGCCGGGCCGGCGGGGTCGCCCGCCTCCTCGCCGTGGCCCAGCTCGACCCGGCCCAGTCTGGCCAGCCGCTCCAGCTCGGCCCGGAGCGGCTGGCCGCCGAGCTGCTCCGCCAGAGCCACGCCACCGCGGTCGAGCTCGGCGCCCAGCCGATCCGGGCCGAGCTGGAGCGGCTGGCCAGACTGGGCCGGGTCGAGCTGGGCCACAGCGAGGAGGCGGGCGA
>JASLBL010000562.1 GCA_030146615.1 Actinomycetes bacterium
GCTGGTGGCTGGGTCATGACAGCAGGCCTCGACAACGGTGCTGGAGAAGGGACGAGGAACGAACGCGCCGACCGGCCGACCGCCGGGCAGGCTGCCGCCGCGCTGACGCATCTGTCCGAGTCGAGCCTTGCATATCGATGCGTCGCCCGCAACAGCAAGCCTGCTGCGAGAATGAGCGGTTCTGCCAGATGTTGCATATTCTCAGCAGGTACTGCATAACTATCCTCATGACTTCGTCCTCCCGCAACGTCGGCGTGCTCGGCGCCTCGGGCTACGCCGGGGCCGAGCTGCTGCGCCTCCTGGCCCGCCATCCACGTCTCGAGGTGGCCTGGGCCGCCGGGGAGCGGTCGGCCGGCGAGCCGCTCGTCTCCCGCTACCCCGGCCTGCGGGCCGCCTACGGCGAGCTCGCCTTCTGCTCGGTCGACGAGGGCCTGGAGAAGGGCGCCGACGTGGTGTTCTGCGCCCTGCCCCACGGCCGGGCGGCCGAGCTCGCCCTGCGGGCCCTGGCCGCGGCCGGGCTGGTCGTCGACCTCTCGGCCGACTTCCGGCTGCGCGACCCGGGTGCCTACCCGGCCTGGTACGGGGCGGAGCATCCACATCCCGACCAGCTCGGCGCCTGGCCCTACGGCCTGCCCGAGCTGCACCGCGAGGAGCTACGGGGCGCCACCCGAGTGGCCGTGCCCGGCTGCTATCCGACCGCGGCCCTGCTGGCCCTGGCCCCGCTGGTCGCCGCCGGGCTGGCCGCGGCCGACGGGATCGTGGTCGACGCCAAGTCCGGGCTGTCGGGGGCCGGCCGGTCGCTCACCGACGGCAACCTGTTCGTCCAGGCCAACGAGAACGTCGGCCCCTACAAGGTCGGGAGCCACCGCCACACTCCCGAGATCGAGCAGGAGCTGGCCCTGGCCGCCGGCGCCCCGGTCACGGTCACCTTCACCCCGCACCTGGTCCCGGCCAGCCGGGGCCTCCTGGCCACCTGCTACGCCACCCTGGCCCCGTCCGCCGGGGACGAGGAGCTGGCCGCCTGCTACGCGGCCGCCTACGGCGGCGAGCCGTTCGTCGACCTGCTCGACCCGGCCACGGGCTGGCCGGCCACCCGGGCGGTCGCCACCACCAACCGGGTCCAGGTGGCGGCGACGGCCGACCGGCGGGCCGGCCGGGTGGTGGCCGCCGCCGCCATCGACAACCTGGTCAAGGGCGCCGCCGGGCAGGCCGTCCAGTGCGCCAACCTCGCCCTCGGCCTGCCGGAGACGGACGGCCTCGACCTCGTCCCTCCGGGGCCATGACGAGCAGCGTGTTGGTCGACCGGCGGCTCGGGGTGACGGCGGCGGCCGGGTTCGGGGCGGCCGGGGTCAGCTGCGGGCTCAAGGTGTCGGGCGCCCCCGACCTGGCCTTGGTGGTCGGCGACCCGGGGACGGTGGCCGCCGGGGTGTTCACCACCAACCAGGTGGTGGCGGCGCCGGTGGTGTGGTCGCGCAACCGCCTGGCCGCGTCGGCCGACGCCCGGGTGGTGGTGCTCAACTCCGGCAACGCCAACGCCTGCACCGGCCCGGCCGGCGAGGCGGCCGTGCTGGCGACCGTGGAGCGGGCCGCGTCCGAGCTGGGCTGCCGGTCCGAGCAGGTGCTGGTCTGCTCGACCGGGGTGATCGGGGTGCCGCTGGACGTGGCCCGGGTCGGCGAGGGCGTGGCCAAGGCGGCCGGCAACCTCGACCGCTCGGGCGGCCTGGCCGCGGCCGAGGCCATCCTCACCACCGACACGGTGGTCAAGCAGGCCGGGACCCGGGTGGCCGGAGGGGCGACGGTTGGGGGGATGGCCAAGGGGGCGGCGATGCTGGCGCCGTCGCTCGCCGGGGCAGGCCACGCGACCATGCTGGCCGTCCTGACGACCGACGCCGTCGTCGAGCCCGATGTGCTGCGGGACGCCTTGGAGGCGGGCGCCGAGACCTCCTTCAACCGGATCACCGTCGACGGGGCCCAGTCGACCAACGACACCGTGCTGCTGCTGGCCTCGGGGGCCTCGGGGGCGCGTCCCGACCCGGGGGACCTGGCGGCGGCCGTGCGGGCGGTCTGCTCGGACCTGGCCGGGCAGATGCTGGCCGACGCCGAGGGCGGGACCAAGGTGGTCAGCGTCCAGGTCGGCGGGGCCGGACCGGTGGAGGAGGCGCTGGTCGTGGCCCGCCGGGTCGCCGACAGCCCGCTGGTCAAGACGGCCGTCTACGGCGGCGACCCCAACTGGGGCCGGGTGCTCCAGGCGGCCGGCACGGCCGGCGTCGGCTTCGACCCGGGCCTGGTCCGGCTCGAGGTCGCCGGCGGGCCGGGCGCGGCCGGGATCGAGCCGCCGGCCGGGCCGCTGGAGCGGGTGCTGCTGGTCAGCCAGGGCCGGCCCACCGGGGCCGACGCTCGCGCGGCCATGGGCGCCCGGGAAATCGAGCTCCGCCTCCATCTGGGCGGGAACGGCCCCTGGGCCGAGGTCCGGACCAGCGACCTGACCCCCGAGTACGTCCGCCTCAACTCGGAGTACACGACGTGACGCTCCGGAGGGGTCCGGGGAGCCCCAGGAGGGGTGTCCCGGTGAACAGGCTCCTCGACGACCTGCAGGCCAAGGCGGCGGCGGTCCACGAGGCCCTGCCCTGGATCAAGCGGCTGTCCGGCTGCACGGTGGTCGTCAAGTACGGCGGGGCGGCCATGGGCACGGCCGGGTTCGACGCCTTTGTCGACGACGTGGTCCTGCTCCGGTACGTGGGCGTGGACGTGATCGTCGTCCACGGCGGCGGCCCCGAGGTCAGCCAGCTGATGACCCGGTTCGGCAAGGAGCCGGTGTTCGTCGACGGCCACCGGGTGACCGACGCCGAGACCATGGACCTGGCCCGGATGGTCCTGGTCGGGCGGGTCAACAAGACCCTGGTGGGCCGGATCAACACCCACGGGCGGCTGGCCGTGGGGCTGTCCGGCGAGGACGGCCTGCTGCTCCAGGCAAGGCCCCGGGTCGACCCGGGCGGCCGCGACCTCGGCTACGTCGGCGACGTCGCGGCGGTCGACCCGACGGCCCTGCGCGCCCTGACCGACAAGGGCCTGGTCCCGGTGGTGGCCACCGTGGCCGCCGGCCCCGAGGGCCAGCCCTACAACGTCAACGCCGACGCCGCCGCCGGCTCCCTGGCCGCCGCCCTCGGGGCCGAGAAGCTGGTCTACCTGACCGACGTCGAAGGGCTGTACGCCGACCTGGCCGACCCCGGCTCGCTGCTCGAGCAGCTGACCGTGGCCCAGGTCGAGGCCATCCTGGCCGGCGGCCAGGTCGCGGCCGGCATGGTGCCCAAGCTCACCGGGATCGTGACCGCCCTGCGGGGCGGGGTCCGCCGGGCCCACATCCTGGACGGCCGCCGCGAGCACGCCCTGCTCCTGGAGCTGTTCACCGACTCCGGGGTCGGGACCATGGTGGCGGCAGAGCCGGAGGGGTTCGGGGAACCCCAAGGGGGTGCCCCGATGGATCGGGAGGTGGACTTGTGAGCAGCCTGCCCGAGCGCGAGGCGGCGGTGCTGTGGCCGACCTACGTGCGGCCCCAGGTCGAGTTCGTCCGGGGCCAGGGGGTGCGGCTGTGGGATGCCCGCGGCCGCGAGTACCTGGACTTCCTGGGCGGGATCGCGGTGGTGGCGGCCGGCCACGCCCACCCCAGGGTCGTCGAGGCGGTCGGCTCCCAGCTCGGCACCCTCGGCCACACCTCCAACCTCTACTTCACCGGTCCCCAGGTGGAGCTGGCCGAGCGCCTCGTCGGGCACTTCGGCGGCGACGCCAAGGTGTTCCTGTCCAACTCCGGGGCCGAGGCCAACGAGGCCGCCATCAAGGTGGCCAGGCGCTGGGGCCGGGCCAGCCGGGGCGAGCAGGCCACCGGCATCGTGGCCACCCTCGGGGGCTTCCACGGCCGCACCCTGGCCACCCTTGCCGCCACCGGCAAGCCGGCCATGCACACCCCGTTCCAGCCGCTGCCCCCCGGTTTCTCCCACGTGCCCTTCGGCGACGTCGATGCGTTAGCGGCGGCCATCGGACCCGACACCGCGGCCGTCCTCGTCGAGCCGATCCAGGGCGAGGCCGGGATCCGGGTCCCGCCCCCCGGCTACCTGCACGCGGTCCGGGAGCTGACGACCCGGGCCGGGGTGCTGCTGATCGTGGACGAGATCCAGTCCGGGATGGGCCGCACCGGCCGGTTCTTCGCCCACCAGCACGAGGAGATCCGGCCCGACGTGGTCACCATGGCCAAGGCGCTCGGCTCCGGCTACCCGATCGGCGCCACCATCGCCCGGACCGAGGTGGCCGACGCCATGCAGCGCGGCGACCACGGCACCACCTTCGGCGGCAACCCGGTCGCCTGCGCCGCCGCCCTGGCCACCCTGGACGTGATCGAGCCGCTGCTCGGCGGCCACGTCGACAAGGTCTCGACCCGCCTGGCCGACGGGCTGGTCGAGCTCCGGGGCCGCCTCACCGGCCGCTCGACCTGGGCCCCGCCGAGTGCCGACGAGCCCGACGACGGGCTGCCGGGGGCCGAGGTCCGGGGGGCCGGGCTGTGGTTCGCGCTCGACCTCGGTCCCGAGGCCCCGGCCGACGCCCGCCAGGCCGCCCTGGCCGCGCTCGGTCGCGGCCTGGTCGTCAACCCGGTCACCGACACCGCCCTGCGCCTGGCCCCGCCGCTGGTGGTCACCGAGGACGAGATCGACGAGGGACTGGCCCGGCTGGGGGCGGCCCTGGAGGAGGCCGGCCTGTGCCGCTGAAGGTGGCCCGCCAGCAGGCCCTGGCCGCCCTGCTGCGGACCAGGCAGGTGTCCAGCCAGGCGCTGGTCCTGGAGCACCTGCGCGCCCAGGGCTTCGACGCCACCCAGGCGACCATCTCGCGCGACCTCGACGACCTGGGCGCGGTCAAGGTCAGGGGGCCGGACGGCCGGCTGGTCTATGCCCTGCCCGAGCCGGACAACGGCCACGGCGCCGACCACGACGAGATCCGTCGCATGCTCGGTGGGTCGCTGCTGGCCATCGTCCCCAGCGGCAACCTGGTCGTGCTCCGCACCCCGCCCGGCCACGCCGCCGCGCTCGCCTCGACCCTGGACCGGGCCGGCATCGCCGGGGTCGCCGGCACGGTCGCCGGCGACGACACCGTCCTGGTCGTCTGCACCGAGCGCACCCCCGGCCGGGCCATGGCCCGCCAGCTGGCCGCGCTCGCCGTGACCCCCGTCGAGCCCCGCGCGATCACCGAACCCTACCGAGGAGCGACCGCATGACCCGATTCCCTGCCGACCTCGTGGTGCTCGCCTACTCGGGCGGGCTGGACACCACCGTGACCGTCCACCGGCTGGTCCACGAGCAGGGCCGTTCCGTGGTCGCCCTGCTGGCCGACGTCGGCCAGGGCGAGGACCTGCCG
>JASLBL010000606.1 GCA_030146615.1 Actinomycetes bacterium
GGCCAGCCGGCACAGGCGCTCGGTCTCCTCCACTGCCGACTGCAGCGCCGCTTCTAACTCCTCTGGCGGTCGCTTCCGTCGCAGCGCGAGTTCAAGCTCGGTCCGGAGCGCGGCCAAGGGAGTGCGCAGTTCGTGGCTGGCATCCGACACAAAGCGCCGCTCTCGCGCGAGCGCGGACTCCAGCCGGCCCAGCATCGTGTTCAGGGTCGTTCCCAACCGGGCGATCTCGTCGTCGGCGGGTGGCAACGGCAGCCGGCGACCCGGCTCGGACGCCGACACCGCCTCGGCCTCCCGCCGCATCGACTCGACCGGCCGCAGCGCGGCCGCAGCCAGGCTGTATCCCAGCAGCGAAGCAAGCAGCAGCGCGACCGGTCCGCCGAGGAGCAGCTGGGTACGCAGGCCCTCCAGCGCCTCTATGCGGTCGTCGACCGATGCCCCGACGACCACCACGACCGGCCCACCTTGGGTCTGGACGGGTGTGGCCAGCACCCGCAGGAGGTCATCGGAGCCAGGGACCGGCGGCCGGTCGACCATGATCGTTGCCTGGCTGGCGCGAGCGAGCTGGGGCCTGGTGAGCAGCCGGTGGCCGCCGACCCCGGGCGCGCTGTCCAGGATGGTGCCGTCCGGGTCGAGCACCTGAGCGGGGTTCTCCTCCCGCTCGACCAGCAGGCGCTCTCCGGCCTCGCGCAGCCCGGAGCCGGACGCGCGGACCAAGGCAGCCACGTCGTCGGCGCGACCTCGGAGGCTCTGGTCGATCGTCCGATCCAGCGCCGCACCGACGCGGAGGTAAAGAAACAGCCCCATGGCCATCAGGACGGCGGCCATGCCCACAGCGAAGGCCAGAGTCAGCCGCAGGCGGGTCGGCACTCGCTCCAGGAGAAACATGTCCTCATGCGCCGCGGTCTGGGCAAAGCCGGTAACCGGCCCCGCGGACGGTCTCGATGGAGCTGTACCCGAACGGATGGTCGATCTTGGCCCGCAGGTAGCCGACGTAGACGTCGACCACGTTGGAGCGGCCGCTGTAGCCGGTGTCCCAGGCGTGCCCCAGCAGCTCCCGGCGCGACAGCACCTGCCCGGGCCGGCGCATGAACGTCTCCAGCAACGTGAACTCCTTGGCCGACAGCTCGATGGCGGCCTCGCCCCGCCAGACCTGCCGGGTGGCCGGGTCGAGGCGGAGTGACCCCGCCTGGAGGACCGTGGGACGCTCCGGCTGGGCGCGGCGGGTCAGGGCCCGCAGCCGGGCCAGCAGCTCGGCGAATGAGAACGGCTTGACCAGGTAATCGTCGGCGCCGGCGTCCAGACCGGCCACCCGGTCCTGGACGCGGTCGCGCGCGGTCAGCATGAGGATCGGCGTCCAGACGCCGCCGTCACGCAGCGCCCGGCAGACGCCCAGGCCGTCCAGGTCGGAGAGCATCACGTCAAGCACGATGACGTCGTAGGCGCTCTCCCGCGCCATCTCGATGGCGTCTCTGCCGGTGCGCGTGACGTCGGCGGCGTAGCCCTCCTCGACCAGCCCGCGTCGAAGGAGGGCGGCCATCTTCCGCTCGTCCTCTACCACCAGCGCACGCACGATCACATTGTCGTCGGTTTCCAGACCACGATCGAACGGAGGCGGCCGGCCCGGCGCAACACCTACGGCGATGGCGTCGTCGAGGCGGTCTCGGCGTTCGGCGGCGGAGCCGGAGAACGATCTCTCCTGCTCTTGGCGAACCGCAGGTACAGCGACGGGACCACGAACAGGTTGAGCAGCGTTGCCGTGACCAGGCCGCCGATGATCACCACGGCCATCGGGTGCTCGATCTCCTGGCCCGGGATTGAGCCGGACACCAGCAGCGGGATGAGGGCCAGGCCCGTGGTCAGGACCGTCATCATGATCGGCACCAGGCGCTCTTTGGCCCCCCGGATGACCAGCTCCCTCCCGAACGGCACGCCTTCGACACGCTCCAGATGCAGGCAGTGGGTGATGAGCATGATCCCGTTGCGCGCCACGATGCCAAGGACGGTGAGGAACCCGACCAGCGACCCGAGCGAGATCACCCTCGAGCCCAGGAACGCCGCCAGCAGCCCACCCACCAATGCGATCGGCAAGGTGACGAAGGCCAGCGTCGCCAGTCGCCAGCTCTGGAACGAGGCCTGCAGCAGCAGGAAGATCCCGATCGCGGCCGCGCCGGCGAACAGCAGCAGGCGCTGCTGGGCGGCCTGCCGCTCGGTGAACTCGCCGAGCAGCTCCGCGCGGAACTCGAGGGGCCACTCGACCTGGTCGAGGCGGTCCTCGATGTCGCCGACGACCGCGCCCAGGTCCCGCGATTCGTCCAGGCTGGCGCCCACGTCGATGTTGCGGAACAACCCCTCGTGATGGACCACGTTGGGGACGGAGACGATGCTGATGTCGGCGACCTGGGCGAGCCGCACATGACCGCCTCCGGGCGTGTCGATGAGCAGGTTCTCCAGATCCGTCACGCTTCGACGCTTCTCAGGTGGACTCCACAGCTGCACGTCGTAGGCCTTGCCGGCCTGGTAGAGGTCGCCGGCCTCCTCGCCCGCCATCATCCAGGCCGCCGCCCGTCGCACGTCGCCGGGCTTGAGGCCGTACCGCTTGGCCGCGTCGAGATCGACCTCGACCTTGACCTGGGGGATGTTGTCCTGGAAGTCCACGTAGTGCTCGCCGATACCGGGGATGTCGGCGAGGATGGCGTTGACCTCCTCAGCCTTCTCCCGCAGGACCTCAAGGTCCTGGCCGAAGATGCGGATCGTGATGGGGTCGCTGGTGCCGGTCAGGACCTCCCTGATCCGCTCCTTCAGGTACGTGAGGACGTCGCGGAAGATCCCTGGGTAGCCGTCGACGACACCTCGGATGCTGTCGACCGTCTTGTCGTAGTCGACGGACCGGTCAACACTGACCCAGTTCTCCCCGAAGTAGACGCCATATGGTTCGTCGCCCAACAGCGCGTTGCCGATGTGCGAGCCCGCGTTCCGTACACCCGGGATGGCCAGCAGCTCGGCGTTGACCAACTTGGTCGTGCGGACCTCCTCCTGCAGCGAGGTGTCGGGCTTGGCGAGCCAGTGCATCAGGAAGTCCCGCTCCTTGAAGTTCGGAAGGAGCGACTGCCCGAGCAACGGCACCACCACGAGGCCCGCGAGTGTGGTCACCACCACGGCGGCGTAGGCACGGCGTGGCCGGTTGATGATCCGGGACAGGAGCCGGTCGTAGCCACGCTTCAGCGGGGGCACGAGCGGGGATTCCCGATGCTCCAGGGACCTGGGGCTCCGGAAGAAGATGAGGCTGAGCGCGGGCGTGACGGTCAGGGCGACGACCATCGAGGCAAGGAGCGCGAGCGCATAGGACAGCGCCAGGGGGCGGAAGAACGCCCCGGACAGGCCGGCGAGCATGAAGATCGGCAGGATGGCGACGATCTCGATGAGCGTCGCATAGACGATGGCGCCGCGCACCTCGAGTGAAGCGTCGAGGATGACCCTGGCCGTTGACCGGCCGCCGCCCTCAAGGCGATGCTGCCGCAGCCGCCGTACGACGTTCTCGATGTCGATGATGGCGTCGTCGACGATGTCCCCGAGGGCGATCACGAAGCCGGCGAGAACCATCGTGTTGATCGTGGTCCCTCGCGCATTCAGCACCAGCACCGCCGCGATCAGTGAGAGCGGGATCGCGACGACACTGATCAGCGCGGTGCGCCAGGAGTACAGGAACAGGGCGAGCATCACGATCATCAACAGCGCACCCAGGACCAGCGCCCTCGTCAGGTTGTCGATCGCGTCCTCGATGAAGGTCGCCGGCCGAAAGATCTGGGAATCGATGGCGATCCCCGACAGGCCCGGTCGCAGCTCGTCGAGTGCCGCCTCAATGCCCCTGGTCACGTCCAGGGTGTTGGCCCAGGGGAGCTTCTCGACGATGAGCATGAGGCCGTCGCCCTGGTTGATGACCGCGTCGCCGATGAGCGGTTGGTGGTCCCGGACGAGCTCGGCCACATCGCTCAGGCGGATCCTCCTGCCGTCCTGCGTGACGATCGGCAGGTTGGCTAGGTCCTCGTGGCCGACGATCGGCTGCTCGTGCCGGATCCCGAGCCGCTGGGCCGAGCCCTCGACCCATCCTCCGCGCCCGATGAAATGCCCGCTGGAGTACTGCTGCAGGCCGGCGTCCAGCGCGTCTGCTGTCACCGTCATGGCCTGCTTCAGCGTCACCTTCTGGGCGGCGAGCCGCTCCGGATCGACCTGGACCTGGAGCATCTCCAGACGCTCGCCCCAGATGGGCACATTGGCGACGCCGGGGACCCGCAGCAGCCGAGCCCTGATCTTCCAGTAGGCCGTCATCGACAGGTCCATCAGGTCCAGGTTCGGGTCGGTCGAGGAGAGCCCGATCTTCAGGACCCGGCTGGTGGCCGACAGCGGCTGGAGCATGACGGGCGGGGCCGCCCAGCTGGGCAGCTTGGAGGTGATCGTCGCGATGCGCTCGGCCACGAGCTGGCGGGCCTCGAGGAGATCTGTCCCCTGCTCGAACAGCAGCACGACCTGCGACAGCTGCTGGACCGACCTGGAACGGATGGTCTCCACCCCGGGGATCCCGTTGAACGACTGCTCCATGGGGGTGGTGATCAGCTCTTCGACCTCAGTCGGGCCCAGGCCGATGGCGACGGTGTGGACCTCCACCTTCGGCGGTGCGAACTCGGGGAAGACGTCGACCGCCGTGTTGCCGAGCTGCTGAACGCCGAAGAACATGAGGAACGCGGTCAGGGCGACCACGATGAACCGGAACTTCAGGCTTGCTCCAACGACCCAGCGCATCCTTGCAGCCCCCCTTTCCCGTCGCTAGTGCCCGACCCCGTCCTCGATCCCGGCCAACTCGGGCACCCCCACCGTCACGACCTCGGTGCCCACGGCCGGGCCACTCGTCAGGTACGCACGGCTTCCCGCCTGCCGGTCGAGACCGACCTGGTGGCGAACGAACACGAGGGGTTCGGGGTTCGTGTACACCCACCAGTGCCCTTCCGGATCGACGAACACGGCCGAGGACGGGACCACCAACCGGCTCGCGGCCTTCTGCACCGGGGTCGTCTGGATGGCAAGCCGCTTGGCCGCCGGCTCCTCCAGGGTGATCCTCTGGGCGTGGTCGTTCCCGGGGATCGGCTCCACGTGTGCCGGCTCGTGCTCGATGGTGTACGCGTCCGCCACCGCCCCAGCGCAGGAGGAAAGGAGCAGGATGGCCAGCAGCGGCAGGGCCACTCTAGGCAGGCGGGCCCACCGCAGGACGCCGGCCTTGTCCTCGGCCGGGGCCGACCGCTGCTCCGGGAGCGGTTCCGGGATCGGTGAGAGCAGCTCGTCGGTCCAGCTGTCGTCATCGGAGACCCACCCGAACCGCAGGTAGAGCACCGGGACCACGAACAGGGTGACCAGCATCGTCGTCAGCAGCCCGCCAAGGACGACGACGGCCATCGGGTGCAGGATCTCG
Source organism: Actinomycetes bacterium (assembly GCA_030146615.1). GTDB lineage: Bacteria > Actinomycetota > CALGFH01 > CALGFH01 > CALGFH01 > CALGFH01. Next base: position 5,462 of record JASLBL010000606.1, read on the forward strand.
AACCCGGAAACGCTGCCGACGGCGACGATCGGTGCCAGGACCACCGCCGCGGCCAGCCCGGACAGGAGGGTCGGCGCAAGGAGGTCTCTGGTAGCGCGGATGACCAGCTCGGCTCCGAACGGCGTGCCCTCGGTCCGCTCCAGGGTTTGATAGTGACGGATCAGCACGACCACACCCCGGGCGGCGATCCCGAGGACACCGATGAGCCCGGCGATTGAGCCGAGCGTCAAGGTGCCACTGGTCAGGAGCGCCGCGACCACGCCGCCCACGAGGGCGAGCGGGAGTGCGAGGAACGTCAGGGCCGCGAGGCGCCAGCTTGCGAAGGCTGCCTGCAGCAGCAGGAAGACGGCGAGCGCGCCGGCGACCGTCACGGCCAGCAGGCGGGTCCGGTCGGCCTGCTGCTCCTGGAAGCCGCCGAGCAGGGCGGCGTGGTACTCCAGGGGGAAGTCCACCTGCTCGAGCAGGCCGTTGACCTCGTCCGCCACGGCGTCGACCTCACGGCCCGCGACATCGGCGGTCACGTCCAGGTAGGTGGCGATGGACTCGTGCCGGATCACGGCCGGGTTGGGGACGACCCGCACGTCGGCCACCTGGCCGACCTGGACCTGGTCACCGTTGGGCGTGTCGATCAGCAGTTGCTCGATGTCGCGCTGGTTCTGCCGGATCTCGGGTGTGCCCCAGACGACCACGTCGAAGACTTTCTGCTGCTCGAACAGGTTGCCGACGGTGATTCCGCCGAGCAGGGAGGCGGCTGCCCGGCGGACGTCCCCGGGCTTCACGCCGGCTGCCTGGGCGCGGGCGAGGTCCACCTTGACCTGGACGGTTGGCTCGTCGAGGGGGCGGTCGACCTGGGCTCTGGCCACGCCGTCGACGCCGGCGACCAGCCCCCGGACCTCGTCGGCCTTGGCGTTCAGCACGTCTGGGTTCTCGCCGTAGATGCGCACCACGAGGTCGTCGTCGGAGCGCCCGAGGACCTCGGTCACGCGCTCATCCGAATGCGTCAGCACGTCGGTCGACACATCCCGGTAGCGGACGACGGTGTCCTGGATGGAGGCCACGGTGGCGTCGTAGTCGGCCGCTGGGTCGATCTTGACCCAGATCTCGCCCGAGTTGACGTTGACGATCTGATCCGACATCACGGCCCGCCCGACTTGGCCGCCGACGTTGACGACTCCCGGCAGCGACCCCAGGTCCTGAACGGCCCGGTGGGTGATCTCGGTCATCTTGGGAAGGGACGTGCCCGGCGGGGCCTCCACATGGACCAGCACGTCGCGCTCTTTGAGGGACGGCCGCAATGAGGTGTCCAGGAACGGCATGGTCACCAGGCCGATCGCCGCGACGACGGCGGCCACCGCCAGGGCGGCGCCGGTGCGCGTGACGAGCCCGGGAGCGACCCGGTCGTAGCCGCGCTCCAGCCAGCCGGACACCGGGGACGCCGACCGCCGGAGTGGCGCGTTGGCCAGCAGCATCGCGGCCAGCACGGGCGTGACCGCGAGGGCCACGAGCATGGACGCCGCCACCGCCAGCAGGTACGACAGCAGGATCGGGGGCAGGAACGCGCCACCTTCGCCGCGCAGGAACAGCAGGGGAATCGTCGCGGCCGCGACGACCAGGACGGCGTAGAACACTGAACCGCGCGTCGCGGCGGACGCGTTGACGACCCTCGTCCACACCGAGGCGCCCTCGTCCTCCTTGTGCCGCCGGAGGTGGTCCGCGAGGCGGTGGGTGTCGGTGATCACATCATGGAGGACGGCGGTGAGGCCGAGCACGAGCCCGGCAATGACCATGAAGTTGACCGGGGCACCGCGGAGGTACAGCACGACCGCCGCTGCGGCAAGCGCAACCGGGATGGGTGCGACACAGACCAGGAACCTGCGCCAATCCCACAGGAGCGCGCCGAGGAGGAGCAGCAGGAGCAGCCCACCAACCAGCAACGCCCACCGCAGCCGCTCGAAGGACGACTCGATGAAGGACGCGGGACGGTAGAGGGAGGAATCGATCCGCATGTCGCCAAGGCCCGGCCGCATGGCGTCGAGGGCGGCCTCGACGCCGTTGGTCACCTCGACGGTGTTGGCGCCCGGGAACTTCTCGACAACCAGGAGCAGGCACCGCTCCCCACCCGGACAGATGGCGTCGCCGATCAGCGGCTGGTGATCCTCGACGACCTTGGCCACGTCGCCCAGCGTCTTCGGGGTCCCGCCTCCAGGCTGGCCCTCGAGCGGGACCTGGGCGAGCTCTGTGGCCGTGGTGATGGCCTGCTCGTGGAAGATGTCGAGCCGCTGGTTGACGGTGTCGATGAACCCTCCGGTGCCTGGGCTGGAGGCCTCCAGGAACGAGAGGGGCGAGACCTCGAGTGCGTTCCCTGTCGTCTCGATGACCTGCTGGAGCGTCGTGCTGTTCTGCCGCAGCCGTTTGGGGTCGACGAGGACCTGCAGCTGCCGGTCCCTGAAGCCCCAGACGGAGACGTTGGCGACGCCGGGGACACCCATGAGGCGCGGGGTGATCGCCCAGCGGGCGAGGACCGACACCTCGATCGGGCTCAGCGCGTCCGACGCCAGCTTGATCATCGAGAGCCGATTGCTGGAGGACAGGGGCTGGATCATCTGCGGCAGCTCCGCCACCTGCGGCAACCCGGCGACGCCAACCGCCTGCGTCAGACGCTCCTGCACCACCTGCCGGGCGTCGAGCACATCTGTGCCAGGCTCGAACGTCATGACGACCGACGAGAGCCCGGGGAGCGACACCGACTCGATCTCGTCGAGGAAGGCGACCCCGGCCAGCAGGTCCTGTTCCAGCGGAACGGTGATCAGCTGCTCGACCTCTTCGGCGGAGAGCCCCAGGGCCTCGGTCTGGACTTCGACCATTGGCGGGTTGAACTCAGGTAGGACATCCACCGGCGTCTTGCCGGCCTGGATCACACCGACGATCACCAGGCCCACTGCCGCGGCCACGACCAGGCGCCGGAACTTGAGGCTCGAAGCTACGATCCAACGCATCATGGCTGGAGGCCTCCCTAGATCGTCATGTCCGCTGGTTGCTGCCCCAGTACGGGGCGCCGGTACGGGTGAGGACCCCCGTCCCACCACGCCGCGCAGTGGCGACATGCAAGGCGTGCAAGAGGTTCAACGAGCCCGCTTGCGTAGCAGGTGGGGCCGATGCTCCTCTCCTGGAGCGGCGATCGGCGGAACTCCGGCCACGCCCAGAAGTGTGACAACACCCACTCACGTAGCGGTGACTTGATGTGGCTGAGCGGCGAAGGCCGGTAGGGTGTCTGAGCGAGGCGATCAAGGCGCGCGACAGGCCGCTTTGACACTGGCCCCCCATTCACAAACTCACACCCTTCATGGGTTTCTCATGAGTGGCGCCAGCATGGCAGGCAAACCGCAGCCGGACTACCGCCCATTCGCCGTACTCGCTCACCGTAGGCGGCATGCGCTACGCGCCCTACGTATGGAACCGAAGGACAGCGCCCACCGGCCACGGCTTCCCCGGCTGAGGCCCCTGAGTTAGTCGAGCCAGCCCCGCCGGCCAGCCTCGTCGGCGAGGGCGGCCACAGCGGCCACAGCTTGGGTTCTTTCAGGCGCTGGCCGAGCAGGACGGCCGTGTCGCCGGTTGGTATCTGGGTGCGCGGCTCACCCTCTTGAGCACAAGGAATCCTGAACGGCTCCAGCAGGTAGCGCACAGCCTGCGTGAGCTGATGGACAAGCTGCTCCCGGTCCTGGGGCTTCCAGCCGAGGTCGAGGGTGGCCGCCACACCCGCATGCGGGCCTATCTGGACAGCCAGAACGACTGGCTCACCACAGAGCGGTTGCCTGCCTATGCCCCTGAGCTCAATCCGGTCGAGGGTCTGTGGGATGCTCGTATAGATCGTCAAGTGGCGTGGAGGGCCTGGAAGTCGGCCAGGATGGCGTGGTAGACCTCGCGGGCCAGGTAGCGCTTGACGCACCGCATGATCTCCGGTTTGGACAGCCCCTGCTTGGTCCGCCGCTCGACATAGG
>JASLBL010000601.1 GCA_030146615.1 Actinomycetes bacterium
GCGCGCTGTTGCCGGCCGGCGGCGCCGCCGGCGCCGCGGCGCCGCCGAGGGCGCGTCCGACCATCATCCGGGCCAGCCGGGCCTCGTCGACCTCGGCGGCCCGGACCGTCCCGACGAGCTGGCCGTCGCGGAGCACGCTGATGCGGTCGGCGATGTCCAGCACCTCGGGGAGCCGGTGGGAGACGTAGACCACCGCCACCCCCGAGGCGGTGAGGTCGCGCACGATGCCGAACAGGCGGCGGGCCTCCGGGTCCGACAGGGCGGAGGTGGGCTCGTCGAGCAGCAGGACGCGGACGTCGCCGGAGAGCGCCTTGGCGATCTCCACCAGCTGCCGCTCGGCCATGCCGAGCTCGTCGACCCGCCGGCGCGGGTCCACGTCCAGGCCGATGCGGCCGAGGTGACGCCGCGCGGTGGCGTGCAGCTCCTCCCACGCCACGGTTCGCCAGCGCGTCGTCGCCCATCGGCCGAGCAGCACGTTCTCACCCACCGAGAGCTGGGGCACGAGGCTCAGGTCCTGGTAGACGAGGGCCACCCCGCTCGCTCGGGCCGCCTCCAGCGACCCGAGGGCCACGGGGTTGCGGGCGACGGTCATCTGGCCGGCGTCGGGGGTGACGGCGCCGGCGACCACCTTCATCAGGGTGGACTTGCCGGCGCCGTTCTCGCCGAGCAGGGCGTGGACCTCGCCGCGCTCCACGCCAAGGTCAACGCCCTGGAGCGCCCGCACGCCCGGGTAGGTCTTGCGGGCGCCCTCGAGCTCGAGCATGGCCACGGCTAGCCGCAGTCGCCCTTGATCTTGTTCCAGTCGATCGTCGGCAGCGCGATGTCGGGGTAGAACTGGTCGGCGTTGCCCTGCCAGACGGTCCGCGGCCGGATGTCCTGGGTCTTGGCCACCTGCTGGCCGCAGGCCAGTTGCACGGCGAACTGGGTCCCGAACCAGCCCCACTCGGCAAAGCCGTGGTGGGTCTCGGCGACCATCTTGCCTTCCTTGATGCGGGCCACCGACTCCGGGGTGACGTCGTTGGTGAACACCGCGACCTTGCCCTTCACGGGCGGGCGCTCCTCGGTGGTGGCCAGGACGTTGCGACGTTCGGCCGTCAGCATGGCCCCCAGCCCCATCTCGTTGGAGGCGGCCCAGATGAACTGCAGCTCCGAGCCCGGCTGGTAGCGCGACAGGAACGTCTCGGTCGCCTTGATGCCCTTCTCGCGGTTCCAGTCGGCCGCCAGCGGGTTGCCGAGGACCTTGATGCCCGGATACTTGTCGACCACCTCGTGGAAGCCGTCGAGGCGCTCCTGGGAGAAGAAGGTCCCGGCGATCCCCTCGATGATCGCGCCCGAGCCGCGGATCTTGGCCGGGTCGGCGTTCTGGTAGACGCCCTCCCACCATTCCAGGTCCAGGTACTGGTCGGGTTGGACCTCGACCTTCTCGCCGCTGCCGAGCACACCCGGCCCGCCGAAGTAGTCAAGCACGGCATAGGCCGACACCGACGCCGCCTCGGAGTTGTCGAAGCCGATGTAGCTGGCGACCTCGATGTCGGTCTGCTCCTCGAGCAGGTTGACGATGATCACCGGGATGTTGGCCTCATTCGCCCGCTTCACGGCCGGCTTGATCGCCTCGGTGTCGGCCGGCGAGATGGCGATGACGTTGACCTTGCGGGAGACGAAGTCGTCGATGATGGCCACCTGGTCGGCGAAGGCGGTGTGGGTGGCCGGCGACCGGCTCTCGACCTTGACCTTGAACCCGGCCGCGTTGGCCTCGTTGGCGGCCTTCTCGAAGAACTCGGTGGCGGTCTTGAACACGCCGGTGATGTCCGGCGGAGTCCACCCGATCACGATCTCCTGCTGCCAGCGGGCATCCTGGCCCTCGCCGCCGCCACCGCGACCGCACGCCCCGACCAGCAGGGCCAGGGTGGCCAGGAGCGCGAGGGTCCTGCACCAACGAGCCATCTGCACTCATCTCCCTCAGACGGCGGTGTACCCGCCGTCGACGACGATCTCCGATCCGGTCAGAAATGACGCCTGGTCGCCGGCGGCGAACACGATGGCGGCGGCGATCTCCTCGGGGGCGCCGAGCCGCCCCGCCGGCCGGCTGGAGGCCAGCCACCGTTCGTGGGCCTCGGGGTCGGGAGCGGACGCGATGGCCCGCTCCACCAGCGGGGTTCTGGTGGTGCCGGGACAGACCGACACCGCCCGGATGCCGTCGCCGGCATGGTCGACCGCGATGGACCTGGTCAGCATCAGCAGGCCGGCCTTGGAGACGTTGTAGGCCACCTGCCCGGGCACCGCGACCAGCCCGGCCTCGCTGGACACGTTGACGATCACCCCGCCGCCCGAGGCCCGCATCGCTGGGACGGCGGCCCGGGCGAGCAGGACCGCGCCCCGGAGGTTGACCGCCATCAGCCGGTCGAAGTCGCCGGGGTCGGTGCCCTCCGCGGTGGCGAGGAAGTGGGTGCCGGCGCTGTAGACCACCAGGTCGAGCCGGCCGGTGGCCGCCACGGCGCGGTCGACGAGCCGCTCGGCGGCGCCGTCGTCGGTCAGGTCGGCGGCGGCGAACTCGCCACCGGCCCGCTCGGCCAGCTCGGCCGCCACCTCCGCGCCCCGCTCCGGGTCCCTGCCGCTGGCCAGGACCCACCAACCCGCGTCGCCGAGGGCCAGCGCCGCCGCCCGGCCGATGCCGCTGGTGGCGCCGGTGACCAGGGCCGTCTTCATCGGGTGGCCAGCCGGAGGGTGGTGGGGTCGAGACCGGCCCTGGTAGCCACCGCCTGGTTGACGGCCTGCACCTCGATCTTGGTCCGGTCGGCGCGGTGCCAGGCCCGGTAGCACTCCAACGGCCGCAGGCCCCGGTCCCAGGACACCGACTCCACGAACAGCAGGGGCGCGCCCGGTTCGACCTTCAGCAGCGTGGCCAGCTCCTCCTGGGCGGTCACGGCCTCCACCACCCGGCGGCCGCCGAACACGCTCAGGCCCGTGCCCCGCTCCAGGGTCCGGTACAGCGAGCCGGCCTCGAGGTCGGCTGCCAGGACCACCTCGGCCAGGTGCTCGGGGAGGTGGGTGATGACGTACATCACCAGCTGGTCGTCCACCCACCGGATCCGCTCAACGGTGACGCCGACGCTGCCATCGGGAAGGTCGAGGGCGTCGCAGGCCCAGCTGGGGAGCGCCTCCAGGCCGCGCCGCAGCACCCGTGACCTGACGCCGTGGCCGCTCGCTGTGGCCTCCTCGTAGAACCCGTGCGAGGACTGCAGCAGCCACGACGTGGAGCGGGGCTCGGCGACGAAGGTCCCCCGGCCCTTCTCCCGGCGGATCATGCCCTCGGCCTCCAGCTCGCCGAGGGCCTGGCGGACCGTCGTCCGGGAGACCTCGAAGTGGTCGCAGATCGACGGCTCGGACGGCAGCCGGTCGCCGGGCAGCCACCGGCCGGCGACAATCTCCTCGGCCAGCAGCTTCTTGAGCTGGAAGTAGAAGGGCACCGGTGAGGTCCGGTCGACCCGCGACGTCGGCAGCTCCGCGGCCACGGCCCCTCCAGACGATTCCTGTCCGGACAGGATGACCTTATGAAGGGATGCTCTGGCATGTCAAGATGGGCTCGTGGCCGGGGTGGGCTGGCGGAGGGGCTCGGCGACCTCGGCCAGCCGCTCGAACAGCGGCGGGGCCAGGTCGAAGTCGTAGACCTGGGCGATGTGCTGGCTCCAGCCGTGCAGGAAGTAGCGCCAGCCGTCGTGCAGCTCCAGGTCACGCGCGCCGGCCTGGTCCCTGGCCTGGCGCAGGAACCCGAGGTCGCCCCGGTAGTTGAGGTCCCAGACCAGGGCCCCGTGGGGGAAGCGGGCCCGGTCGCCGAGCGGCGACCCGGGCACGTCCTTGCCCATGCCGGTGGCGTTGACAACCAGGGAGCCCTCGGGCAGCCCGGCGAGCAACGCGTCGACCTCTCCAGGGCCTGCGACCCTGGCCAGCTCCACGCCTCGTGCATCGAGCCCGGCGCAGATGTCGCCGAGCGTGGTCAGGCGCCCGGCGTCCTTGTCGGCAACCACGATCCGGGCCGGGGAGGGCTCGGCGGTCAGCAGCCGCACGCAGATGGCGGTCCCGGCCCCTCCGGCGCCCAGGCACAGCACCTGGGCGGTCCGGTCCAGCCGGCGACCGGGGCCCAGGAGGTCCTCCAGGGCCAGGCCGGCGGTGATGGGGTCCTTGGCGTGGCCGAGCAGGCGCCCGGCCCGCCGGGAGATGCAGGAGACCTCCCGGCACAGGCGGGCGTACCGGTCCAGCTCGTCGAACAGGCTCCCCGCGTGGCGGTACACGTCCAGCTTATGGCTGGTGACCAGCGCGCCGACGATGCCGGGGTCGCCGGCGAGCCGCGCCACCGTGTCCCGGTAGGTGGCCGGCTCGGCACCGAGCCGAACGTCCCACCCCTCGATCCGGGCGTCGAGCTCCAGCAGCTCCGCCCACCTGGGAAACAGCCCCATGATGCTGGAGCCGCGGGTGTCGACCCCGATGAACACCAGGGTGCCGCGCCCGGTCGTCTGCGCAGAATGTGTCATCCCGTCCGGACATATCGCAGCGGCGCCGTGGGCGTCAAGCCCACCGGCCGGTCCTCAGCCGGCGCGCCAGGCGAGGAAGCTGGCCGGGTTCGCCACCACCAGGGCATCGGCGTCCGCGTCGGCCAGCCCGGCCGCACGCAGGCGGCCCAAGAACTGCCCGAGGATGAACCCGTAGCCAGGGCCGCCGCCCCAGGCGCCCAGGTAGCGGCGGCGGGCCATGTCCCCCGCCAGCAGCACCTGCCGGCCGTGGCCCGCCTCCACCAGCCGCAGGATGAACCGGACCCGGTCCGCGTCGGGCTGATACTGCTCCTTGCCGATGCAGTCGTAGCCAAGGAACACGCCGGTGCGGGCCAGCGCCAGGTGGTCCTCCCAGACGAGCCTGCGGTCGAGATGGCCGACGCAGACGTGCGACAGGTCGGCCCCAGCTCGCTCCAGCGCCCGCACCTGCTCCATCGCCGCAGTCCCGGCGGTGGTGTGGGTGGTGATCGGCGCCCCGGTCTCCTGCTGGGCGACGGCCGCCGCGCGGATCACCCGGGCCTCGGTCAGGGTGACGCGGTCGAGCGAGGAGCCGACCTTGATCACCCCCGCCCGCACGTCGGTGCCGTCCATCCCCACGGTCAGATCCCGCACGAACCCGAAGACGAGCGCCCGCTCCGGCGTGGCCTCCAACTCCAGGGCGCCCCGCCAGTACTGCTCGCAGACGTGCCCGGTCGTGGCCACCACGTGCACCCCGGTCCTCCGCGCCAGGCGGCGCAGCCCGGCCGGGTTGCGGCCCAGCTCGACGGTGCTCGCCTCGACCAGCGCCCGGCCGCCGGCCCGGACGAAGGTTTGCAGCTCAAACGCGGCCCGTTGCTCGTCGTCCAGCACCAGGTCCAGCTCGCCGCGCACCTGTTCGCCGGCCGGGCGAGTCAGCAGGTGCTCGTGACCATAGGCCGGCCCGAGCTCCTCCGGGGCGACGTCACCCACCACGGTACGGACCAGTCCCTCCATCGGGCGACCTCCCTCGAGCCGTCCCATTTCGGCATGGTCAGCGGTCGTGCAACCGTACGCGAGCCTTGTCGCTCTGGGACAGCGGCCATGTTTCTGCCGCAGTCCTGTGGGACGTGTTCGCCCGCTACCTGTATCTGCCGCGACTGCGCAACCTGGACGTGCTGCTCGCCACCGTCGAAGCGGGGCCCGCCAGCCTGTCGTGGCAGCAGGACGGCTGTGGTCCAAGTAGTCAGAGCATCAGATGAAGATCGGCCCTGCATGATCGCCGCGGCCTGGCTGCATGGCGTTGCCTTCCGTCCGTCTCGATGGGACTCGTATCTGCTGCAAACTGCGGACGCAGTCAAGGCTGACATCATGCGGGCGACATCGCGCTACTCGTGTCACCCTGAGGTTCATCGAGCGGCACGCCAACCCTGCGGCGCTACCGACCAGCTGGCCGGATCGCCATCGTACGACGCACCGGAATGGCGTCTCACCCGAGCCCTCCTGCGGCTCGCGCGCTCAACCCTCCCCGTTGGCTGCCGATGAGGTCGCATCGCTGGTCGGCAGCGGAGGCGGATGTGGAGCATTGGCGGCCATCGCACCAGGAGAGTCCGAGATGCCGCGGGTAGCTGAGCTGGAGGTAGCCGGCGAGCTGCGCGAGGCAGGCTTCGAGCTGGGCGAGCGGCTCGGCCTGGGCGCGCACACGGCCGTCTACCGGGCCAGCCGGGAGGGGCGCCAGTACGCCGTGAAGCTCCTGCGCGACGGCGCAGACGGCGATGCCGTCCTTCGGGCGTTTCGCCGCGAGGCGGCCATGCTGGCCTCGGTGCGGCATCCGGGGCTGCCCGAGGTCTACGAGGTCGGCCTGGCAGGCACGCGACCGTACTTGGTCATGGAGCTGCTGGAGGGCCGCTCGCTACGGGCCGCGCTGGAGGCAGGTCCCCTGGAGGTGGCGGCGACCGTGACCCTCGCCAGCCAGGTCGCCGAGGCGCTTGCCGCGGCCCACCGCGCCGGGCTGGTCCACCGGGACGTCAAACCGGACAACATCGTGTTCGGCACCGACGGTCGGGCACGGCTGATCGACTTCGGGCTGGCGCAGGCGGCCGCCGGGCAGGACCCAGAGCTGGTGGTGGGGACGGTGCGCTACGCCGCCCCTGAGCAGACCGGGATGCTGAAGCGCCCGGTAGACCACCGCTCGGACCTCTACGCGCTGGGGGTCGCACTGTTCGAGTGCCTGACCGGGCGGCCACCGTTCGTGTCCCACGATGCCGGAGAGCTGGTGCGATTGAACGCGGTCGCCGCGCCGCCACCGCTCGAGGAGCTGCGCGGGGACGTGCCCCCGGCGCTGGCATGGCTGGTAGCCAAGCTGCTGGCCAAGGATCCTGACGATCGCTACCAGACCGCCACGGGGTTGACCGCCGACCTGGCGCGACTGGCCGCCGGCGAGTGGAGCTTCACCCTCGCCGTCGACGACGATCTTCTCGCCTCCGCCGCGGAGGGGAGCCTGGTCGGCCGGGAGCGGGAACTCGCCACGCTGAAGCGGTGGTGGGAGCGGGCACGCCGGTGCGACGGCGGGATGGTCGTGGTCCAGGGCGCACCCGGCGGGGGCAAGAGCCGGCTGGTGCGCGAGCTGTTGCGGTCGGTGCGCGCCGACGGGCAGCCGGTGCTGGCTGGCAAGTGCTCGCCGGACGATCCGCGGCCACTCGCGCCGGTCCGGGAGGCCATCGAGTCGTACCTGCGGGAGCTGACGCAAGCGGGGCCGGGCGGTTCGGCAGGGCTGGCGCGGGTGCGACAGGCGGGCGAGCAAGCCGCAGGTTTGCTTGCGGGGTTGTCGCCGGCGTTGGCGGACATCCTGGACCAGACGCCGCTGGAGGCGGATGCGGACCAGCACGAGCAGTTCGTCGCCGCCATCGTGGAGTTCCTGGTCGAACTCGCCCGCCAGGTGGGCGGGATGGTCGTGTGCCTGGACGACCTGCAATGGCTGGACCAGGCCAGCCTGCAGGTGCTGCAGCGGCTGATTCCCCAGCTCGCCGGCGCACCGCTGCTGGTGGCATGCACCGCCCGCGACGAAGGGCAGGGCGCCGCCGGGCTGGCAGACCTCCGCGCCGGCTGGCGCGGCGCGTCGCTCGGCGAAGTCCGCCTCGCCCCGCTCGACGAGGCCGGCGTGGCTGAGCTGATCGGCGCGCAGCTCGGCATGAAGGTCGACCCGGAGCTGGCCCGCCGACTGGCGGTCCGAAGCGGCGGAAACCCGCTGGCGGTGATGGAGTACATCCGGGTCACGCTCGACGCCGGGTTGATCCGGCCCGCATGGGACCACTGGGAGGTGGACCTGGACGCGCTGGACGGCCTCGACCTTCCCCGCGACGTCTTGGCCCTAATACTGGGTCGGGTGGATGCGCTCGGGCCAGGTCGGCGTGCGCTGCTTACCGCGGCGGCCACGATAGGCCTGCGCTTCCGGCTCGGCCTGCTCGCACGCGTATGCGAGGTGAGCGACGAGCAGGCGCTTGCGGCGGCCACCGAGGCAGTCGGTCAGCGGCTGGTGGAGGCGGTCGGCGGCGACGAGTACGGGTTCGTCCACGACCGGGTCCGTGAGGCGCTGCTCGGCGAACTGGACGCCGCCGAGCAGCGCCGGCTGCACCAGCGCATCGCCGAGACCCTGGAGGTCGCAGCCACCGGGGACGACCCCAGGCCGGTCTACGAGCTGGCGCGGCACTACGCCCTCGGTGAGGTGGACCGCACCCCCGAACGGGCATTCCGGGCGGGCTGGTCGGCAGGGCGGGCGGCGCTGAACGACCACGCCGCCGCGGAGGCGGTCGGGTTCCTGGAGGTGGCCGAGGAGGCGGCGCAGCGGACCGGGATCGACCCCGGCGGCGAGTTCCAGGCGATGCTCGGTGCGGCGCTGCACGCGGCCGGGCGGCTCGACGAAGCGGTCGCGCGCTTCGAGCGGGCGCTCCGAGTCGAGCAGGACCCGCTGCGCCGCGGCGCGCTCCTGGCGGCGCTCGCCCGGGTCGACTATGGCCGCCCGGACTACACCGCTGCCTCGCGGCGCTGCCTCCAGGGGCTGGCGGAGATCGGCCGGCCGCTGCCGCGCAGCAAGCTCCTCCGGCTGCTGGCGAGTGTGGTCGCGATCCTGCGCGGCCTGGCCTCCCAGTATCCTCGCCTCGGCTACGGGAGCGCCCGGGGCCGCGACCGCGAGCGTCTGATACTGAGCCTGCGCCTCACGGAGATCGCCGGGCGGGCCGCCTACCACTCCCTGCCCCGTCCGATCCTGCTACTGAGCGCACTGGGCACCCTCCATGTGGCCAACCGGGTCGGACCGTGCCCCGAGTACGTCACCACCTACACGACAACGGCCGAGGCGACCGCCTCCGTCGGCCTGCGGCGGGTGGCCCAGTGGGCGCTGGAGCGCGCGCAGCGGGCCGCCGAACAGCTCGGGAGCCCGCGCCTCCTCGCCCGGGTCAGCCTGGCACGGGCCTACCTGCACGAGCTGCTCGGCCAGCCGCTCCTCTTCGAGCGCGCGCTCCCCCGCGTACTCAACAAGCAGGGCCACTGGCTCACCAACGAGCTGTACCTCGAGGCGTGCATGGCCCTGGCATCCATGCTGGAGCTGCGCGGCTGCAGCCGCCAGGCCGACGAGTGGCGCCGGCGGGGCTTGGAGCACGGCCTGTCGTACCCGACCATCCTGACCACCGCGGCGGTGCTCGGCGATGGGGAGGAGACCGAGGCGCAGCTCGAGCGGGCCCGCAAGCTGCTCGCGCGCCGGAGCGAGCTGCGCAGCAGGACGCTCCGGGGCGCGATCTACTATGCCGCCGGGTGGGTGCACCTGGAGCGGGGGGAGCTGGGCGAACCGTTCGACGAGCTGCTCGCGGCCCACCACCGCCACGGTCCCAGCGTCCACGCCGTGGCGCATTTCTGGTGCTGGTTCTGGCTGCTCGAGGCGTATGGGCGGTTGGCGCAGGCACACGCGGCGGCCGACGAGGCGGACCGACCCGCGCGACTGGAGGCCGCCCACCGGGCCGTCGCCGACTTCGGCACGCTCGCCCGTCGCGCGCCGGTGCCGCGCGCCCACCACTTGGTCACCCAGGCCGGTCTGGCCCTGCTCGGCAAGGATCACGGGCGGGCGCTGGACCTGCTCGGCAAGGCGGAGCGGATGGCGGAGGAGCTGGAGGCTCCCTGGGTCCGCTTCGAGGCTGCCTGCGCCCGCGCCCGGCTGCTCAGCGAGCGAGGACATGAGGCTGCCGCCGGCTGGCAGGCGAGGCTGGCGCTCTCACTGGCCGAGCGGCACGGCTGGGTGTACCGGGCGGCTCGAGTCCGCCGCGAGTTCCCCTTGGAGGAGTCCATCTCGAGCAGCCCCCGCGGCAGCCACCAGGCAAGGAGCGACAGTGCCGAGGGCCTGCGTGACCGGCGCCAGCTCCAGGCGCTGCTGGAGGTCGGTGTCGCCGCCGCCAACGTCCTGGAGCCACGCGAGCTCGCGCGCGTCGCGCTCGACGAGATCCTGCGCATCCTCGGCGCCGAACGCGCCTTCCTGTTCACCTGTTCCTCCGAGCATGCTCCCCTGGAGCGCTACGCCGGCCGCGACGCCGAGGGGAACGACCTCGACGAGTTCCTCGGCTACAGCTCCACCGTGGTCGAGCGCGCCCGCGCCGAGCGTCGGGCCCTGATCGTGACCGGCACCGACCACGGCGCCGCGCTGGGCTCCCAGAGCGCGGTCGCGCACGGGCTGCGTAGCATCATGGTCGCGCCGCTGCAGCTGGAGGGTCGGCTGCTGGGCATGGTCTACCTGGACAGCCGCATCGCCAAGGGCGTCTTCGCGCCCGCCGACGCCGACATCCTGGTCGCGATCGCCCAGCACGTCGCGGTGTCACTGGAGACCGCCCGTGCCGCGCAACTGGAGGTGCAGGTGGAGGCGGAACGGCGCCAGCGCGGCCTGGCCGAAGCCCTGCGGGACGCCACACTGGAGCTGAGCCGCACCCTCGACCCCGTTGAGGTTGCCGAGCGGACCCTGGCCGCGGCCGCCGCCCAGGTCGGCGCCGACAGCGGCTGCGTGCTGCTGCGCGACGGCGCCGGATTCGGCCTGATGGCCCGCTACGGCACCCTAACAGCCGCGGCCAACGGCACGTACCTACCCAAGGACGCCACCGCCGGCCTCGACGCCCTTCTCGCCCAGCCGCAGCCGGTCGTCGGCGGCGCGACGCCTGCCGCCGGCCGGCAGGGGCTCGGGCTGCCCAACGGGCTAGCCGAGGTGCTCGGCCCGGCGGGGTCCTGGCTGGCTGTGCCGCTACCTGCGGCCGGTGAGCGGCCCGCCTGCCTGGTCCTGCTCGCCACCGCCAGGCCGGGCGCCTACGGGCAGGCCCAGGCGGGCATGGCCGAGGCGTTCGTCGCGCAGGGCGCCATCGCCTACGACAACGCGCGGCTGTTCCGCAAGGTCGAGGAACTGGCCACCACCGACGGGCTCACAGGCGTGGCCAACCGCCGCCACTTCATGGAACTGGCCGGGCAGAAGCTGGCCACGTCCCAACGCCATGGTCTGACGCTGGCCGCGCTCATGCTCGACCTGGACCACTTCAAGCAGGTCAACGACACCTATGGGCATGCTACCGGCGACCAGGTCATCCGCGCGGTCGCGCAGCGAGTGGCGGCGATGATCCGCCAAGACGACCTGCTCGGCCGCTACGGTGGCGAAGAGTTCGCGCTGCTGGTCTACGACGCGGCCGCCGTGGCGGAGTTCGCCGAGCGCCTGCGAGCGGCGGTCGCAGCGGACCCAATCCCCACCGACAACGGGCCGCTATCAGTTACCGTCAGCATCGGGGTGGCGACCCTGGAGACCTCGGACACTGCGGCGGACGCCATCCTCGCCCGCGCCGACGCCGCGCTCTACCAAGCCAAGCGGGCTGGGCGCAACCGCGTCGCCACCACCCACTCGTGACCGCCTGGGCACCACCTGCCAGCAATACACCACCGCGATCACGGTCACGGGCAACCCGCCAGCCTTCACCAGCAACAGCAGCTCGCTGCGGTCGTCCGGGACGTCCTCACTACCGGTAGCCGCGGCAACCTGCA
>JASLBL010000707.1 GCA_030146615.1 Actinomycetes bacterium
TTGGTAGGGCTGGTGAGTTTGCCGGCAGTGGTGGAGGCAGCCGAGCAGTCGGTTGAATAGGTTGCGGAGGGCGGCCGCGTGGGCGTCGCCGGCGGCCCGCCGCCGCTGGTAGTGAGCGTGCGCGCCGGGTGAGGCGGTCAGGGCGGCGAACGCCCACTGGTAGCCGGCGGTGGCCAGCCGCTGGTTCTTCACCCGCCGGTGGGTGACCAGCAGGCTCTTGCCGCTGGCGCGGGTGACCGGGGCGGCGCCGGCGTAGGCCTTGACGGCTTTGGCGGCCGCGAAGCGGGAGCGGTCATCGCCCAGTTCGCCCAGGACGCGGGCGCCGGTGAGCCGGCCAAGGCCGGCGAAGCTGGTGATGATCTTGGCGTCGGGGTGTTGGTCGAATGCCTGGCGGGTCGCGGTGGCCAGCTCCTCGGCGTTGGCGCAGGCGGTGTTCAGCGCACCGAGCAGCGCCAGGGCGTGTCGGCCCATCGCCTGCTCGACCAGCGGCGGCTGCCGCAGGCAAGGGGTGGCGAAGGTCGCGTGCAGGCGGGCGGCGTGGGTAGGCAGGCGCCGCTGGCGGCCGGCCTGGCGCAGCAACCCGACCAGCTCAGGCCTGGTTAGCCTCGCCGCGTCGGCGGGCGTGGGGGCAGCCGCCAGCAGGACCCGGGCCTCGGGCCGCAGGATGCCACCGCGGGCGGTGCGGAACGCTGCCAGGAAGCCGGGGTAGTACTCGCGCAGCAGCGAGCGCAGCTTGTGGTGGGCCTGGGTGCGATCCCAGACCGCGTCTTGTTGGGCACGGGCCAGCACGGCGATGGCGCGGACCAGCTCGGAGTCGGCCGGCAGCGGCCGGTGGGCCGCCAGGTCGGTGCGCAAGATGTTGGCCAGCACGAGCGCGTCGGCGTGGTCGGATTTCTTGCCCGAGACCGCATGGCGCTGCCGGTAGCGGGCCACGGCCATCGGGTTGATCGCATACACCGGCCGGCCGGTGGCGCGCAGGCAGGCCACCAGCAGCCCACGGGCGGTCTCGATCGCGACCGGGATCGGTGCCTCCGGGCTGTCGCCGGCCTCGGCCAGCACCTCCAGCAGCTGACCATAGCCGGCCGCGTCGTCACCGATGCGCCGCTTGGCCACCAGCCGACCGTCGGCGTCAACCACGGCCACGTCGTGGTGCTCCTCTGACCAGTCGATCCCACAAGACATCGCCATCGGCATGGCATCCCTTCTTGTCGCTACCGGCATGCACGAGCCAGCTGCGGCCACGCCGCGCCCTAATGACAGGACTCCAAGGTCCACCATCCCACCAGCGGTCCAGGGCCTCAGCGACCTGCAGGTTCTCCCACTTGTGCAGGACTCGACGGTCCAGGCGTCGGCAGAGATGACGCCTGCAAGCGGCTCAGGTCATGGATCCAACCAACTGGGCCGACCCCGTGGGTCCTGCAACTGACCGCTCTTGTCATGGCGCTCCAGGCGCTGGCTATAGACCAGGTCTCTTGGACCCACGGGGTCAGGCTGTACATGCTCATTAGGGCTAGGACAGCCACGCCAACCGGACCTATCTGCGGCGGCGTGGGATCTGCCGCGGATCGCCCGCCGTGGCGTGGAGTCCAGCCAGCGGCTGGGCCGGCACCGTTGGAAGGTCGAGCGGTCGCTGGCCTGGTTGCTGGCCAACCGTCGCCTCACGGTCCGCTATGAGCGCCGCGCCGACATCTTGACGGCGTTCCTGCAGCTGGCCTGTGCGCGCTGATCTGCGCCCGCAAGCTTCATCCGTCGTGAAGCCACCCTCTTTGTGCTGGTATCCGAATAAAGGTTTGGGATTGACGCCCTCGACGGCTTCCGTACCCTTGTTCGGAGCCGACCTGGGGGTGTGCATGCGACGACTGCAGGTAGTCGCCACCGTGGCGCTGGCCGTAGCTCTGGCCCTGGTGCTGGCCGGCTGGCGCAGCGTGGGCGACAGGGCCGCCGAGGACCACGTTGCCGCAAAGCAGAACAAGCTGGAGCAGGCCTACCGGGAAGGAGCCGCCGCCCGTGCGTCGATGGGCAAGGTCGGCCAACAGGCTCCCCAGGCCGAGTGCGAGGCCCGCTTTTTCGCCACCCAGGCTCTCGATCTCGAGGACGAAACCATGGTGGAGCTGGCCTGCAAGTACTTTGTGGCCGGGTGCATGAAGCAACCGCCCCCGGCTAGTGTCGCCAAGGCGCCCTAGCCCGGCGAGTGGCTTAGCACTCTGCGGGAGATGAGATCCCTCGCAGCGGCGCCCATGCCTCGGCCGCGCGCGTACACGAGCTGGCTGCTCAAGGGCTCGGCAGGCCGCCAGGGTGCGTGCCGCTCGATCACGTCCCGAACGAACAGCTGGTTGTGGAACAACCTCTTATTAATCCTGCACTCTGCTGTTTAGGAGACGTCTCAGTTTAGACGCTGTGCTGGAGCGCGAACTTCCTGGGTCGACGGCGACCATAAGGCGAAAGTTATCCGCTGGCGTCGGCGGTCGTCCTCACTCGTACGACAGCTGACTAGCGAGCCGCAGGCGTCCCGCCGATGGGCGCTGGTCAATGGTCGTCGCGATCTCCTGACCCGGCTGTCATAGGATCTTGTTCTGTGGACGCCAACGACCGCCAGCAACCGCGCGCGACGAGCCATCCAGGCCCGGGCCCGGTGCGGGATCGGCCTCCGGAACACCGAGTCGCCCGCGTCGACTACGACGCCGAACTCCGCCTGCACGACGAGGCCCTTCGCCGCACGTACAACATACGGGCAGACGACCGGGTCCTGGACATCGGCTGTGGAACCGGCCGGACGACGCGGGACGCCGCGCGGTCGGCCGGGGAAGGGAGCGCGCTCGGAGTCGATCGCTCCGCCTCGATGATCGAGCGGGCCCGAGAACTCGCCCGGGCGGAGAGAGTCCACAACGTTACCTTCGAGCAGGGCGACGCGCAGGTGCACCGCTTTCCGGAGGACGGTTTCGACCTCGCCATCAGTCGGTTCGGGACGATGTTCTTCGATGACCCCGTCGCGGCGTTCGCCAACATCGCGGTGGCGCTTCGGCCCGCCGGGCGCCTGGTGATGATGGTGTGGCAGGAGCACGAGCACAACGAATGGTCCGTGACGATCGAACGGGCGCTCGGCCGTGAGGGGCCGCCGGTCCCAGCTCCGGAAGCGCGGGAGCCGTTCTCGCTTGCCGATCAAGACACCGTTGAGGCGATCCTCGGCGCGGCGGGATTCGGCGAGGCCACGTTCACCGACGTCCACCAGCCCGTCTACTACGGTCCGGACGTCGCGGCGGCCCTCGAGTGGGTCGGCGGGTTCTCGAGCACCAGGGAGTTGCTGATGCGCCTGGGTGCCGCCGCCGCTGAGCGGGCGCTCGAGCGTCTCCGTGAGGCCCTCGACGCGCACGCAAGCGAACGTGGCGTGTGGTTCGATTCGCGGGCCTGGATTATCGAGGCCCGCCGTCCGTGACCGAATCGACCGCATCTGCGCGATCCTTCGGCCAGCAGAGCCCGGCTGAGCGCGCTCGGATGCCTCACGAGGCGGGAGCGCACCCCGTGGGTGCGTAGCATCGTGCCTATGCGCTCAGGACTCTTCGTGCCGATCTTCGATGCGCTGGCGGACCCCGCGCTCGTCGCCCGGCTGTCCGCCGAGGCAGAGGAAGCCGGATGGGACGGAATCTTCCTCTGGGATCACGTCCGCTGGCGGGAGCCGGTTCTCGAGGTCGCCGATGCCTGGATCACGCTCGCGGCGATCGCCACCGCCACACAGACGATCCGACTGGGTCCGATGGTCACCCCGCTCGCCAGGCGCCGACCGGTCAAGGTCGCCAGGGAGACCGCGACCCTGGATCGGCTGAGCGGCGGCCGCTTGACGCTCGGCGTCGGCCTCGGCAGCGACCGGTCCGGGAACGAGCTTTCGATCACAGGGGAGGAACTCGATGACCGCCGGCGCGCAGGGATGCTCGACGAGGCGTTGGAGATCCTGACGGCCGCCTGGTCGGGTGAGCCCGTGTACCACCGTGGTGAGCACTACACGGTCGACGGCATGCGGTTCCTGCCCCGGCCGGTTCAGCGGCCTGGGGTCCCGGTGTGGGTGGGCGGGTACCCCGGGAAGCGAAAGCCGCTTCGGCGTGCCGTCCGGTTCCAGGGGTTCTTCCCGGTCGACCTCGAGCACCCGGACCAGCTCGCCGAGAGCGTCGCTGAGATCGCCTCGGTTCGCAGAGAGATCGGGAGGGACGTAAAGGAGCCCTTCGACGTCGTCGCGGCGCTGCCGGTGGGCACCGATCCGGCGCCCTACGCATCGGCAGGTGCTACGTGGTGGATGGTGGAGTTTCCATGGGACGGGGTGTCGGTGGACCAGGTACGCGGTGTGATCCGCGACGGACCGGCGCCCTCGGGCTGATTGCCGCGGATAGGCAGACGTGGTGCAACGAGCCATCCGGGCGCCGCTTGGTGCGCGGTGGAGCGATCGCGCAGAACCGCTAGGCGCCCGCCGCGTACGCCCGCTCGAGCTCGGCGATGTCGATCTTCGTCATCTGCAGCATCGCTGACATGACCCGCTGCGCCGCCGCCTCGTCCGGCTCATTCAGCAGCTCGGTCAGCCGGACCGGCATGATCTGCCAGGACAGGCCGTAGCGGTCCTTGAGCCAGCCGCACGGTCCCTCCTCGCCGCCCTCGCTCAGCGCCGTCCACAGGTAGTCGACCTCCTGCTGCGACTCGCAGTTCACCGCGAGCGAGAGCGCCTCGGTGAACGAGAACTCGGGCCCGCCGTTCAGGGCGGTGATGCCATGGCCCTCGAGTTCGAAGTCAACGGTCATCACCATCCCGGCCGGCCGCGGGCCGGCCTCGCCGTAATGGGTTTGGGGGTCTCAGCGGTTGGACGACGATCGCCGCTCGAACCCATCGGCGCTACCCGCGAGCAGGGTCCCTGGCTGGCCGCTCGTCGCCGTCGGAAGGTTCTGGCTCGAACAGCTGACGCGGACGACGCCTTGAGGCTGGTGGCGTCGTACAGGATGCCGGAAGAGAGATCGAAGAGTCGGGGGGAATGACTCCACGATTTCTCCCCGTGCCCCTGGCAGGACTCGAACCTGCAACCTACTGTTTAGGAGCTAACTGCCCATAT
>JASLBL010000711.1 GCA_030146615.1 Actinomycetes bacterium
GCATCCCGCTCAGCAAACTCAACAGCGCACGCATCCCCCAACGCTACCCGAAGTCCCGCCTCGCGTGAGCGGACCGCATCCCGTAGCCTCACAGGTCAGCGCCGGAGTGCTGGAATCGGCAGACAGCCGCGCCTTAAAAGCGTCGGGCCCACAGGGCATGAGGGTTCGAGCCCCTCCTCCGGCACCTCTCCCACGGCGGTAAGGTGCAGCTGACCAAGCCCGACTTGCCGGAGGTGGCCATGACCCACGTCGACGACTTCCTCGCCGAGATCCACCCTCGACTGGTCGCGGAGCTGCAGGCACTCCACAATGGCGACCCGGAACCGCGACTGGCGATGTGGTCCACCAAGGAACCGGTGACCCTGTTCGGGGCAGGGATGAGCGGGCGCGGATGGGAGCCGGTGAGCCGGATCTTCCGCTCGATCGCGACGCGGTGGTCTGACTGCACCGACCAGGCTGTCGAGATTCTCGCCGCCGGGGTCAGCGGCGACCTGGCCTACACGGTCGAGCTCGAACACACCTCGGTGTCGATCGACGGCGTCCCGGTCGAGCCGTACACCCTGCGCGTCACCCAGGTCTACCGCCGCGAGGACGGCGAGTGGAAGGTCGTCCACCGCCACGGCGACCGGCTCTCGATCGACCAGAGCCAGGGCCTTCCCGGCGAAGCATCCACAACGTGAGGCTCGGCCGGCGCACAGGCGTCAGGTCGTGCCGGCGAAGTCGACGTCCTCGGTCTTGACCGTCCCAGCCGTCCGACCCGGCGCCTTGTGGTAGGTCCAGTACAGGTTGGTCTGCGCGATGACCTGGTCCGGCGGCGGCGCTCCCCATGCTGTCTGGTCCTC
The DNA here is from genome assembly GCA_030146615.1 of Actinomycetes bacterium. Classification (GTDB taxonomy): domain Bacteria; phylum Actinomycetota; class CALGFH01; order CALGFH01; family CALGFH01; genus CALGFH01. Next base: position 843 of record JASLBL010000711.1, read on the forward strand.
GGTCGTGTGGGCGTCGCTGACCAGGATCGCGTCGTATCCCCTGACGAACGCGCCGTGGATCGTCGAGCGGATGGCCAGGTCAGGGACGATCCGCCAGTCGTCGGTCCCCCTCGCCAGCTGCTCGTCGGAGGACTGGACCCAGACAACGGGGACCTGTTCCTGTCGCGCCTTCTCGACAAGGCTGCCGACGCCGGCGACGACCGCGTCGCGCTCGTACGCCCCTCGACGCCGACAGCGGGCCATCCCCGAGGCTTGACATCCCCACCCGACCCCTCTACTTTGCCAACGAGTTAATTAACCTAAGGGTTAAGCACGATGCGAGCGGATCGACTGGGCGACACCTTCGCGGCCCTGGCCGACCCGACCCGCCGCGCCATCCTGGCTCGGCTGATGGCGGGGGCGGCGTCGGTGACGGAGCTGGCCGAGCCGTTCGAGATGAGCCTTCCCGCGGTGTCCAAGCATCTGAAGGTGCTGGAGCGGGCCGGGCTGATCACGCGGGGGCGGGAGGCGCAGTGGCGGCCTTGCCGGCTGGAGGCCGATCCGCTCAAGGAGGTGGCCGACTGGGTGGAGGGATACCGCCGGTTCTGGGAGCAGAGCGAGCGGCGCTACGACCGCCTGGACGACTACCTGCGTGAGGCGCAGAGGAAGGAGGAGCCGGACGACCAGCAGGCCACCTGACCGGCAGCGTTCGACCGCAACAGCTGAGAGGAGCAGATTCATGAGTGACATGAAGGTCGTCGCCGACCCCGGCACCCAGGAGATCGTCATCACCCGCAGCTTCGACGCCCCCCGCGACCTGGTGTTCAAGGCCTTCACCGACCCGGAGGCGGTCCGGCAGTGGTGGGGCCTGGAGAGCACCGAGACGGTCGTCGACCAGCTGGAGGCCCGCCCCGGCGGCCGCTGGCGCTTCGTCGAGCACGACGGCCAGGGCAACGAGGACGGGTTCCACGGCGTGTACCACGACCTCCAGGCCCCCGAGCGGATTGTCTACACCTTCGAGTACGAGGGCATGCCCGGCCACGTGCTGCTCGAGACCGTCGTGCTGGAGGACCAGGACGGCAAGACGCTGATGACCGACACCTCGGTGTTCCAGTCGGTCGCCGACCGCGACGGGATGCTCCAGTCCGGCATGGAGAGCGGGGCCGCCGAGTCCTTCGGCCGGCTCGACCGCTACCTGGCCAGGGCATGACGGACCCGACCAGCGGACGGGCCGGGCCCGAGGGGCCGCCGGCGGCGGTGCTGGAGCGGTTCGCGGCGCAGAGGGTGGCCAGGCTGGCCACCCTCTCGGCCGTGGGGCCGCGGCTGGTCCCGGTGACCTTCGCCTGGCACGACGGGACCGCGGTGTGGGCGGTGGACCGGGTCAAGCCCAAGCGGCCCGGCCCACTGCGGCGCGAGCGCGACCTGGCCGCCGACCCGCGGGTGGCCATGCTGGTGGACCACTACGAGGACGACTGGACGGCCTTGTGGTGGGTCGAGCTCCAGGGCACGGCGGCCACCCTCGAGGGCGCCGCCGCCGAGGCCGCCCTCGACGCCCTGGCCAGGCGCTATCCCCCCTACCGGCGCGACCGCCCGCCCGGCCCGGTGGTGGCCGTGACCCCGCGCCGGTGGGCCTGGTGGTCGGCCAGCTGATCCGGTCGAAATGTACGAACACACCCGGAGATCGGGTTTATCTCCCTGTGGGCAGGGACATGCTAGGGTTGGCAGGAGCACCGACAGGTCCCGCCCTGTCCCCGCGGGCCGACTGCACCTCGTGGAGGTCGCCATGTCGTCCGCGGTAGTCGACTTCGGCGTCGACCCGATCGATCCCCCGGCTCCCGGAGCGTCCCCTGAGACGCTCGAGGTCCGCCCGGAGGACGAGGTCGCCGTCCAGCGTGTCGAGCAGTGGTTCCGCGACTTCGCCCAGAGCCGTGACCCGGCCCTGCGCGAGCGCATCATCCTGGCCTACCTCGGCCTGGCCGACCGGCTGGCCGAGCGCTACCGGAGCAACCGGGCCGTGCCCCTGGAGGACCTGCGCCAGGTCGCCCGGCTCGGGCTGGTGAAGGCGGTCGACCGCTACCAGCCGGAGCGCGCCAACCCGTTCATCCCCTATGCCGTGGCCACCGTGGTCGGCGAGCTCAAGCGTCACCTGCGCGACGCCAGCTGGCGTCTGCGGGTGCCCCGGGGGACCAAGGACCTGGCCCTGCGGCTGTGCCGGGCCATCGACGAGCTGCCCCAGCAGCTCGGCCACTCCCCCACCGTCCCCGAGCTGGCCGAGCACCTGGGGGCCAGCATGGAGGAGGTCATGGAGGCGATCGAGGTCGCCCAGACCCGCTCGGCGCCGTCCCTCGACCAGCCGGCCGGCGAGGACGGCGACGCGGTGCTCGGCGACTTCGTGGTCGACCGGCGCCACCGCGAGGAGCTGGAGGACCTGCTGGTCCTGCCCCAGCTGGTCGGGCGGCTGCCGGAGCGGGAGCGCCGGATCGTGCTCCTGCGGTACGTCGAGGAGCTGACCCAGGACGAGATCGCCGCCCGCATGGAGATCTCCCAGATGCACGTGTCGCGCCTGCTGCGCCGGGCGATCGAGCGCATGCGCGGCCAGCTGGTCGAGGGCTAGCGGGCCCGGGCCACCGGGCGGTTTGGAAGTGTCCCGGCTGGCAACGCCTCCCCGGGAGGGCCGAGACCCCGCCCTCCTGTGCCTCAAGGGCGCCTGATTCGGGCGCCCTTGAGGCCGCAACTATGATTAGGCCGCGATGAGCATCGATCCTGACGCCCTGGCCAAGAGCGTGGCCCGCCTGGAAGGTGTCGACCCGGTCGACACCGGGCTGGACGCCGCCCTTGAGCTGGCCGTCTCCGAGACCGACGACGTGTTCGCGGTCGACGGGGCCGGGCTGATGCTGCTTAGCGAGGACGGGTCGCTCCGGTACGTGACCGCCTCCGACGAGCCGGGACGGATGCTGGAGTCCCTCCAGGAGCAGTTCGGCGAGGGACCGTGCGTCGACGCCTTCCTCGACGACGCCCCGGTCCTGGCCGGGGACATGGGAGCCGACCCGCGCTGGCCGTCGGTCGGCCCGCTGGCCGCCGGGCACGGCGTCCACGCCGTCCTCGGCGTGCCGGTCGACCTGCGCGAGGGCCCGGTGGGCACCCTCAACGTCTACGCCGCCCAGCCCCACACCTGGGACGAGGCCGACATCGCCGCCATCCAGGCCTACACCCGGGTGATCGCCTCCCTGCTCAAGACGGCCGTGCGCGCCCACGTCAGCGGCAAGGCGGCCCGCCAGCTCCAGCAGGCCCTCGACCACCGCAGCCTGATCGAGCAGGCCAAGGGCGTCATCATGCAGCGCCGGGGCATCGACCAGCAGGCCGCCTTCGACCTCCTGCGGGGCCACGCCAGGGCCACCCGCCGCCGCCTGGACGAGGTGGCAAGGGAGACCATTCGCGGCGTCAACCTCCCCGGCTGACCCATGGCCGCGCCCATCGAGGACTACGCCCTGATCGGCGACACCCACACGGCCGGGCTGGTGAGCCGGCAGGGGTCGATCGACTGGCTGTGCCTGCCACGCTTCGACTCCCCGGCCTGCTTCGCGGCCCTGCTCGGCGACCGCTCCAACGGCCGCTGGCTGCTCACCCCGGCCGGGCCGGTCCGGGAGGTCCGGCGCCGCTACCAGGGCGACACCATGGTGCTGGAGACCGAGTACCGGACCGAGGACGGGATCGTCAGGGTCGTCGACTGCATGCCCCCGCGCCAGTGGGACCCGGACGTGGCCAGGGTCGTCGAAGGGATCAGGGGCCGGGTGCCGATGCGGATGGAGCTGACGATCCGCTTCGACTACGGCTCGATCGTGCCCTGGGTCCGTCACATCGACGGGGCGCTGCACGCGATCGCCGGGCCCGACTCGGTCTGGCTGCGGACCCCGGTGCCGGTCCGGGGGGAGAACTGGAGCACCCTGGCCGACTTCACCGTGACCGAGGGCCAGCGGGTCCCGTTCATGCTGACCTGGCACGCCTCCCACCGGCCGGCCCCGCGCCGGATCAACCCCATCCGGGCCCTCGGCGACGCCGAGGCCTGGTGGGGCCAGTGGGCCAGCCACGTCGACTACGCCGGCGACTGGCAGGACGCGGTGATCCGCTCCCTGCTCACCCTCAAGGCGCTGACCTACGCCCCCACCGGCGGGATCGTGGCCGCCCCGACCACCTCCCTGCCCGAGCAGCTCGGCGGGGTCCGCAACTGGGACTACCGCTACTGCTGGCTGCGGGACGCCACCTTCACCCTCTCGGCTCTGATGCTGGCCGGGCTGGCCGACGAGGCGAGGGCGTGGCGGGAATGGCTGCTGCGGGCCGTGGCCGGCCAGCCCCGGCAGATGCAGATCCTCTACGGGGTGGGCGGCGAGCGGCGCATCACCGAGCAGGAGCTCCCCTGGCTGAAGGGCTACGAGCAGTCACGGCCGGTGCGGATCGGCAACGCGGCCGTGCACCAGTTCCAGCTCGACGTCTACGGCGAGGTCATGGACACCCTGCACCTGGGCCGCCACATCGGCCTGGAGAGCGACGAGGCGGCCTGGGACCTCCAGCTGGCCCTGCTCGAGTTCCTGGAGTCGAAGTGGCGCGAGCCGGACGAGGGCATCTGGGAGATCCGCGGCCCAAGGCGGCACTTCACCCACTCCAAGGTGATGGCCTGGGTCGCCCTCGACCGGGCCATCAAGGCGGTCGAGCTGATGGGCCACGACGGCCCGGTGGACCGGTGGCGGGCAGTCCGGCGCGAGCTCCACGACGAGGTCTGCCGCGAGGGCTACGACGCCGAGCGCGACACCTTCGTGCAGTTCTACGGGGCCGACCACCTGGACGCCAGCCTGCTCATGATCCCGCTGGTCGGGTTCCTGCCCGCCGACGACCCCCGGGTCAAGGGCACGGTGGCCGCCATCCAGCGCGAGCTGACCGTCGACGGCCTGGTCCACCGCTACCCGCCCGAGGGGTCGCAGTCGGTGGACGGCCTGCCCCCCGGCGAGGCGACGTTCCTGGCCTGCACGTTCTGGCTGGCCGACAACCTGGCCCTGATGGGCCGGCGTGAGGAGGCGCTGGCCATCTTCGAGCGCCTCCTCACCCTCCGCAACGACGTGGGCCTGCTGGCCGAGGAGTTCGACCCCTCATCGGGCCGCCAGCTCGGCAACTTCCCCCAGGCGTTCTCCCACGTCGCCCTCGTCAACACCGCCAACTACCTGTCCGAGGGCCCGACGCCGGCCTGGGCCCGGCACAAGGAGTGACGCTAGCCGGCCCGCAGGTCGGAGGCCGGGGTGACCAGGCAGATCGGGTTGAGCCAGTCGCCCTGGGCGACCAGGAACCGGCCCGAGGTCAGGGTGTCGTCGTCCCAGCGGATCGTGTAGTACCCGACCGAGTACCACAGGCAGGGCCGTCCCTCGGTGGTCAGGTCGCCGGCCTCGGGCGTCTGCACATAGGCGGTGCCGTTGACGTCGCCGGTGTTGACCGTCGAGGAGTTGGCGTGCAGCTGCAGGTCGCCGTAGAGCTCGACCCGGATGGCGATCCGCTTGGCGAACCCGGCGCCGGCCCGGCGGATCTTGACCGCCTGGACGGCCCCCTGGATGTCGACCGCCTCGAAGTCGGTCCAGTCGGGCTCGACCCAGGTCTGGATGAGGACCTGCCCCTGGTCGGGGTTGCCGAAGTGGTTGACGACGACCTGCTCCAGGTTCTCCCTGGTCTCGCCGTTAGCGATGATGGCGACGCGATCCCCGCCGCTGGGCTGCATCGCCTTCCGGCGGTCGCGGGCGTCCGCCCGCGGGTCGGCCATGGCCGGTGCCGCCAGCGCCAGGACCAGTGCGGTCACCATGACCGCGAGCAACCGAGCGCGCATCTGCTCCTCCCCCGTGATCGGGATCTTCACAGGCGTTTGGGACCGGTGGTGCCTTGCGAGATTGGGGAGTCGGCGGAGGTGGAAGCTCTGTTTGCACCGTCTGCGGAGACGGTCGTCGAGGGACGATTCAGCGGTTCTGGGGATTCGAGGGAAATTTGAGCGAGGCGATCCGCATCACCCCCGAGGTCGCCATCCCCGTGGCCGAGCTCGAGTTCCGGGCCAGCCGGGCCTCGAGGCCGGGCGGCCAGGGGGTGAACACCACCGACTCGCGGGTCGAGCTCCGCTTCGACCTGGCCGCGTCGCCGTCGCTGCCCGAGGAGGCCAAGGAGCTGGCCCTGCGCCGGCTGGGACCGCGGGTCGACTCCAACGGCGTGCTCCGGGTGGTCGCCCAGGCCCGGCGGAGCCAGCTGGCCAACCGCCGGGCCGCCATCGAGCGGTTCGCCGAGCTGCTGACGGCCGCCCTGGCCACCCCGAAGGCCCGCCGCCCGACCCGCCCCTCCCGGGCCGCGGCCGCCCGCCGGGTCGAGGACAAGCGCCGCCGGTCGGCCACCAAGCGCCTGCGAGGTCGCCCCCGCCGGCCCGACGAAGACTGAGCGGCCCGGTCAGCCGCCGAGCTCGACCCGCACCGACGGACCGTCGGCGGGGCCGGCGATCACGAGGTCGGCGATCGCGCCGGCGCGGCGGAGGTCGCCGGCGACCTCGGCCAGGACCTCGAGGCGCTCGGGGCGGTCGGCGACCTCGACCCGGCGGACCGGGGTGCGCAGCGACCGGCCGGCGGCGGTCTTGGCCCGCCGGACCTCGGCCAGGACGGCGGTGGCGGCCTCCAGGGCGAGGGGGCTCGGCCGTTCCACCCCGGTGGCGGCCCGCAGCGGGCCGCCCTCGGGCCAGGGGCTGCGGTGGACCGAGCCGTCGCGCCACCACGACCAGACCTCCTCGGTGACGAACGGCAGCACGGGCGCGAACAGGCGGACCAGGGTGTCGAGGGCCAGCCGCAGGGCGCCGACCGCCGAGGCCTGGCCGGCCGGGCCGTCCTCGCCGTAGGCCCGGCCCTTGACCAGCTCCAGGTACTGGTCGCAGAAGGTCCAGAAGAAGGCCTCGCTCGCCTCCAGGGCCTGGGCCGGCTCGTAGGCCTCGAAGGCGGGGGTGGCCTCGTCGACCACCTCGGCCAGGCCGGCCAGCATGGCCCGGTCCAGGGCCTCGGTGGCCTCGCCGGCCGCCCGCCCGTCGAGGGCGAGCACGAACCGGGAGGCGTGCAGCAGCTTGGTGGCCAGGCGGCGGCCGACCCGCAGCTGTCCCTCGTCCAGGGTGGTGTCGACCCCGGCCCGCTTGCCGGCCGCCCAGTGGCGCAGCGCGTCGGCCCCGAAGCGCTCCAGGGCGTCGCCGGGGGTGAGCGCGTCCCCCCGGGACTTGGCCAGCTTGCGCCGGTTGGGGTCGACCACCCAGCCGGCGATGACCGCGTGCGCCCACGGGACGGTGCCGTGCTCCACGTGCGCCCGGGCCAGCGAGTAGAACAGCCAGGTGCGGATGATGTCGTGGCCCTGGGGCCGCAGGTCCATGGGGAACACCCGGGCGAACAGGTCGGGGTCGTCCTCCCAGCCGCCGGCGATCTCGGGGGTGATGGCCGAGGTCGCCCACGTGTCCATCACCCCGGGGGCGCCGACGAACCCGCCGGGCCGGCCCCGGTCGCCCTGGAGGTAGCCGGTGGGCACGTCGGTCGACGGGTCGACCGGCAGCCGGGCCTCCTCGGGCACCAGTGGGTGGTCGTGGTCAACCTCGCCGTCCTCGGTGACCGGGTACCAGAGCGGGAACGGCACCCCGAAGAAGCGCTGGCGGCTGATGCACCAGTCGGCCGAGAGCCCGTCGACCCAGTTCTGGAACCGGCTGCGCATCCACTCCGGATGCCAGGACAGCTCGCTCCCCCTGGCCAGCAGGGCGTCCTTGAGGCTGACGGTGCGGACGAACCACTGGCGGCTGGTCAGGATCTCCACCGGCTGGCTGCCGTGCTCGTAGAACTTGACCGTCTGGGTGATGCGGGCCGGGGGCGCGGCCAGGGCGCCGGCCTGGCGGAGCATGGCCGCGGCCCGCTCCCGGGCGCGGCCGACGGGCAGGCCGGCCAGCTGGTCGTGGGCCCGCTGGGCGGTCGCCGGGTCGGCGCAGGCGAACCCGGGCGAGCCCCAGGCGACCGGCCGGATGGTGCCGTCCGGGTCGAGCACCGGCCGCATGGGCAGGCCCAGCTCGCGCCACCACACCAGGTCGGTCGGGTCGCCGAAGGTGCAGAGCATGGCGATGCCGGTCCCCTTGCTGGGGTCGGCCAGCTTGTGGGCAAGCACCGGCACCTCGGCCCCGAACAGCGGGGTCCGCACGGTCGTGCCCTGGAGGCCGGCGAAGCGCCCGTCGTCGGGGTGGACGACCAAGGCCACGCAGGCTGCCAGGAGCTCGGGCCGGGTGGTGTCGACCTCCACGCTGTCGCTGAACCGCAGCCGGTAGGACATGCCCTGGACCTCGCGGTCCTCGAGCTCGGCCTGGGCGACGGCGGTGTGGAAGTCGACCTCCCACAGGGTCGGGGCGTCGGCCTGGTAGGCCAGGCCCTTGGCCAGCAGGCGCAGGAACGCCCGCTGGGAGGCCCGCCGGGCCTGCTCGCCGACCGTGGCATAGGTCAGCGACCAGTCGACCGACAGCCCGAGGCGCCGGAACACCGCCTCGAAGGCCTGCTCGTCCTCCATGGTGAGCTGGCTGCAGAGCTCGACGAAGTTGGGCCGGGAGACGGCGATCGGCTGCCGGGACGGCCACTCGGGGGGCTCGAAGGCCGGCTTGTAGGGCAGCGACGGGTCACAGCGGACCCCGAAATGCTGCTGGACCCGGCGCTCGGTCGGCAGGCCGTTGTCGTCCCAGCCCATCGGGTAGAAGACCGCCCGGCCGCGCATACGCTGGAACCGGGCGATCACGTCGGTCTGGGTGTAGGAGAAGGCGTGGCCCAGGTGCAGCGAGCCGCTGACGGTGGGGGGCGGGGTGTCGATCGAGAACACCTCGACCCGGGGGCGGGTGCGGTCGAAGCGGTAGACGCCGCTGCGCGCCCACCGGTCGGCCCACTTGCGCTCGAGCCCGTCGAGGGTCGGCTTGGTCGGCGGCTTGGGCTCCATGAGGCGGTCAGCCTACCCGCGGTGTCAGTCCAGTCGCAGGCCCATGACGACCGCGTCCCACAGCTCGCCCGAGCGGCGCCGGTAGTGCCTGGTCAGGTAGCCCTCGCACTGGAAGCCGAACCGCTCGTAGAGGGCGATGGCGGCGGTGTTGTGGGGCCAGACCTGGAGGGCGATCTTGTGGGCGCCGGCCTTGCCGGCCCGGTCGATGGCCTCGGCCAGGAGGGCCGAGCCGATCCCGCGGCCCCGCCAGCCGGGGGCGACGGCCATGCCCAGGTCGGCCACGCCGTAGCGGGCCAGGTGGAGGCCGAGCTCACCCACCACCTGGCCGCCGGTCTCGGCGACGAGCACGATCGCGTCCTCGCGCTCGACGTCCTCGACCATGCGGCGGCGGCGCTGCTCGACGTCGACCGGGGCCTCGGTGGCAATCCAGCGGCCCTCGCCGGCCACCTCGACCAGCAGGGCGACCACGGCGTCGACGTCGGCAAGGGTGGCCGGCCGGACCGTGACCGGAGGCCGGCGGCCATCCCCAGGGCGGCTACCGCTTCGCTCCATGAGCCCCCCGGACCCCCCAGTCCCAGTCACGCCCGGTCGAGCGCCCGGGCCAGGTCGGCGACCAGGTCGTCGGGGTGCTCGACCCCGACCGACAGCCGGACCAGGTCGGCCGGGACCTCGGCGTCGGTGCCGGCCACGCTGGCATGGGTCATCTCGCCGGGCAGCTCGATCAGGCTCTCCACCCCGCCCAGGCTCTCGGCCAGGGTGAAGACCTCGGTGGCGGCGACCAGCCGCCGGGCCGCCTCCAGGCCGCCGGCCGGCCGGAACGCGACCATGCCCCCGAAGGCGGCCATCTGCCGGGCCGCCAGCTCGTGCCCGGGGTCGCCGGACAGCCCCGGGTAGCGGACCTCGGCCACCTCGGGCCGGCCGGCCAGGAAGGCGGCCACCCGCATCGCGTTGTGGCAGTGGGCCCGCATCCGCAAGGCCAGGGTCTTGACCCCGCGCAGGGTCAGCCAGCAGTCCATCGGCCCCGGCACGGCCCCGACCGCGTTCTGGAGGAACCGGGCCCGCTCGTACAGCTCGGGCACGGTCGTGACCAGGGCCCCGCCGACCACGTCGGAATGGCCGCCCAGGTACTTGGTCAAGGAGTGCACGACCAGGTCGGCCCCCAGCTCCAGGGGCCGCTGGAGGAACGGGGTGGCGAAGGTGTTGTCGACCGCGCACAGGGCCCCGGCGGCATGGGCCAGCTCGGCCGCCCCGGCAATGTCGACGACCCCGAGCAGCGGGTTGGTCGGCGTCTCCACCCACACCAGCCGGGTCTCGGCCTTGATGGCCTGCTTGAGCTGGTCGAGGCTGGTCATGTCGACCACGCTGAGCCGCAGCCCCCAGCCCTCGAACAGCCTCGCCGCCACCCGGTAGGTCCCCCCGTACACGTCCGCCGACAGCACCAGGTGGTCCCCGGGGGCCAGCGTCTGGAGCACCGTGGTGGTGGCCGCCATCCCCGACGCGAAGCAGATCCCGCCCCCCGGGCCGTCGGGGTCGGCCCCCTCCAGCGAGGCCAGGCACGCCTCGAGATTTGCCCGGGTCGGGTTCTGGGTCCGCGCGTACTCGTACCCCTTGTGCCGCCCCACCTCCTCCTGGGCGAAGGTCGAGGTCTGGTAGATCGGCGGGATCACCGCCCCGGTCGCCGGGTCGGGCTCGGACCCGACGTGCACCGCCCTGGTCTCGAAGTCCATCCCCTCGAAGCTCACGGCACCCTCCTGGTCGCCAGGTGGTCGAGGAGGTCGGAGCGGGTCATGACGCCGACGGCGCGGCCGTGGTCGGTGACCAGGACGGCGATGGAGCGGCCCTTGGAGAGGAGCTCGAAGGCGGCCTCGGCCTGCTCGTGCTGCTCGATGGTGGGGAACGGGGGGTCCATGACGTCGACGACCTGGGCGTCGAGGACCTCGGGCTTGCGGAACAGCCGCTCCAGGAGGGTGCCCTCCTGGACGGAGCCGACCACGCTGGAGAGGTCGGCCGGGTCGTCGCCGTGGACGACCGGGAGCTGGCTGACCGAGTAGGCGTGGAGGCGGTCGATGGCCTCCTTGACCCGCTCGTGGGAGGCGACGGTGACCAGGGGCGGGGTGTCGTGGTGGGCCTTGCCGCCGAGGACGTCGACCACGGTGGCGGCGCCGCGGCGGGGCAGGAAGCCGTGGTCGCGCATCCAGTCGTCGTTGTAGATCTTGGACAGGTAGCCGCGGCCCGAGTCGGGCAGCAGGACCACGATGGTGGTGTCGCGGCCGTACTCCTTGGCCACCTCGACGGCGGCGACCATGGCCAGGCCGCACGAACCGCCGACCAGCAGCCCCTCCTCGCGGGCCAGGCGGCGGGTCATCAGGAACGAGTCCCGGTCGGGCACGGTCACGTACCGGTCGACCACCGAGGGGTCGAAGGTCTCGGGCCAGAAGTCCTCCCCTACCCCCTCGAGCAGGTAGGGGTGGACGTCGTCGGAGGTGTAGATCGAGCCCTCGGGGTCGGCCCCCACCACCACCAGGCCGGGCTTGCGCTCCTTGAGGTAGCGGCCGGCCCCGGTGATGGTGCCGCCGGTGCCGACCCCGGCCACGAACACGTCGACCTCCCCGTCCGTCTGGTCCCAGACCTCCGGGCCGGTGGTCCGGTAGTGGGAATCGGGGTTGGCCGGGTTGGCGTACTGGTTGGGCTGGAACGCCCCGGGGATCTCGGCGGTGAGCCGGTTGGCCACCGAGTAGTAGGACTCCGGCGAGTCCGGCGGCACCGCCGTCGGGGCGATCACGACCTCGGCCCCGTAGCCTCTGAGCAGCGCGATCTTCTCCTGGCTCATCTTGTCGGGCATCACGAACACGCACCGGTAGCCCTTGAGGGCCGCCACGATGGCCAGTCCGGCCCCGGTGTTGCCGCTGGTCGGCTCCACGATGGTGCCGCCCGGCTTGAGCCGGCCGGCCTGCTCGGCCCGCTCGATCATGGCCAGCCCGATCCGGTCCTTGACCGAGCCGCCCGGGTTCAGGTACTCGACCTTGGCCAGCAGGGTCGGGGCCAGGCCCCGGCCGAGCCGCGACAGCCGGACCAGCGGGGTGCCGCCGACCACCTCGAGGATCGAGTCGTACACCTCCATGCCCGGAAGCATAGCCCCTAGGGGACGGGGTTGCCCTCCGCGTCGATTCCCTCGAACAGGTCGGTCTCGCGCCCGGGGACGGTCACCAGCGACCGGGCCAGGGTGTAGTCCTCCCAGGGATAGATCTCGGCCACGACCTCGTCCGGGATGGCGAACCAGAAGCTGTTGGGGTCGATCTGGGTGGCGTGGGCGATCAGGGCGTCGCGCCGCCGGCCCAGCCAGGCGGCCACGTCGACCTGGGCGGTGACGACCGGGTCGGGGAAGCCGTCCTCCTCCTCCCAGCGCTCCAGCCACTCGGCGAACGGGCTCTCGATCCCGCGCTCGACCGCCCCCTGGTGGATCAGCTCCATCCGCTCCCGGCTGAAGGTGGCGTGGTAGTAGAGCTTGAGCGGCTGGTAGGGCGGCCCGGCCTCGGGGAACCGATCGGGGTCGCCGGCGGCCTCGAAGGCGGCCACCGAGACCTCGTGGGTGCGGATGTGGTCAGGGTGCGGGTAGCCGCCCCGCTCGTCGTAGGTCAGCACCACCTGGGGCCGCTCGGCCCGGATGACGGCCACCAGCCGGCCGGTGGCCACCTCGAGGTCGGCGTTGGCGAAGGCGTCCGGGTGGCCGTTGGTCTCGGTGTCGGCCATGCCCGAGTCGCGGTACCCGAGCCAGTGGTGGGCGGTGACGTCGATGATCTCCAGTGCCTTGGCCAGCTCCTGGCGGCGCAGCTCCGGCATCCGCTCCAGCACCCCCGGCTTGTCCATGGCCGGGTTGAGGATCTCCCCGGCCTCGCCGCCGGTGCAGGTCACGACCACCACCCGCACGCCCTCGTCGGCGTAGCGGGCCATGGTGGCCGCCCCCTTGGAGGACTCGTCGTCGGGGTGGGCGTGCACGGCCAGCAGGGTTCGGGGCACGGACTGGCTGCTCCTTGCTCGTCGGTGGACGGGTGCAAGGGTAGCGAACCTGGTTGGGTTGCCGTCGATCGACATAGGGTGTTCGTTAGGAATGGAAGGTTCGTAGGGTTTGGGTATACTGACGGCCGATGGGAGGGGGTCGTACGTGAAGCTGGTGCAGCGCCTGGCCAAGGTGGGCGAGCTGCTCCTGGCGCTCGCCACACCGGCCGCGCTGGGTGCTCCGCGGAAATGGAGCTGAGGGCGGCCAGGGCGGCCGCCAGGCGGCGGGTCAGCGCCTACACCACCACCGTCACCACGGTCGGGCTCGCCCTGCTGGTGCTGGCCGCGCCGGCCGCCGCCCGGGTGGCCGGCCGCGATCCCGGGCCCGTGCTCCTGCTGGCCGCCCTGGTCCTGGCGGCCGAGCTGATGCCGCTGGAGCTGGGCCAGCCCGGGACCCGTGACTCGACCACCATGTCGCAGCCGTTCGCCTTCGCGCTGGTGCTGGGCTGGGGCACCCCGGCCGGGGTGGTCGCCCTCGGGGCCTGCTCGGCCCTGGCCGACCTGCTGGGCGGCAAGCCGGCCCGCAAGGTGCTGTTCAACTCGGCGCAGCTGGCCACCGCCCTCGGCGCCGCCGGGATGGTGTACTCGCTGGCCGGCGGCGACCCCGGCCGGGCCCGGGTGTCGCTGCCCGCGTTCGTGGCCGCCGCCCTGGCCTTCTTCGTGGTCAACAACCTGCTCGTGGAGGCGGTGCTGGTGCTGGCCGGGGGCACCCCGGCCCTCGGCCGGGTCCGCCGGGGTGTGGGCGTGCGGGCCTGGGTGTCGGCCATGCTGCTGGGGATGGCCCCGGTGGTCACGGTGGTCGCCGAGACCAGCCTCGGCCTGGCCCCGATCCTCGGGCTGCCCACCGTGGCCGTCTACCTGGCCTGTCGGGGCGCCATCCAGGCCGACCGGGAGCGGGCCCTGGCCGAGGCCGCGGCCGAGCGGGCCCAGGCGAGCGCGGCCGAGCAGGCCCGCCTGGTCGAGGGCGAGCAGGCCCTGATCCGCCAGCTCCAGGAGAGCGACCGGCTCAAGCGGGACCTGCTGGCCACCGTCTCCCACGAGCTGAAGACGCCGCTCACGGTGATCCTGGGCACGCTCGGGACCCTCAGCCGCCGAGGGGCGGCCCTGGACCCGGCCGAGCGGCGCGAGTTCGTGGACATGGCCATCCGCCAGGGCACCCGGCTCAAGGAGCTGATCGAGCAGCTGCTGCTGGCGGCCCGGTTCGAGCAGACCGGCCGCGAGCCGGCCGAGCAGCCGCTGGTCGACGCGGCCGCCCTGGCCCGCGACGCCCTGGCCGCGGCCCGGGTCGCCCACCCGGGACGCGAGCTGGTCCTGGAGGCCCGGGAGGTCCTGCCCGTCCGGGCCGCCCCCGAGGCCGTCCTCCAGGTGCTCGGCAACCTGCTCGACAACGCGGCCAAGTACTCGCCCGACCACGGCCCGGTCCGACTGGAGGCGACCCGCTACGGCCCGCTCGCCGTGCTGGCCGTCGAGGACAGCGGCCCCGGGGTCCCGCCGGCGGACCGCGAGCGCATCTTCGAGCGCTTCACCCAGCTCGACTCGGGCGCGACCCGGCGGGCCGGCGGGGTCGGCCTCGGGCTCTACATCGCCCGCCAGCTGGCCGAGGGCCAGGACGGTGAGCTGGTCGTCTGCGACCCGGCCCGCGGCGGCCAGGGCGCCCGCTTCGAGCTCCGCCTCCCCCTGACCCCGATCGCCCAGCCCCCTGAACCCAACCCCGACTCGGTAGCGTACGCGGCGTCCAGACGGTAGATTGGGCGCCGGTGCGGGCACCTGGTCCCGCCCTTTTGCGCATTCTGGGCTGCGTTCACCATCTCGCGGGAGGTGGAGCATTGACCGCGACGACACCACAGGATCCCCTCGCCCTGCTCGGCATCGACCATGTCGAGTTGTGGGTCGGCAACGCCAAGCAAGCGGCCCATTTCTACCGCACCGGGTTCGGCTACACCCCGGTCGCCTACGCCGGCCCCGAGACCGGCCTGCGTGACCGCGCCTCCTGGGTGCTCGGGCAGGGGTCGATCCGGCTGGTCCTGACCAGCTCCCTGCGACCTGGGACCGAGATCGCCGACCACGTGGCCCGCCACGGCGACGGCGTCCACGACATCGCCCTGGCCGTGCCCGACGCCGCCGTCGCCTACCGGGCCGCCGTGGAGCGGGGCGCCACCGGCGTGCTCGAGCCGAGCGACGACAAGGACGAGCACGGCATCGTCCGCCGGGCGGCCATCGCCACCTACGGCGAGACGATCCACTCGCTGGTCGACCGCTCCGGCTACAGCGGCCCGTTCCTGCCCGGGTTCGTCGAGTGGGCCTCGGTGCCCGACCCGCTGCCCCCGGTCGGGCTGGAGGCCATCGACCACGTGGTCGGCAACGTCGAGCTGGGCAAGATGAACCAGTGGGTCGAGTTCTACGAGCGGGTCATGGGCTTCACCGAGCTGGTCCACTTCAGCGACGAGGCCATCTCGACCGAGTACTCGGCGCTGATGTCCAAGGTGGTCTGGGACGGCGAGGGCCGCATCAAGTTCCCGATCAACGAGCCGGCCGAGGGCAAGAAACGCTCCCAGATCGACGAGTACCTGGACTTCTACGGCGGACCGGGCGTGCAGCACATCGCCATCCAGACCGGCGACATCGTGGCCAGCGTCCGCGCCCTGCGGGCCAGGGGCATCGAGTTCATGCGGGTGCCCGACACCTACTACGCCGAGCTGGCCGACCGCTTCGACGACGTCGACCTCGACCTGGACACCCTCGAGGAGCTCGGCGTGCTCGCCGACCGCGACGACGAGGGCTATCTGCTCCAGATCTTCTCCAGGATGGCCCAGGATCGGCCGACAGTGTTCTTCGAGCTGATCGAGCGGCACGGAGCCCGTGGCTTCGGCGAGGGCAACTTCAAGGCGTTGTTCGTGGCCCTGGAGCGCGAGCAGGCG
Source organism: Actinomycetes bacterium (assembly GCA_030146615.1). Taxonomy (GTDB): domain Bacteria; phylum Actinomycetota; class CALGFH01; order CALGFH01; family CALGFH01; genus CALGFH01. The sequence goes on from JASLBL010000711.1 coordinate 16,799, forward strand.
CTCCGCGGCAACCTGTAGGGCCGGCAACTCGTAGGGCCAAGGAGGTTCCATCAACCATGTCTCAGCCAACCAGTGAGCGCGGCGTCACCTACCTGACGCCCGAGGCCTACGAGCGGCTGTCCAGCGAGCTCAACGAGCTCAAGACGGAGGGGCGCGAGCGCATCTCCCAGGCCATCGGCACGGCCCGCGAGCACGGCGACATCCGCGAGAACGCCGACTACGACGCGGCCAAGAACGAGCAGGGGATGATGGAGGCCCGCATCCGCCAGCTGGAGACGCTGCTGGGGTCGGCCGTGGTCGGCGAGGTGGCCGGGACCAGCGGAGTGGCCGGGCCGGGCACGGTGGTGGTCCTGGACATCGCCGGCGAGGAGGAGACCTACTTCCTCGGCAGCCGCGAGGAGGCGATCGAGGGCATGGACGTGCTCAGCGTCCAGTCGGCCCTCGGCCAGGCGGTGTCGGGCCGCAAGGTCGGCGACGACTTCAGCTACGTCACCCCGACCGGCCGTGAGCTGCCGGTGAAGCTCCTCAAGGCCGAGCCCCGCAGCTGACCGGAACCTCCTGGCCGAGCTGGCCGGCCGGGCCGGCGGAGCCGCCAACCGGCCACCTCGGCCTGGGGCTGATCGGCGCCGGCCAGTTCGGGACGGTGATCCTGGAGGCGGCGGCCGAGCTGCCCGGGCTGCGGCCGGTGGCCGTGGCCGACCGCGACCGGGCCCGGGCCGACGCCCTGGCCGCCCTCCACCGCGCCGAGGCCTGCGACCCGGAGCGCCTGCTGGCCGACCAGCGGGTCTCGGTGGTGGCCATCGCCACCCCGCCGGCCGACCACGCCCGCCTCGCCCTGGCCGCGCTCCACTCCGGCCGGCACGTGTTCTGCGAGAAGCCGCTGGCCACCAGCCTGCAGGACGCCACCGAGGTGCTGGCCGTGGCCCGCGGCACCGGGGCGCCCCGGCTGACGGTCGACTACGTGCTTCGCCGCAACCCCCTGTACGCCCTGGTGGCCCGGCTCCAGCAGACCCTGCTGGGCCCGCCCCGCCGATTCGCCCTGGAGAACCTGGCCAGCGACGAGCACCTGGGACGCGACCACTGGTTCTGGGACCGCGAGATCAGCGGAGGCATCCCGGTCGAGCACGGGGTGCACTTCTTCGACGCCGGGGCCTGGCTGCTCGGCTCCCAGCCCGAGTGGGTCCAGGCCCTGGAGGCGTCCCGGCCCGACGGCCGGGTCGACACCGTCCTGGCCGCGGCCGCCCACCCCGGCGGGGCCACGGCCAGCTACGCCCACAGCTTCGGCCGGCCCGACCGGGCCGAGTCCCAGTGGACCACCCTCGACTGGGGCGAGGTCGCCGGCGGCCGGCTGTACGGCTGGACCCCGGTCGAGCTGGAGCTGGACATCCGCACCGACGGCGCCGGCCTGGCCGTCGTCCAGGCCCTGGCCACCGACCAGCGGGCCGCCCTGGCCGTTCCCGGCTACCGCCCCAGCGGGGCCGAGCGGATCACCCTGGAGCTGGCCAGCCGCGGCCAGCCCGGCCACTGGGACCTCCACCTCCGCGCCACCCTCGGCGGCCAGGCGGCCAAGCCCCGCGCCTACCGCGAGAGCGTCCGCGCCGGCCTGGCCGACCTCCTCACCGCCATCGCCACCGGCGGGCAGCCCACCGTTCCCCCCACCGACGCCTGGACCAGCCTGGCCACCGCCCTGGCCGCCCAGGAGTCCGCCACCACCGGCACCACCACCAGGCCCTCCGACCCGCCCTGGTAGGGCCGGGCCGCCCCGGAGCCCGGGTCAGGGGCGGATGTTCTGGTTGCGGCGGAAGACGTTGTCCGGGTCCCAGGTGCGTTTGAGGGCGACCAGGCGGTCGTACTTGGCCGGGCCGTAGGCGCTCCGGACGGCGTCCTGGTCGAGCTGGCCCAGGTCGTTGACGTAGTTGACCGAGGTGGCGAAGGGGCGGAGGGCGGCCATGGCGTCGCGGCCCCAGGAGACCCGGGCCGGGTCTTCGGCCGGGTCCTGCCAGACGGCCTCGGTGATCAGCCAGAGGGCGGCGTCGCGGCCGCTGAAGGCGGTGGCGTCCTCGGGGACCCGGCCGAAGGCGCCGCCGAGCGACAGCAGCCCGACCCCGCAGTCGGGGCCGGGGCGGCGGCCAGCAGGGTCCCGATCTGGTCGACGGCGCCGACGGCCAGGGCCTCCAGGAGCAAGCCCTTCCAGTAGTAGCGCTTGCCCCAGCGGTAGTGGTCGTCGCTCTCGGCCTGGAGCTCCAGGTAGGAGCGGGGGGCGAAGGTGTCGAGGGCCGGTCCCAGGGCGCGCAGGGGGCCAGGTCGCGCTCGGCCTCGGCCAGGGGGCCGCAGTGGGTGGCGTTGACCACCACCACCGGACGGCCGGCGACCGCCGGCGGGAACGGCAGGCCGGGCGGGGCCACGAACCAGCCCATGCCGGCCGTGACCTCCTCGGGGGCGGCCGCCATGGCGGCGGTGAAGGCGGCCGCGACCTCGCGGGCGCGCTCGATCGGGTAGACGGCGATGCCGGCCATCACGGTCAACGCGACCGGGTGGAGGTGGAGCTCGAAGGAGGTCGCGATGCCGAAGTTGGCCCCGGCGCCGCGCAGGCCCCAGAACAGCTCCGGCTCACTGTCGGCCGACGCCCGGACCCGCTCGCCGTCGGCGGTCACCAGCTCGACCGCGGCCAGGTTGTCGAGCGTCAGCCCGTGCCTGCGGGTGAGCCGCCCGACCCCGCCGCCCAGGGTGAGCCCGCCGACGCCGGTGTGGGAGACGTGCCCGGTCGGGCAGGCCAGCCCATGCGCCTGGGCCCGGCGGTCGAGCTCCCCGAGCAGCGCCCCGCCGTCGGCCGTGGCCAGCCGCCGGTCCGGGTCGACCCGGACCCCGCCCATCGGCGAGAGGTCGATGACCAGGCCGCCGTCGCAGGTCGAGAACCCGGGATAGCTGTGGCCGCCGCCGCGCACGGCCACGAGCAGGTCGTGCTCCCGGGCGACACGGATGGCCGCGACCACGTCGTCGACCCCGGCGCAGCGGGCCACGGCCGCCGGGTAGGCGTCGGCGGTGGCGTTCCAGACCGCCCGGGCCCGGTCGTAGCCCGGGTCGCCGGGCAGCACGACCTGGCCCCGGAACCGCTCCGGGAGCCTCCGGAGGGCGGCGCCCGCCCGGCCATTCGGCATCAGCTCACGGTACCGGGTCGGCGGCCGGAGCCGACGAGCCCTCCCGCGGGGTCAGCGGCTGGCCACGGTGAAGCCGCCCGGGGCGACCGGGACTCGCAGGCGGCCGCCGGGACTGGTGGTGACCTCGACCAGGCGGCCGGTGCGGTCGTAGCTGCGGGCGCTGGCCGAGCCGCTGCCGGCCAGGTCGAGGACGCGGACCTCCCGGTGGCGGGCGAAGCTGCGGGCCACCGCCTGCCCACCGCCGCTGCCGCCCAGCACCAGCCACTCGACCTCGGGCTGAACCAGCACCGCGTCCAGGCGGGCCTCGGGACCGGTCCCGGCGTAGGCGGCGGCCAGCTTGGCCGGCCCGGCCCCGGCCTCGACCGGGCCGGCGGTGCCCAGGTCCAGGAAGCCGGGAACGGCCGTCACCCCCTGGGCCCCGGCCCCGCCGTGGTCAACTCGGCCGGCTGGCCGGCCGTCCAGGTGGTGGCGGGTCCCGACCACGCCGGCCGGGACCTGCTGGCGGTCCAGGACCGGGAACAGCCACCAGCCGCCGCCGACCGGGAGATCGACCGTGCCGTCGACCCGCCCGCCGGGGCCCAGGCGCACATAGGCGCCGCCGCTCCAGGCGCTCTCCCCCGTCCAGGCCTCGGCCGGAGTGACGACCTCGGCCGCGCCGGACGGGGTGCCGGCCTCGGCCTCGACCAGCTGCCAGGTGACCTGGGCCTGCCGTCCGGCGACCCGGGCCCTGGCCGCCACGGCCGGGTGGGCGTCCAGGGCCAGCATCGACAGCAGGCCGTGGATGGTCGACTCGGCGCCCGAGTTGCGGTTGACCGTCCGGTCGGGGTTGATGCCGTCGAAGGTCCGCCCGGTGGCCGGGTCGTACATGGCCACCCCGGCCGGGTTGTTGCCGAAGTACCAGGCCCCGGCAATCCCGGCCAGGTCGGCGAAGGCCGGCCGCCGGGCGGCGGCCGCCGTGCGGAGCAGGTTCTGGAGGGTGGCGTCGGCCCCGTAGGCGATCTGGACCCGGTCGGTGGGCGCGGGCAGCCAGCCGTTCTCGGGCCCGCCCTGGGCGAGCAGGTGCGGGGTGAACCGGCCCGTCTCCCCCACCGCGACCCGGACCCAGTCCTCCCGCCCCAGCGCGCGCCCGGCCTCGGCCAGGGAGCCGGCCATCTGGTCGCCCCAGGCGTGCCACAGCGAGCGCGACCTCGCCCAGGGCAGCAGGGCCCCGAACGGCCAGTCGCGGACGTCGCCCAGCGGCATCTTGGCCACCCCGTCGGCCAGGCGGCGCAGGTCGGTGCGGGCCCGGGCCGACCCGCCGGCGCGCACGTAGGCGGCCAGGCCGTAGACCGCCTCGGAGGAGGCGTCGGCCCCGTCGACGATCAGCCAGGCGGGCAGGCGCAGCCCGTCGACCGTCTGGAAGGTCCCGTACCGCGGGTCGAGGACCTGGCGGTCGAGGGCGTCGAGGGACAGCTCCAGCCGCGCGCGCAGGAACCCGGCGAAGGCCGGGTCGGCGCCGCGGAAGGCGGCATAGCCCTCGCCAAGCGCCCAGATGGTGCGGGCCAGCCAGTAGGAGGGGCCGGAGTCGGAGGGGTCGGGCTCCTCGGTGGGGGTCGGGCTCGGGTTCAGGGTGCCGTCCGGCTGCATCCACAGCACGACGTTGCCGGCGTTCGGGCCCGACGACGTCTGGAGGTAGGTCACGCCCCGGAGCAGCTGGTAGGCCCGGTCGCGGCTGTGCCGGTCGCCGAACTGGCGCCAGTGCCGCAGGTACACCACCGCCGCCCGGGTCATGTCGTCGGCGTTGAACGCCCCCTGCCCCCAGGTGTCGGTCGCCGGGTCATAGGTCCCGCCCCCGACCCGCCGGTAGCTGCCGTCCGGCTGCGGCTCGGCGTAGGTCCACAGCACCCCGATCTCCGGCTCCTGCTCCATCCGCCAGGTGGTGTGCCCCGCCTGCTCCGGCGGGTCCACCCGGTCCCCGAGGAAGTCCAGATGCGCCAGGTTGGTCAGCGGGTCCGGTGCCGCCGCCCCAGAGGGCGGCACGGCGACCACCAGGGAGGAGACGAGGGCGAGGAGCAGCACAAGGACGCGGCGGCGCTTGCGCGAGGTCGGCGGCACCAGCGGCGCTGACGGCTTTGGCGGTGTTAGCGGCACCAGCGGTGCTGGCGGTATCGGCGGTATCGGCGGTATCGGCGGCGTTGGCGACATCGGCACCTCCAGGCGCGCTGCGGTTGGGGCGTCCGGGGGGACCCCCTGTTGCTATACTAAACCGGTTTAAGAGCGGGAGCTGAGCAGTTTCCACAGGGCCGGACCAGGCAGACCAACCACAACCGGGCTGGGACCAGCGAGGACCGAGTATTGCGGCACCCACATGGGCGGATCAGGGCCGGGCCCACAGGGCCCGGGCCTGTGGGGCGCGGGCCGACGATCGTGGATGTGGCCCGGCGGGCCGGGGTGTCCAAGGGGGCGGTGTCGTTCGCGCTCAACGACCGGCCCGGGCTGGCGCCGCAGACCCGTGACCGGATCCTGGCCGCGGCTCGCGACCTGGGCTGGCAGCCGAGCACCAGGGCCAGGGCGCTGTCGCGGTCGCGGGCGTACGCGGTCGGGCTGGTGATGCGGCGGGCGCCGGAGCTGCTCGGGGCCGACCCGTTCTTCCCGCAGTTCCTGGCCGGGGTCGAGTCGGTCCTGGCCGAGCGGGGCAGCGCCCTGGTCCTCCAGGTCGTCGGGGACGACGACCAGGCCGAGGCGTCCAGCTACCGTCGGCTGGCCGGCCAGGGCCGGGTCGACGGGGTGTTCCTCAACGACATGCTGGTCGACGACCACCGCTTCGACCTGCTGGCCGGGCTCGGCCTGCCCGCGGTGGCGGTCGGGCGCCCGACCGGCCCCTGCCCGTTCCCGGTGGTGACCGTGGACGACCGCCAGGGCGTGGCCGAGACGGTCGGGCACCTGCTCGGTCTCGGGCACCGGCGGATCGGGTTCGTCGGCGGCCCCGAGGGCTACGTCCACTCCCTGTCGCGGCGGACCGCCTGGCGCCAGGCTCTGGAGGCGGCCGGGATGGCCCCCGGCCCCGAGCTGGTGGCCGACTTCACCGGCCCGGGCGGGGCCGCCGCCACCCGGGCCCTGCTGGAGCTGCCCGACCCACCCACCGCGGTCGTCTACGCCAACGACGCCATGGCCATCGCCGGCATGGGCGTGGCCATCGGGCTCGGCCTCGAGGTCCCTGGCGACCTGTCGGTCGCCGGCTTCGACGACGTGCCCCTGGCCGCCCACGTCGCGCCCCCGCTGACCACCGTCCGCCAGGACGCCATGGCGTGGGGCCGGGCCGCGGCCGAGGTGCTGCTGACGGTCAGCGAGGGCCGGCCCACCGCCGACGTCGAGCTGCCACCCGCCACCCCCGTCTTCCGAGCGTCCACCGGCCCGCCCCGACCGGAGTGAGCCGACCCTTCCTCAAGGAGGTCCCGATGCCCAGCTCCCGCATCCGGCTCTGGATCGCGGTCGTCGCCACCCTCGGCCTGGCCCTCGTCGGCTGCACCCGCGGCGGCGGCGGCGACCAGTCGGCCGACCAGGCGACCCAGGCCACCGGCCCGATCAAGATCTGGTACTCCAACAACCAGGACGAGGTGAAGTGGGGCAAGGCGGTCGTGGCCGCCTGGAACCAGGCCCACGCCGACCAGCAGGTGACGGCCGAGGAGATCCCGGCCGGCAAGAGCTCCGAGGAGGTCATCGGCGCCTCGATCACGGCCGGGAACACCCCCTGCCTGGTGTTCAACACCGCCCCGGCGGCCGTGCCCCAGTTCGAGAAGCAGGGCGGGCTGGTCGCCCTGGACAGCTTCCCGGACGGCGCCAGCTACGTGAACGAGCGGGTCGGGGGCCGGGCCGAGCAGTACAAGTCGCCCGACGGCAAGTTCTACCAGCTGCCCTGGAAGACCAACCCGGTGCAGATCTTCTACAACAAGAAGGTGTTCGCCAAGGCCGGCCTGGACACCGACGCGCCGCCGCTGGCCACCTACCAGGAGTTCCTCGCCACCGCCAAGACCGTGGTCGACAAGGGCGGCGTCCAGGCGGCCATCTGGCCGGCTCCCTCGAGCGAGTTCTTCCAGTCCTGGTTCGACTTCTACCCGCTGTTCATCGCCGAGACCGGCAAGCAGCTCGTGGTCGACGGCCAGCCCCAGTTCAACACCCCCGAGGGTGTGGCCGTCGGCGAGTTCTGGAAGCAGCTGTACGCCGACGGCCTGGCCCAGCAGGAGCTGTACAACGGCGACGCCTTCGGCGACCAGAAGGCGGCCATGTCGATCGTCGGGCCGTGGGCCATCGCCGTCTACGGCGACAAGGTCGACTGGGGCGTTGCCCCGCTGCCGACCTCAAGCGGCAAGGACCCGGCCCAGATCCAGACCTTCTCCGACACCAAGTCGGTCGGCATGTACTCCAGCTGCCAGAACCGGGGCACCGCCTGGGAGTTCCTCAAGTTCGCGACCAGCCAGGAGCAGGACGGCCAGCTGCTGGAGGTCACCGGCCAGATGCCCATGCGCGAGGACCTGCCCAGCCTGTACGCCGACTACTTCAAGGCCAACCCGGCCTACACCACGTTCGCCGAGCAGGCCGCCCGCACCGTCGAGGTCCCCAACGTCCCGAACTCGGTGGAGATCTGGCAGACCTTCCGCGACGCCTACACCGAGGCCGTGATCTTCGGCCGCGGCGACGTGCGGACGGCCTTCGACCAGGCCGCCGAGAAGGTCAAGACCCTGGCCGCGGGGAGCTGAGCGCGTGGCCGCCAGTGCCGCGACGACCTCGCGGCCTCCCCTGACACGCCGGCTGCTGGGCCGGCACCCGGTCGGCTACCTGTTCGTGGCCCCCTATGTGCTGTTCCTGTTCGCGATCTTCGCCTACCCGCTCGGCTTCGCCGTCTACATGTCGTTCCACGACTATTTCTTCGCCGCCCCGGGGGCGATCGTGGAGCGGCCGTTCGTCGGCCTGGACAACTTCACCACCGCCCTGGCCGACCCGGCGTTCCGGCGGGCCATGCTCAACGTGGTCATCTTCATCGCCATCAACGTGCCCCTGACCGTGTTCGTCGGCCTGATCCTGGCCACCGCCCTGAACGCCGCCATCCCGTTCCGGACCTTCTTCCGGGCGAGCTACTTCGTGCCGTACGTGACCGCCAGCGTGGCCGTGATCGGGGTCTGGCAGTGGATGTTCAACTCCAACGGGCTGGTCAACTCGATCCTGGGGCCGCTCGCCCCCGACCCGTCCTGGCTGGTCAACAGCTTCTGGGCGATGCCGATCATCGCCCTGTTCGCCACCTGGAAGCAGCTCGGCTTCTACGTGCTGCTGTACCTGGCCGCCCTCCAGAACATCCCCGAGGAGCTGTACGAGGCGGCCGAGGTCGACGGGGCCGGGCCGGTGCGCCGCTTCTTCGCGGTCACCGTGCCCGGGGTGCGGCCGGCCACCACCCTGGTGGTGATCGCGGCCACCATCACCGGGGCCAACTTCTTCACCGAGCCCTACCTGCTCACCGGCCGCGGCGGCCCCGCCGGGGCATCGGTGTCGCCGGTGCTGCTCATCTACACCAACGGCATCGAGCAGGGCAAAGCCGGGTATGCGGCCGCCATCGGGGTGCTGCTGGCCATCGGCGTGATGGTCGTCTCGCTGGTGAACCGCTACCTGCTGGAGAGGAGCTGACCGTGGCCACCGCCACCCAACCCCAGCCGGCCTCCCCGGCCCCGGCGGCCGCGGAGCAGGCGACCGCGATCGCGCCCCCGACCCGCCGCTCCCGTCGCCGCCTGGGGCCGCTGCTCGGCCTCAGCATCGGCGCCGTGGTGTTCCTGTTCCCCTTCTACTACATGGTGATCGGGGCCCTGCAGCGCGAGCCCAACTCGGACGTGTCGGGGGCGTTCCCCAACCCGGCCAACCTGACCCTGGACAACCTGCGCGACATCGACCAGGCCATCAACCTGCCCAAGACCCTGCTCAACTCGGGGATCTTCACCGGCGGGGTGCTGCTCAGCACCCTCCTGCTCGGCCTCCTGGCCGGCTATGCCCTGGCCAGGCTGGAGTTCCGCGGCAAGGGCATGGTGTTCAACGCCATGCTGCTGGTCCTGATCGTGCCCTTCCAGGTGCTGATGATCCCCCTGTACGTGATGATCGTCCGCGGCTACCTGCTCGGCGACACCTACCTGGGCATGATCCTGCCGTTCGCGGTCAACGCCACCGCGGTGTTCATCTTCCGCCAGTTCTTCCTGCAGCTGCCAAGGGAGCTGTTCGAGTCGGCCCGCCTGGACGGGGCCAGCGAGCTCACGATCCTCACCCGGGTGGCCATCCCGCTGGCCAAGCCGGCCATCCTGACCGCGGTGATCCTCACCTTCATCGGCCCCTGGAACGAGTTCCTCTGGCCGTTCCTGGTCACCAAGCAGCTCGCCCTGCAGCCCCTGGCCGTGGCCCTGGCCAACTTCATCTCCAACGTCGCGGCCCGCCAGGCCAACCCGTTCGGGGCTATCCTGGCCGGCGCGGTGGTCCTGACAATCCCGGCGGTGGTCCTGTTCCTGATCTTCCAGAAGCGGTTCCAGGCCAGCAACCTCGGCTCCGGAATCAAGGGATGACGGTGGACCCGTTCGCGGCGGCGGGCTGGACGGCCCGCCGCCTCGGCGTGGTCATGGCCCCCGACCCGGGCGACCCCCGCGAGGCCTGGGGCGTGTGCAACCCGGCCTGCGCCCGAGGCCCCGACGGGGAGCTGTACCTGTTCCCCCGCCTGGTCGCCGAGGGCAACTACTCGCGGGTCGGGCTGGCCAAGGTCCGCTTCGACGACGGCGTGCCGGTCGGGGTCGAGCGGCTCGGGATCGCCCTGGAGCCGGAGGAGCAGTGGGAGCGGCACCGGGGCGGCGGCGGGGTCGAGGACCCGCGGGTCAGCTTCGTGGCCGCCCTCGGCCGGCACGTGATGACCTACACCGGCTGGGGGCCGCTGGGGCCGCGCATCGCCCTGGCCACCTCCACCGACCTGCTGCGCTGGGAGCGGCTGGGGCCGGTCGGCTTCGCCTTCGACCCCGGCCTGCGGGTCGACCTCAACCTCTACCCGAACAAGGACGCGCTGCTGTTCCCCGAGCCGGTGCCGGGCCCCGACGGGGAGCCGGCGTTCGCGCTGCTGCACCGGCCGATGTGGGACCTGTCGTGGTCCAACCCGGCCGAGGGTGAGACGCCGCCGCCCGGCCTGCCCGACCCGCGGCCCGGCATCTGGGTGTCGTTCGCGCCGGCCAAGGAGGTGCTGGCCGACCCGGTCCGCCTGACCAGCCTGCGCGACCACCGGCTGGTCGCCCTGCCCGAGCGGCCCTGGGAGGAGGCCAAGGTGGGCGGCGGCACCCCGCCGCTGCGGGTCGAGGAGGGCTGGCTGGTGCTGCACCACGGGGTGGCCGGGACGCTGGAGCCGGGCCGGGTCGAGCACCAGCCGGGTGTCCGCTACACCGCCGGGGCGATGCTGCTCGACCCCGAGGACGTCACCCGGGTGCTGGCCCGCTCGGCCGAGCCCCTGCTGGAGCCGGAGCTGCCCGAAGAACGCGAAGGCGTCGTCCCCAACGTGGTCTTCCCCACCGCCATCGACCCTCGTGGCCAGGGCGAGGCCGACGTCTACTACGGCATGGCCGACGCCCGCATCGGCGCCTTCCGCCTCACCATGGGCCGGCTCCCCCGATCCTCCGGGGGACCACGCCGGCGGTGACCGTTCCGGCCGGCCCGGCCTGGCCCACGCCATGGCCCGAGGTCGACCGGGCCGTGCGGCGGCTGCTGGACGGGGTCGGCGAGGCCATCGGCGACCGGCTGGTCGGGCTGTACCTGCACGGGTCGCTGGCCCTGGGCGACTTCTTCCCGCCGGCCAGCGACGTCGACTTCCACGTGGCCACCGCCGGGACCCTGGACCGGACGGCCCTGGACCGCCTCGGCGCCCTGCACGCCGGCTTCAAGGCCGAGGGCGGCTGGGTGGCCCGGCTGGAGGGTGTGTACCTGCCGCCGTCGGTGCTGCGCCGGCTCGAGCCGGCCGGTGGCCGCTGCCCGACGGTCGGGTCGGACTGGGACTTCGGCCTCGGCCGGTCCGGGCCGACCTGGGTTCTGGACCGCTGGGTGACCCGCGAGCACGGGCTGGTCGTGACCGGCCCCGACCCCCGGGAGCTGATCGACCCAATTGGCCCCGGCGAGCTCCGGGCCGCGGTGCGGGCCTCGATGCTGGGGGACTGGGCCGAACGGGCCCGCGGCGAGGCGGACGTGGCCTGGCTGCGGCCCCGGAACTACCAGGGGTTCGCGGTCCTGACCATGTGCCGCGACCTGTACGTGCTGGAGCACGGGGTGCTGGTCTCCAAGCCGGTGGCGGCAGCCTGGGCGGCCCGGCGCCTCGGGCCGCCGTGGGCGGCTACGGTCGAGCGGGCGCTCAGCTGGCGGGCCGACGAGCGGGTCGACGACCGGAGCCTGGCCGGGACGCTCGAGTTCGTTGCCCACGCGGTGGAGCTAGCGCGCTCGGAGGGCTGAGCCCCCGTGGGCTCAGCGGCGGCCGGCCAGGGTGGCGGCGGCGCCGCCATCGGGCCTGTCCGCCAGCCCGAGCAGGACGCCGTCGAGGATGTCGGACTCGCTGGCCGTCACCGCCGGCAGGCGGAAGCTCCGGACGAGCTCGTCGAGCAGCAGCGCCCCGGCGGCGATCACGTCCTCCCGGCCCTTGGCCATCACCGGCATGGCCGCCCGCTCGGCGACGGTCATGGCGGCCAGCTTCTCGGCCACGGCGCCGATCTCGGCCGCGTTGAGGGTCTGGTGGTGGATGCGGCGCGGGTCGTAGGCGTCGAGGCCGAACGCGATCGCGGTGACGGTGGTGACCGTGCCCGCGACCCCGACGACCCGCTCGGCGGCCGCCGGGTCGAGCACCTCGCCCACCCCGGCCAGGTGCCCGCCGACGTCGGCCCGGAGCGCGGCCACCTCGGCCGGGTCGGGCGGGTCGCCGTGCAGGTGCCGCTCGAACAGCCGCACGCAGCCGATGTCCAGCGAGACCGAGGCCCGGGCGGTGGCTCCGTCGCCGAGGATGAGCTCGGTCGACCCGCCGCCGATGTCCACCACCAGCGTCGGCCGGTCGTCAGCCAGGCCGGCCGTGGCGCCGCGGTAGGCGGCGGCCGCCTCGGCCTGGCCGGTCAAAACCTCGGCGTCCACGCCGAGCAGGTCGCGGACGCCGTCGCGGAACACCTGGCGGTCGGCCGCGTCCCTGGTGGCGCTGGTCGCGACCAGCCGGCGACGCTCGACACCGAGGCGCCGGCAGGTCTCGGCGTAGCCGGCCAGCACCTCGAGGGTCCGGTCCAGCGCCGCCGGGTCGAACCGTCCGGTGCGGTCCACGCTCTTGCCGAGCCGGGTGATCACCATCTCCCGGACATGCTCGGCCACCACTGCACCCCCCTCGACGTCGGCCACCAGCAACCGGGTGGAGTTGGTCCCCACATCCAGAGCGGCCAGCCGCGCCATCAGCTGCCCGGGTCGACGCAGGGGCCCGGGCAGTCGATGGGGTCGACGGCTTGGCTGACGATGCGGCCGACCGGGTTGGCGCCGGTGGCGGCGTGGTGGGCGTAGAGGGCGTGAAGGCACTTCACCCGGCCGGGGAGGCCGCCGACGCCGGGGTTGCCGGGGAGGGGGGCGATGGCGTCGCGCTGGGCCAGGTAGCTGGCGTGGGCGGCGGCGTGGGCGGCGGCCAGGTCGGGCTCGGTGGCGACCCGCTCGCTGAGGGTGGCGTTCCAGCCGGCCGCCTCCAGGCGACCGACGGCCACCCGGGCCGCCGGGCAGGCCAGCCAGTACAGGGTCGGGAACGGGGTGCCGTCCTCCAGCAGGGGGGCGGTCCGGACCACCGCCGGCAGGCCGTAGCGGCAGCGGGCGGCCACGGCCACCGACCCGCGGACCTCCCGGCCGATCTGGGCCTCGATCAGCCGCCGGTCGGCCGCGCCCGCCTCGGGCAGCCCGGCCGCCCAGTCAGCCTGGGCCCGCGGATCGGCCGGGGCGTGCTGGGACCGGGACGACACGTCAGGGTCGGGCGCGCTGGGAGCACGCCAGGGGAGGCGGAGGGGGTCGGGAAGGGCGGCGGGGTCGGGCCGGGACGGGGACCGGGGCGGGGTGCGGGGCACGGATTACCCGCGCCGGCCCTCGCGCTGGCGCTTGACGTCGACCAGCCGTTCCTCGCTGGAGCGCATGAACCGCTTGAGCTTCTGCTCGAACTCGGGGTCCTTGGCGGCACGGCGGGGGCGGCTCGCCTCTGGCTGCCAGTCGGAGGCGGCCTGCTTGATCGACAGGTCGATCTTGCCGTCCTCCTTGACACCGACGACCTTGACCGTCACCGCGTCGTCGATGCGCAGGTGCTCCTCGACCGACCGGACGTAGTTGCGGTCGATCTCGGAGATGTGGACGAGACCCGTCTCGCCCGACTCGAGCTTGATGAAGGCCCCGTAAGGTGCGATCCGAACAACGGTGCCCGGGACGATCGCCCCGATCTCGGCACTCATGCTGGCGACCAGCGCTCCTTTCAGATGAAGAACCGGGCCGAATTGGCTCGGCACGCATCCATCGTAGGGATGGCCCTCCGGGAGCGTCAACAATTTCACGAGCGGCGTGGTTGGACCAGCTCGTCCGAGTTCAGCTCAGCCAGCCGGTTAGCCCCTGCCACGCGCGCTTGTACCAGGGCCGATCGGGCTCGGCGGCCTCCGCCGCCTTGGCCGCGGGGCCGGTCGGCGGGGTGCCGGTGACCACCCAGGCCTCCTCGCCCGGGGCGACCACGTGGTAGTCCCGCTTGGCCAGCTGCTGCACGTAGGCCGGGTCCATGAGGCGCTTGCGCTCGGCCTCGAGGCGGGCGTTCTCGGCCGCCAGGGCCGCCTGCTTCGCCTGGAGCCGCTCGATCCGGTCCTGCTGGGACACGTACTGGCGCAGCGGGTACACCGCCGTGGCGGCCAGCGCGAACAGGGCGAGCAGGAGCACCGCGCCCCGAGGGGTGAGGCCCAGCGGTGGCCGCGGCTCCTGGCTCATGCCTCGCTCGACGGGTAGGTCCGCGGGAAGGCCTGGCGGCCCGGGTAGCGGGCGATGTCGCCGAGCTGCTCCTCGATGCGCAGCAGCTGGTTGTACTTGGCCACCCGGTCGGTACGGGCCGGCGCCCCGGTCTTGATCTGGCCGGAGCTGACAGCCACCGCGATGTCGGCGATGGTGGTGTCCTCGGTCTCGCCCGAGCGGTGGCTGACCACGGTGGCGTAGTTGCTGCGGTGGGCCAGCTCGATGGCGTCGAAGGTCTCGGTCAGGGTGCCGATCTGGTTGACCTTGATGAGCACGGCGTTGGCCGCGCCCTCGTCGAGGCCCCGCTGGATGCGCTGGACGTTGGTCACGAACAGGTCGTCGCCGACCAGCTGGAGCTTGTCGTCGAGGGCCTCGGTGAGGGCGACCCAGCCGGCCCAGTCGTCCTCGGCCAGGCCGTCCTCGACCGACACGATCGGGTAGCGGTCGGCCAGGGTGCGCCACAGCTCGACCATGCCGTCGGAGTCCAGGGTCCTGCCCTCCCCGGCCAGCTCGTAGCGGCCGTCCCGGTACAGCTCGGTGCAGGCCGGGTCCATGGCCAGGGCGACTTCCGCCCCCGCCTCGAAGCCGGCCTTGCGGATCGCCTCGACCAGCAGCTCCAGAGCGGCCTCGTTGCCGGGCAGGTCGGGGGCGAAGCCGCCCTCGTCGCCGATGCCGGTGGACAGGCCGCGGTCCTTGAGCACGCCCTTGAGGGCCTGGTAGCACTCGGCGCCCATGCGCAGGGCCTCGGCGAAGGAGGGGGCGCCGACGGGCACGACCATGAACTCCTGGAAGTCGACGTCGTTGTCGGCGTGGGCGCCGCCGTTGAGCACGTTCATCATCGGCACCGGGAGCACATAGGCACTGAGGCCGCCAAGGGACCGGTACAGGGGCACGCCGAGCGAGTCGGCGGCCGCCCGGGCCACGGCCATCGACACCCCGAGGGTGGCGTTGGCGCCGAGCTTGGACTTGTTGTCGGTGCCGTCGGTGTCGATCAGGACCCGGTCCACCGACCGCTGGTCATACGGGTCGGGGGCCTCCTCGAGGATGGCCTTGGCCAGGGTCTCGTTGACATTGCGGACGGCGTTGCCCACGCCCTTGCCGCCGAAGCGGTCGTCGCCGTCGCGCAGCTCGACGGCCTCGAACTTCCCGGTGGAGGCGCCGGAGGGCACGATCGCCCGGCCGAAGCCGCCGTCGTCGAGGTGGACGTCGCACTCAAGGGTCGGGTTGCCGCGGGAGTCCAGGACCTCCCGGGCGACGACGAGTTCGATGGTAGCCATAGGGGAAGGCCTTCCTGCGCGGCTGGTGCGGACGGCGGCGTCGGCGAGCATATCATCGCCATCAATTGGCACTAGGGAGGACCACGAGAAATCGGAGGGATGACGATGAGCGGACCGGCCCGGCACCGGCGCGGGGTGGCCCGGTGGCGCACGCTGGTGCTGGTGGCGGTGGCGGCGGCCCTGCTCGCCGGCTGCGATCTGGCCACCGGGACGGTGCGCACGGCCACCGAGCTCGAGGAGGCCGGCATTCGCAACCCGAATCTCCAGTACGACGGGGGCACGGCGACCCTCGAATACGACGCCGACCCCAACCCGCTGGAGGCCCGGGCCGAGCAGGACCGGGCGGCCGCGGTCATCTGGCGGAACCTGCCGTTCCGCATCGACGCGATCGTCGTGACCGCGGACGGGGTCGGGCTCCCGAGCCGGGAGTACCCGCGGGCCCTGCTGGAGCAGCAGCTCGGCCCGCGCCCGGCCGGCCTCGACCGCTCGGTGGACGACATCGCCCGGCGGGCCATCTGGATCGCGGTGGCGGTCGCGCTGGTCGTGTTGGTGTTGATCATCGTGGTCGTCGTACTGGTCGTGCGGGCGGTCAGGCGCCGTCCCACGCCGCAGCCGGCCGGCCCCTGGCCCCAGGCCGGCGCCCCCCAGCCGTGGGGCCAGGGGCCGGCCGGCTGCGGCGTGGGACGGCGCCTGACCGCCCGCCCGACCAGCACGACGACCACGATGACCAGCACCAGCGCGACCACCGCGACCGCCACCGCGATCCAGATGG
>JASLBL010000712.1 GCA_030146615.1 Actinomycetes bacterium
GAAGCTGGCCGGGAACCGCACACTGGTCATGGCCCGTGAGACGGTGACCTCACCCTCTTCGAGAGGTTGACGCAACGCCTCACAGGCAGCTCGGGAGAACTCGGGCAATTCATCGAGGAACAGGACGCCGTGGTTGGCCAGGGAGACCTCGCCAGGTCGTGGGACCTGGCCGCCGCCGACCAGGCCGGGGACCGAAATCGCGTGGTGGGGGGCGCGGAACGGCCGGACTCCGATGAGGCCGGCGTCCGGGCCGAGGAGCCCGGCCGCGGAGAATACCTGGGTGACCTCGAGCGCCTCATCCTGGTCGAGCGGCGGCAGCAGACCGGGGAGGCGTCTGGCCAGCATCGTCTTGCCGGCTCCGGGAGGGCCGGTGAAGAGCAGGTTGTGGGCGCCCGCGGCGGCGATCTCGAGAGCCCGGCGGGCCTGCTGCTGGCCGCGGATGTCGGCCAGGTCCTCGACCGGCGGAACCGCAGGATCGGGCGGAGGACCTGGGCGGCCGAGGTCGGCCCGCCCGACCAGCCATTCCCCGACCTGCCCAAGTGAGGCCGCGCCGGCGACCCGCAGGCCGGGGACGAGGGCGGCCTCGACCAGGTTGGCCTGGGGGACGACCAGGAGCCGGGCGCTCGATCGGCGGGCGGCCATGGCGGCCGGGAGCACGCCCTTGACCGCGCGGACGTCCCCGCCGAGCCCGAGCTCGCCGATGGCCCACAGGCCCTCCAGGGCGGTCGGCGACACCCATCCGGCCGCTGCCAGCAGGCCGATGGCGATGGGCAGGTCGAACCCCGATCCCTGCTTGGGCAGGTCGGCCGGTGGCAGGGAGACGGTGATACGCCGATCCGGCCACTCGTAGCCAGTGTTGCCGAACGCCGCCCGGAGCCGGTCGCGAGCCTCCAGCACGGCTGTTCCGCCGAGCCCGACCACCGTCACCGCGGGCAGGCCTCGGCCGATGTCGACCTCGACCCCGACCGGGTGTGCGGTGAGGCCGACCAGCGTGGCCGTGGCCAGCCGGGCCAGCATGATCACAGCACCCCCTTCAGGTGGTCGACCCTGGGCTGGCCACGGCGGGGCCAGACCACGGTCACGACGTCGAAGCGGACACGGCACGGCCGGTGCGGGGTTGCACGCAGGTAGGCTCCGGCGAGGCGGCGGAGCTGGGTCTGCTTGGCGGCGTTGACGGCGGCGGCCGGGGTGCCGTAGCCGTCGCCTCGCCGGGTCTTGACCTCGCAGAAGACCAGGAGCCCTGGGGCCTCGGCGACCACGTCGATCTCACCCGTCTGACAGCGCCAGTTGCGGGCGACGATTCGCAGGCCGGCTGCGGTCAGCTGGGTGCAGGCGAGCGCTTCGCCGCGCCGCCCCAGTTCGCCGCGGTCGGCGGGGTGCTTGGTAGGCATGGGCGCACCCTAGCCGCCGGGAAGCCCGAAGAGGACGAGCCTGCCAAGAATGTGGAAAAGTCCGTTGCCGGTCCCAGGAGGTCGCGAGTACCGGCCCTCGGCCGAGCGCCGGCCGATAGCGGGAGGCCTTGAATACGGGCTCGAGAGCGACCACCCTAGGCCTGTGGAGAACACGCGAGCACTGTCGTCCCGCCGGGATATGTTCCTCGACGAGCGCGGGACTGGGTTGCGTGTGACCTGGCATCCGGAGCGGGACCTGGTCGTGCTGAGCGTCTGGCAGGACGACCGCTGCGTCGGGACCTTCCGGATGTCGGTGCAGGACGTCCCGCGCCTCAGCGGACTGCTGGCGGCGGCACTTGGCGACTGGGTCGGCCAGACCGGCCCGTTCCCGGGTATCGAAGACCCGGAGGCGGGCGGCCCGGAGACGGGCGGCCCGCGGTCGGTGCTGGGCGGCGGTGACTACGGCCTCTCGATGCAGCAACGGCTCAGGCTCAGCCGGCCGGTGTTGAAGCTGCGAGGGCTCCAGCACCGGCGACGCCGGCTCGGCTGACGCGGCCCACCTCGTTGCGCTGGGTGGCTTGGCACCCGCGAGGTCGACTCGTCTGTACCGGCGGGTGGCGCGGTCGTACGCGCGGAGGGCTGGAGCGGCTTCGCGCAGCGTGCGGGCGGGGATCGCGGCGGCGCTACCAGCGGGGCACGGGTTCAGGCGGAGCGCTGGGCGCGCTAGCAGGGGCGGGGATCGTACGGGCGGAGGTCGGGAACCGCCTTCTTCGCCTTCGTCTTCTTCGTGACGTTCGGACCGGACCCACCGTCTGCGGTTCCCTCACCGGACCCCGACGTGCCGTTGGAACCGGTCCCCGCGGCACCGTTGGCGCTCGTCCCACCCTCAGCGTCCGAAGCCGCCAACGGGCGGATCCCCGTGAACCCCGGACCCAGCACAAGCGTCAGGTTGGGAGCGGTGAGGCCCGAATCCTCGATCAGGCGGGCGCCGCCGATGAGGGTGGTGGCGAGGGTCTTGGCGTCGGCGAGCTGGCCTGGGGCGTAGGAGATCTGGGAGCGGGGCAGGTCGGCGGAGGGGGCGTTGCCGACGGTGGTGATGCGGTAGCCGGAGTTGCGGAGCTTGGTGGCGGTGGAGGCGGCCAGGCCGGTGGTGCCGAGGGCGTTGAGGACGGTGACCTGGGTGTTGGCGGGAGGGGTGGCGTTGGGGGCTGCTTCCTGGGTGGGGCGGCCGAGGAAGTTGCTGACCACGGTGTCGGCGTCGGGTTGCTTGAGGAGGAGGACGTCGCCGAGGGGGTGGTCGGTGCCGACGGTCACCGGGAGGGTGTAGGTGGCCAGCTTGGAGGGGCTGAAGGAGCGAAAGGCGGCGCCGGTGCGGATGACGTCGCTCACCCGCAGGGCGCTGTCCTTGGTGATCTCGTGGACCAGGGAGCCGACGAAGGCGTTGGCCCGGACCGGGTTGGTCAGGCCCTTGTCGAGGGCGGCCTTGACCAGGGCCTGGAGGAAGGCCTGCTGGCGGCGGATGCGGCCCAGGTCGGCCAGAGGGTCGCTCTGCCAGACGCCGTCGAGCTGATAGGAGAAGTAGCGGCTGCGGGCCAGGGCGAGGGCCCGGCCGCCGTTGAGGCGACGGCAGCCGGGATCGCGGATGTCGAGGCCGGACTTGGTGTCGCGTGAGGGGTAGGGGAAGCGGACGTCGATGCCGCCGAGGGCGTCGACGATGGCCCGGAAGCCGTCGAAGTCGATCAGCACGTAATGGTGGATGGGGACGCCGAAGTTCTGCTCGATGGTCCTGACCAGCTGGCCGGGACCTTCGGTGAAGGCGGCGTTGATGCGGTTCTCGGCGCCGGTGCCGGCGATCGGGACGACCAGGTCGCGGGGGATGGACAGCATCGAGACGCGCTTCCTGGCCGGCTCGACCCTGACTACGAGGGTGGTGTCGTTACGCTGGCCGCCGACCTCGCCGTAGCGGCTGCCGTCGGCGTCGTCCAGGCCCTCGCGGGAGTCCGAGCCGACCACCAGCAGGTTGAACGGGCGGCCGCTGCTCGACTTGTGCAGCCCAGGGACCTTCACCGAGCGGATCTGGCCGAAACGGTAGTGCACGTAGCCGTACCCGGCCGTGGTCGCCACGACCAGGAACACCAGGAGCAGGCTGCACCCCACCAGTAGCCGCCTGCGCATCCGCCGAGCCCGGGCGCGGGCGGCCCGAGAGGTTCGTACCATAGGCGGGCACGCTACCACGCTCTCGCGGGTCAGTTACCGCCGGCGGCGAACACCCAGGCCAGCAGGCCCAGGACGATCAGGATGGCGGCGACCAGCAGCGCAATGTCGACCGTCTTCTTGTCCCGGTACCGCCGGGTCGCGTTGAACCCCATGCATGCCCCGTTCCGCCGGGAAGGACCTAGATCTCGTCCTTGCGGATGAGCTCTTCGATGTTGACGTCCTTGAAGGTGACCACACGGACCCTGGTGACGAAGCGGGCTGGCCGGTACATGTCCCACACCCAGGCGTCGTGCAGGGTGATGTCGAAGTAGGTGTCGCCGTCCTCGTTGCGCATCTGGAGGTCGAACTTGTTGGCCAGGTAGAAGCGGCGCTCGGTCTCGATGACGTACTGGAACATGCTGAGCACGTCCCGGTACTCCTGGTAGAGCTGCAGCTCCATGTCGGCCTCGTAGCGCTCGAGGTCTTCGGCGCTCACTGGCGCTCCTCCTCGTCACGAGCGGTCTCGTGTGCGCCCGCCGTGATCATCGGCAGTCCCCCTCCTGCTGGTCGTTCGTCACCGCCGGGTGACCGGTTGCCCACGGTGCGGCCACGCCCGTGAAGGAGTGGCGATGGTAAGCCGAGGGGCCCAGTCGGCGCAGGGCGGCCCAGTGCTCGTCGGTGCCGTAGCCCTTGTGACGCTGGAACCCGTAACCGCGGTAGCGGCGGGCCGCCCCGGTCATGATCCTGTCCCTGGTCACCTTGGCGACGATGCTGGCCGCGGCCACGCAGGTGGCGACCTGGTCGCCCTTCTTGACCCCGAGGACCGGGGCCGGCATGCGGGGCAGGGGGAAGCCGTCGGCCAGGGCGTAGTCGTAGCCGCCCTCCAGCTCGCGCAGGGCCCGGGCCAGCAGGGCGATGTTGGCCCGCTGGAGCCCGACCCGGTCGATGGTGTCGGGACCGATGCGGACCACGGCCACGGCCAGGGCGTGCTCGTGGATCTGGGCGGCCAGGCTGCGCCGGCGCTCGGGGGTGAGCAGCTTGGAGTCGGCCAGCCCCTGGATGGGGCAGTCTCTGGGCAGGATCACGGCGGCGGCGACCAGCGGCCCGGCGAGGGCGCCGCGGCCCGCCTCGTCGACCCCGGCGACCCGGCCGAAGCCGGCGTCGCGCAGTCGGTCCTCGAACAGGGCGGTGGCGGTTGCGAACATCGGCAGGAGTCTATCGGCGGCTGGTGTCAGCGGTCGCGCCGGAGCCAGCCGGTGTGGTTGAGCGGCCAGATTCGCACGAACGCCCGCCCGACCACCTCGTCCTCCTTGATCGGGCCGAACGCCCGGGAGTCCTGGGAGTTGGAGCGGTTGTCGCCCATCACGAACAGCTCGCCGGGGCCGACGGTGGTCCGGGTGCAGCTCTGCGTCTCGGTGCCCGGGTCGAGATAGTCCTCGGCCACCGGCTGGCCGTTGCGGACCAGCTTGCCGCCCTGGCAGTTGATGGTGTCGCCGGGCAGGCCGACGACCCGCTTGATGAAGTCGCGGTCCGAGGGTGGGACCACCCCGATGGCCTGGCCGAGGCCGGAGAAGAAGCCGGCGATCGGGTTGCTGGGGCCGGCCGGCTCGAGCCCATGGTCCTCGTGGACGAACACGACCACGTCGCCGTGCTCGATGTCGCCGAAGCGGTAGGAGACCTTCTCCACCAGCACCCGGTCGGAGATGTTCAGGGTGGGCTCCATCGATCCCGAGGGGATGTAGAAGGCCGCGACCAGGAACGTCTTGAAGACCACGGCCAGGAGCACGGCCAGGGCGACCAGCACCACCGTCTCGCGGAGGACGGCAAGCAGCCCCGGCTGCTTCTCGTCCTCCTTGTGGTACGGCGGCGGCTCCACCGCGGCCGGCGGTGGCGGTGGTGGGCCGGTGGGGTCGCCGAGCTGCCCGCGGTCGTCGCTGGTCTTGCTCAAGAGGAAGGGCCTCCCCGGCTCACGTCCGGGCGGGGCTGCGCTTCTCCTTGATCTTCGCCGCCCGGCCGGTCCGCTCGCGCAGGTAGTAGAGCTTGGCCCGGCGCACGTCGCCCCGGGTGACCAGCTCGACCTTGGCGATGCTGGGCGAGTGGACCGGGAAGGTCCGCTCGACGCCGACGCCGAAGGAGACCTTGCGGACGGTGAACGTCTCCCGCAGGCCGCCGCCCTGGCGGCGCAGGACGAAGCCCTGGAAGACCTGGATCCGCTCCCGGCTTCCCTCGACCACGCGGACGTGCACCTTGACGGTGTCGCCGGGCCGGAAGTCGGGCAGATCGTCGCGCAGCTGCGCGCGCTCGACCACGTCGGTGATCTGCATGATGGATGAGACTCCTTGAAAGCTGAAAAACGCGAAAGGGCAGCATAGCGCGACCCGCGTTCACCCCGAGAGTAACAGATTCAGCCGGGGGGCTGGGGTCCGTCGGGGCCATCCTCGGCCTGTTCCAGCAGGTCGGGGCGGAGCCGGCGGGTGCGGTCGAGGGCCTGGTCGCGGCGCCAGCGGGCCACCGCGCCGTGGTCGCCGGAGCGGAGCACGGCCGGGACCTCGAGGCCGCGGTAGACCGCCGGGCGGGTGTACTGCGGGTACTCGAGCAGCCCGGCCGCGAACGACTCGTCGGTGGCCGAGTCGGCGTTGCCCATCACCCCGGGCACCAGCCGGGCAACGGCGTCCAGGACCACCAGGGCGGCCGTCTCCCCGCCGGCGAGCACGAAGTCGCCGATCGACAGGACCTCGTCGACGCGGGTGCGGACCCGATCGTCGATGCCCTCGTAGCGGCCGCAGCACAGGATCAGCCGGGGCTCGGCGGCCAGCCGCTGGGCGACCTGGTGGTCGAGGCGCCGGCCGTCGGGGGCGAGCAGCACGACCCGGGCCGGTCCCTCCGCCTCCAGCTCGTCGAGGGCGTCGAACCAGGGACCGGGGAGCATGACCATGCCGGCCCCCCCACCGAAGGGGGCGTCGTCGACGCTGCGGTGGCGGTCGGTGGCCCAGTCGCGCAGGTCGTGCAGTCGCACCTCGACCAGGCCCCGCTCCCCCGCCTTGCCGAGCAGGCCCGTGGCCAGGGGGGAGTCGAAGAACCGAGGAAAAATGGTGACGATGTCGACCCGCATGGCGCCTACCCCTCCCGACCCACCGGGGCACCCCCTTGGGGCTCCCCGGACCCCGCCGGCGGGCCGAGCAGGCCGGGGACGGCGTCGACCAGGACCCGGCCGGCGTCCAGCTCGACCGTGACCAGGGCGGCCACGGCCGGGACGAGGGCGCTGGCCCCGCCGGGGAGCTCAACCGAGAGCAGATCGTGGGCGGCGCCGGGGACGACGTCGGCGACCCGGCCCCGCTCGCGGCCCTGCCGGTCGACCACGGTCAGGCCGACCAGCTGGTGGGGCCAGTACTCGTCCGGGTCGAGAGAGCGGGCCGAGTCGACGGGGATCGACAGCCAGGCCCCGCGGAACCGGTCGGCGGCGTCGCGGTCCTCCGCCCCCTCCAGGCTGAGCAGCAGCCGTCCCTGGTGCAGGCGGGCCGCCCGGACGGTGACGGGCTCCAGCGGGGCCGGGCCGTCGGGGTCGCCGACGCCCAGCTCGGCCCCGGGCGCGAACCGCTCCGGGGCGTCGGAGAGGACCTCCACCGACAGCTCCCCCCGCACCCCGTGGGGCCGGAGCACGCGGCCGACGACCAGCCGGGCTGGAGGGGTGCTGGGGACGCCGGAGGGGCGCCCCGCTCGCTCGGGCATGGCTACTCGCCCTCGGCGAGGACCTCGACCTCGACCCGCTGGCCCTTGGGGGCGACGGCCTTGACGACCCGGCGCAGGGCCTTGACGGTCCTGCCGCCTCGGCCGATCAGCTTGCCGACGTCCTCGGGAGCGGTCCGGACCTCGTAGGTGACGGCGCGGCCACCGGGCAGCTCCTCGACGGTGACCCGGTCGGGGTCGTCGACCAGGGCCCTGGCCAGGTAGACGACGACGTCACGCATGCGGCCCTACTTCTTGCCCTTGCCGGCCTTGCGCGGCTCGGCCTTGGCCTGGGCCTGGGTGGCCCGCAGCGCCTTGGCGGTCTGCTTGCGCTCGGCCAGGCCCTCGACCCCGGCGATGGTGAGCAGCTTGGCCACCGCCTCGGTCGGCTGGGCGCCCTTGGCCAGCCAGGCGGCCGCCTTCTCGGTGTCGATCTCGACCCGCGAGGGCTCGTTGTTGGGGTGGTAGATGCCGAGGTTCTCCAGGAAGCGCCCGTCGCGGGGGCTGCGCGAGTCGGCGACGACGACCCGGTAGAACGGGGCCTTCTTGGCCCCCATGCGCATCAGGCGGATCTTCACGGCCATTGGGTGGGGTTACTCCGATCTCGGGGTGGCCCGCCCTCCCGGTGGGTCTGCCGTTCCCCGTCGAGGTGCCTGCTGTGGCGTCCGGGACGAGGCAGTCTAGCGCAGGCCCATCCGGCGCATCGTCTTGGGCGACATGCCCGACAGCTGCTTCATCATCCGGCGGGCCTCGTCGAACTGCTTGAGCAGGGCGTTCACCTGCTGGGTGGTGGTGCCCGAGCCGCGGGCGATGCGGGCCCGCCGCGAGCCGTTGAGGATCTTGGGGTTGTTGCGCTCGCGCGGGGTCATGGAGCGGATGATCGCCTCGACCCGGGCCACGTCGCGGTCGTCGACCTCGACCCCCTTGAGCTGCTGGCTCATGCCCGGGAGCATGCCAAGGACCTGGCTGAGCGGGCCCATCTTCTTGACCTGCTGGAGCTGGTCGAGGAAGTCCTCGAGGGTGAAGGAGGCCTCGCGGAGCTTGCGCTCCATCTTCTCGGCCTGCTCGCGGTCGATCTGCTCCTCGGCCCGCTCGATCAGGGTGAGCACGTCGCCCATGCCGAGGATCCGGCCGGCCAGCCGGTCGGGGTGGAAGGCGTCGAAGTCGGCCAGCTTCTCGCCGGTCGCGGCGAACTTGATCGGCTGGCCGGTGACGGCCCGGATCGACAGGGCGGCGCCGCCGCGGGCGTCGCCGTCCAGCTTGGTCAGGACGAACCCGGTGACGTCCACGCCCTCCTGGAACGCCTGGGCCGTGGCCACCGCGTCCTGGCCGGTCATGGCGTCGACGACCAGCAGGACCTCGGTGGGCCCGACGGCCTCGCGGATGGCCGCCGCCTGGGCCATCATCTCGGCGTCGATGGCCAGCCGCCCGGCGGTGTCGACGATCACCACGTCGCGCCCGGTCCGCTCGGCCTCGTCGCGGGCGCCGAGGGCGACCGGCACCGGGTCGGCGTCCGGGCCGCCGGGGTGGGGTGCGAACACCGGCACCTTGGCCTGCTCGCCCAGGACCTGGAGCTGCTTGACGGCCGCCGGGCGCTGGAGGTCGGCGGCGACCAGCAGGGGCTTGCGGCCCTTGCCGGCCAGCCAGCGGGCCAGCTTGGCCGCGGTGGTGGTCTTGCCCGAGCCCTGGAGGCCGGCCATCAGCAGCACCGTCGGCGGCCGGGGCGACCACTGGAGGGGCACGTTGCGCTCGCCCAGGGTGACGACCAGCTCCTCGTGGACGATCCTGACCACCTGCTGGGCCGGGGTGAGGCTGCGGGTGACCTCCTCCCCCACCGCCCGCTCGCGGACCCGGGCGATGAAGTCCTTCACCACCTTGAAGTTGACGTCCGCCTCCAGCAGGGCCAGTCGGACCTCGCGGAGGGCGGCGTCGACCTGGGCCTCGGACAGCCGCCCGTGGCCGCGCAGGCGGGCGAAGGTGTCTTGGAGGCGGTCGGAGAGGGTATCGAACATGGATCAAGCATATGCGGCTGCCGCCAAGGCCGCCGCGCCGTTGGAGGTGCTGGATGGAACACACCCATCTTGGGCGAACCGGCCTGCTGGTCAGCCGGCTGTGCCTGGGGACGATGAACTTCGGGCCGGAGACCTCCGAGGAGGACTCCGGGGTGATCATGGACCGGGCCCTTGACGAGGGCGTCAACTTCTTCGACACGGCCAACGTGTACGGCTGGAAGAAGGGCGAGGGCGTCACCGAGCACATCCTCGGCCGCTGGTTCGCCAAGGGCGGCGGCCGCCGCGAGAAGGTCGTGCTGGCGACCAAGGTGTTCGGGTCGATGGGTGACTGGCCCAACGAGAACAAGCTGTCGGCGCTGAACATCCGGCGGGCCTGCGAGGGCTCGCTGCGGCGGATGCAGACCGACTACATCGACCTGTACCAGATGCACCACGTCGACCGGGACACGCCCTGGGAGGAGATCTGGCAGGCGATGGACGTGCTCGTGCAGCAGGGCAAGGTGCTGTACGTGGGATCGTCGAACTTCGCCGGCTGGCACATCGCCAAGGCCAATGAGGCCGCCGAGGCCCGCAACTCGCTCGGCCTGGTCTCGGAGCAGTCGCTCTACAACCTGGCCGAGCGCTCGGTCGAGCTCGAGGTGCTGCCTGCCTGCCGCGACTACGGGCTCGGGGTGATCCCCTGGAGCCCGCTGTTCGGCGGGTTGCTCGGTGGGGCCCTGCGCAAGGCGCAGGAGGGCCGCAGCGTCGGCGAGCAGCAGCGCAAGCGGCTGGAGCAATACCGCCCGCAGGTCGAGGAGTACGAGGCGTTCTGCGACGAGCTGGGTGAGCGGCCCTCGGACGTGGCCCTGGCCTGGCTGCTGCACCAGCCGGGCGTGA
Source organism: Actinomycetes bacterium (assembly GCA_030146615.1). Taxonomy (GTDB): domain Bacteria; phylum Actinomycetota; class CALGFH01; order CALGFH01; family CALGFH01; genus CALGFH01. The sequence continues at coordinate 10,202 of JASLBL010000712.1, forward strand.
CCGGGCCGATCGTCGGCCCCCGGACCCTGGAGCAGTTCGAGCAGTCGCTGCGGGCCCTCGAGGTGAAGCTGGACGACAAGGCCCTGGAGCGCCTGGACGAGATCTGGCCGGGGCCCGGCGGACCGGCTCCCGAGGCGTACGCGTGGTGAGGTCACCGTCGGCAGGCGCGCAGGAGCCCGCCGGCGGACCCGTCGGTGGGCCCCCGAACCGGGAGGGTAGCCGAGGGGCCGGAGGCGGGCGCTTGGTTGTCCACAGAGGGGGGTGGGACGCCGGATGACCTTCGACGTGGGCCGGGTCCGGGCGCTGTACCCGGCCCTGGCCGACGGGTTCGCGTACCTGGACGGGGCCGCCGGGACGCAGGTGCCGGCGACGGTGATCGAGGCGATCGCCGGCGCCTACCGGGCCGGGATCGGCAACGTGGGCGGGGCCTTCCCGGCCAGCCGGCGGTCGGCCGCGATCGTCGGCGAGTGCCGACGGGCCGTGGCCGACCTGGTCGGCGGGGAGCCGGACGGGGTCGTCCTCGGGCCCAACATGACCACCCTGACCTACCGGCTGGCCGCCGCCCTGGCCGCCACCTGGGCCCCCGGTGACGAGGTGGTGGTGTCCCGCCTCGACCACGACGCCAACGTCCGGCCCTGGCTCCAGGCCGCGGCCAGGGTGGGCGCGGTCGTCCGCTGGGCCGAGGTCGACCTGGCCACCGGCGAGCTGCCGGCCGGCCAGTACGAGGGGCTGGTCACCGGGCGGACCCGGCTGGTCGCGGTGAGCGCGGCCAGCAACGTGCTCGGCACCCGCCCTGAGGTGGCCGCGATCAGCGCCACGGCCCACGCGGCCGGCGCGCTGACCTACGTCGACGGGGTCCATGCGGCCGCCCACGGCCCGGTGGACGCGGTCGCCCTTGGGGCCGACTTCTACGCCACCAGCGCCTACAAGTGGTCCGGCCCGCACATCGGGGCGGTGGTCGCCGACCCGGCCCTGCTCGAGACGCTCCGCCCGGACAAGCTGGCCTCGTCCTCGGACCAGGTGCCGGAGCGGTTCGAGCAGGGCACCTCGCCGTTCGCCGACTTCGCCGGGGTGGTTGCCGCCGTCGACCACCTGGCCTCGCTCGACCCGGCGGCCGCCAGCACCCGCCGCCAGCGGGTGCTGGCCTCCATGGCCGCCGCCGAGGCCTATGAGCTGGAGCTGTTCGGGGTGCTGCTGGGCGGCCTGGAGGCGATGGGCCACGTGACCACCTACGGCAAGGCGGCCCGGCGGACCGCCACCGCCTACTTCACCGTGGCCGGCCACGACCCCAGCGCGGTCGCCCAGCACCTGGCCGCCCGCGGGGTCAACGTCTGGAACGGCCACAACTACGCCTGGGAGCTGACCGGCGCCCTGGCCATCCGCGACGCCGGCAGCGCCGTTCGGGCCGGCCTGGTGCACTACAACAACCGGGAGGACGTCGATCGACTGCTGGCCGGCGTGGCCGAGCTCAGTCCCTGATCCATGTGGGGGGAGCTCGCTCCCACCACGGCCCCCCAGGAGCGCCTGTGCCATGGCACAGCAGATCCGTCATTGGCCGCCGGGGAGGGCGGCGGCCACGATCAGGCCCCGGTCCAGGGCGTGGCCACGGGCGGCCTCGGTGTCGGGTGAGAAGACCAGGTCGACCCCGTGGCCGGCCAGCTCGGCGGCGATCGCCCGCACGGCGTCGTGGCGCTCGGGGGCGACGTCGCGGACGTAGACGGCCAGGACGCGGCCCGGGTGGCGCAGGACCACCTGGCGGTAGATCTCCGGGTCGCGCTCGCCGCTGTCGCCGACCAGCACCACCTGGAGGCCGGGATAGGCCTCCAGGAGGCCCTGGATGGCGGCCAGCTTGTGGGCCTCCCCCGCCTTGAGGGTGCGCAGGCTCCAGTCGCGCAGCAGCAGCGGGCCGCGGGGGATGCCGTGCACGTCCAGGAAGTCCTCCAGCAGGTCGTAGAGGTTCCAGGGGCTGTTGGAGACGTAGAACACCGGGTTGTAGGCCTCGCCGTCGCGGCCCCGCTGGAGCGCCTGGTAGAACCCGGCGACACCCTCGAACGGCAGCCGGGTGTGAGCGTTGTGGAGCAGGGTCAGCTTGGCCATCTGCCACAGGCTGGTGGCATGGGAGTGCAGCACGGTGTCGTCCAGGTCGCTGATCACGGCGAACTGGGGGTCGCGGGGGACCAGCACCTGGCCGGTGGCGTGGCTGACCCCGCCCGGCGCGGCCGGCTCCAGCAGCTCCAGCTCGACCGGCTCCCACACCCGCGGGTCGTCGAGCGGCCGGGGCAGGTCGAGGACGAGCTCGAAGTAGCCCTCCTGGTCGCTCACCGCCCGGACCTCGTCGCCGACCGCGGCCCGGACGGCCACCAGGGCCCCCGGGACCTCGTCGCTCTCGAACCGGTGGAGCATGTTGCGCAGGTTGTCGAGCACCGAGTCGCCGAGGCGGGAGCGGACCAGCCCGGTCGAGCGCAGCACCCGCCCGCGGACCAGCAGCCGGGTCGGGGTGCCGTAGCCGCGGAATGGCTGGAGCTCGACGTGCCGGCGGGCCCGGCGTCCAAGTAGTGATGTCATGGCGATACGGTAGCTTGCCGGCACGCTGACCCCCGACCAGAGGAGCGATCATGCCCGACATCGATGGGTCCTACCTGGCCGAACCGCCCGGCGCCTCGGGGCCGGGGGCCGCCCGGGGCGGGGTGCTGGTGGTGCACGACTGGTACGGGCTGCTGCCGCACGTGCGCGGCGCCTGTGACGAGCTGGCCGCAGCCGGGCTGGTGGCCCTGGCCCCGGACCTCTACGACGGCCGCACCGCCAGCGACCCGGAGCAGGCCGAGGCGCTGGCCGAGGGACTGGACCGGACGGCGGCGCGCTCGCGGCTGGACGAGGCCGTCACGACACTCCGAGACCGGTCGGGTGGCGGGCCGGTCGGCGTGCTCGGCTGGTCCCTGGGCGGGATGTTCGCCCTGATCCAGGCGACCACCGGCGCCGTCGACGCGGCCGCCATCTACTACGCCGCCCTCGACCCGGAGGACGCGGCCCAGATCCACTGCCCGGTCCTGCTCCACCTCGCCGAGGAGGATGAGTTCGACCCTCCCGAGTACTTCGAGGCGTTCATCGCCGCGCTGAAGGCCGGCGGCACCGAGGTCGAGGTCCACACCTGGCCGGGCACCAAGCACTCCTTCGCCAACCGCGACGTCCCCCTCTACGCGCCGGCCCCGGCCGACCAGGCCTGGTCGATCACGGCCGAGTTCCTCGGCCGCCACCTGGGCGGAGGGCGCCGGGGAGGGTGATCGCCGTCCTGGACGCCCCCTCGGTGCTCGGCCTGCGCCCGCCGGCGCCGGGCCGGGTCCCGGGGGCCAGGCGGCTGCCCGAGGCGCTGCGCGGCAACCGGCTGGTCGAGCGGCTCCAGGCCGCCGACGCCGGCCGGGTCGACCCGCCGCCCTACTCGCCCGAGGTGGACCCGGTCACCGGGGTCCGCAACGGCGCCACCCTGCCCGGGTACAGCATCGCCCTGGCCGACCGCCTGGTCGAGCTGCTCCGGGACGGCGCGTTCCCGCTGGTGCTCGGGGGCGACTGCAGCATCCTGCTCGGGGCCATGCTCGCCCTGCGCCGGCTCGGCCGCTACGGGCTGGTCTCGATCGACGGTGGCCTCGACTTCCGCCACCCCGGCAACGCGCAGGTGGCCGGGCCCGTCGGCAGCGTCGCCGGCGAGGACCTGGCCGTGGTCACCGGCCGGGGCGCGCGAGCCCTCACCGACCTGGAGGGTCGCCGCCCCCTGGTCGCCGAGGCCGACGTGGTCGCCGTTGGCCACCGCGAGCTGGGGCCGATCGCCGACGAGGTCCTGGCCACCCCGATAACCCTGTTCGACATGGCTGAGCTGCGCCGCCTGGGCCTGGCCGAGGCCGCCGGCCACGCCGTGGCCACCCTGGCCGGGCGGGGGGTCGAGGGCTTCTGGGTCCACGTCGACACCGACGTGCTCGACCCCGAGGTCATGCCGGCCGTCGACGCCCCCGAGCCCGGCGGCCTCACCCACTCGGAGCTGGTCGCCCTGCTCGGGACCCTCGTCGCCTCCGAGCTGGCCGTGGGGATGCAGCTGACCATCTTCGACCCCGACCTGGACCCGGACGGCCGCCTGGCCGCCGAGCTCACCGACACCGTGGTCGCCGGGCTGCGGCCCCGGGTCGCCTAGGAGCCGTCCTCGGACAGGAGGGCGTCGACGAAGGCGTCGGGGTCGAAGGGGGCGAGGTCGTGAGGGCCCTCGCCGAGGCCGACCAGCTTGACCGGGATGCCGAGGTCGCGTTGGACAGCGATGACGATGCCGCCCTTGGCGGTGCCGTCGAGCTTGGTGAGGACGACCCCGGTGACCCCGACGGCCTCGGTGAACTGGCGAGCCTGGGCGAGGCCGTTCTGGCCGGTGGTGGCGTCCAGGACCAGCAGGACCTCGCGGACCTGGCCGCCCTCGCGCTCCAGGACGCGGCGGAGCTTTCGCAGCTCCTCCATCAGGTTGGTCTTGGTGTGGAGGCGGCCGGCGGTGTCGACCAGGAGCACGTCGGCCCCTCGGGCCCTGGCCGAGGCCAGGCCGTCGAAGGCGACGGCGGCCGGGTCGGCGCCCTGCTGGTGGCGGACGACCGGGGCGCCGACGCGGTCGCCCCAGATGGTCAGCTGCTCGGTGGCGGCGGCCCGGAAGGTGTCGGCGGCGGCCAGCACCGGCTGCTTGCCCTCTTCGGCCAGGGCGAGGGCGAGCTTGCCGACGGTGGTCGTCTTGCCGGTGCCGTTGACGCCGACGACCAGCACAATCCCCGGGCGCTGCTGCTCGGTGAGCAGGTCAAGGGCGAGTGACCGGTCGGGGGTGCCGACCGCCTCCAGGAGCTCGGCGCGGAGCAGTTCGCGCAGGGCCGGGCCGCTGGCCCGCTCGGCCCTGGCCCTGGTCCGCAGGCGCTCCACCAGCTCGGTCGAGGTGGCCACCCCGACGTCGGCCGCGAGCAGCGCCTCCTCCAGCTCCTCCCAGGCCTCGTCGTCGTCGGCGCCCCTGGTCAGCAGCCCGGACATGCCCTGGGACAGGGCGGCTCGGGAGCGGCCGAGGCGCTCACGGAAGCGGCGCCGGGGGGCGATGACCTCCTCGGCCGGCGGGGTCACGGTGGCCACACCCCGGTCGTCGGGCAGGTCGACGTCGGCGACGTCGCGGCTGGGCCGTGGCGGCTGGCCGGCGTCGTCGCCGACCCCCGGCTCACGGTCCAGGACGACCTGGCCGGCCCGGTCGGCGTCCTGGCGCCGGCGGCGCCCGGCGACCAGGGGCACGACGGCCAGCAGGCTCACGATCACCAGGGTGGCGGCGACCACGAGGACGATCTCCAGCCCTTCCACTACCTCACCTCGTTGCGGCGGCGGCGACGTTCCCGTCGAGGGTGCCAGAGCGTAGTCGCCGGCTCACCACCTTGCTGACACCCTCGGCCTGCATGGAAACGCCGTAGAGGGCGTCGGCGGCCTCCATGGTGCGCCGCTGGTGGCTGACGACCAGGAGCTGGGCGTGCTCGCGGGCGTCGTCGAGCAGGTCGAGGAAGCGGTGCAGGTTGACGTCGTCGAGGGCCGCCTCGACCTCGTCGAGGACGTAGAAGGGGCTGGGCCGGGCCCGGAAGATGGCGAAGTAGAAGGCCAGGGCGACCAGGCTGCGCTCGCCGCCCGAGAGCAGCGACAGGCGCCGGACCTTCTTGCCTGGCGGGCGGGCCTCGACCTCGACCCCGCTGGTCAGGATGTCGTCGGGCTCGGTGAGGACCAGGCGGCCGTCGCCGCCGGGGAACAGCAGCCCGAAGGTGCGCTGGAACTCGCGGGCGACGTCCTCGAACGCCTGGCCGAACACCTCGCGGACCCGCTCGTCGACCGCCCGGACCACCTTGAGCAGGTCCCGGCGGCTCTCCTTGAGGTCCTGGAGCTGGCCGGACAGGAAGGTGTAGCGCTCCTCCAGGGCCTTGAACTCCTCGAGGGCGAGTGGGTTGACCCGGCCGAGCAGGGTCAGGCGGCGGTCGAGGGCGGTGGCGACCCGGCGCAGCTCGGTCGAGGGCTGGCGGCGCGGGTCGGTCTCGGCCAGCCCGGCCAGCCTGGCCTCGCCGGGCAGGTACTCGGCCATGGCCTCGTCGGGGTCGATGGCGAACTCCTCGACGATGCGCTTGCCCAGCTCCTCGGCCCGCAGGCGGGCCTCGACCCTGGCCTCGTCGGAGGCCCGGGTGACGGCGTGGTGCTCGTCGAGGGCGGCGGCGGCCTCCCGGCGGCTGGCCGCGGCCGCGGCCAGGCCCTCGCGGCCAGCCTGGAGGGTCGCGGCCAGGCGGTCGCGCTCGGC
>JASLBL010000713.1 GCA_030146615.1 Actinomycetes bacterium
ATGCCGGCGTCGCACAGGCCACGGTGGACGTCGAGGGTCCGGGCGGTAACACCTCGCCACTGGTTTTCGCCGGCCACTACGACGGCAGCATCGACGGCAAAATGCGGATCGGCGGGCTTTACAACGGGAAGATCGACAGCCCACGGCTCGCCAACCGCGCGCTGGCCCGCCCGGAGATGCAGACGCTGCTGCAGGATCCCCGCTCAGCCCACCTTGGCGCCTCGGTCGTCGGCGCCTGGGATTTCTCTGCGGACATCCAGACCGACCGGCTCACGGATCGGTCCGCCAACCAGCTGCACGGCGAGGCCGTCAACCTCCCGGCCCGGGCCGTAACCGGTTACAACTGGACCGATGAGGAGATGTGCTGGCGGCACGCCCCGGAGCAATGGGGGGCCATCCACTTCCACGATGACGACTTGTACGATGCGGCCTGGCAGGTGGATTTCCAGCTCACCATCCCGGAAGCCTGGCGGAGTGGCGTATATGCCGCGCGTCTTCGGTCTGGCGAACACGAGGAGTACGTACCATTCGCCGTGCGTCCACCTCGGGGCACCTCTACGTCTGACATCCTCTTCCTCATGCCCACGGCCAGTTACATGGCTTATGCCAACGAGCATTTCGCGACGAACCCGTGGGTGGCTGAGCTGATGTGGAACCGAGTGCACACGCTCCAGCCCCACCATCTCTTCCTGAATGAGCACCGTGAGTATGGCCACTCCCTCTACGACGTGCACTCAGACGGTTCCGGTGTCTACTACTCGTCGCGTCTGCGCCCGATCCTCAACTTGCGGCCGAAGGTGCAAAGCGTTCCTGGCGGAACCGGGTCGTCGCTGTGGCAGTTCCCGGCCGATACCCATATTTTGGACTGGCTCGAGGGCATGAGGCATCAGTTCGACGTCCTTACCGACGAGGACCTCCATCAGGAGGGCGTCTCGAGGCTCGAGCCCTACCGCGTCGTCGTGACGGGCACCCACCCCGAGTACTACAGCAAGAATATGCGCGACGCTGTATACGAGTACACCCAACGCGGCGGCCGGCTCATGTACCTGGGTGGGAACGGCTTCTACTGGCGGATCGCCTACCATCCCTCCAAGCCAGGTGTCATTGAGATTCGCCGAGCCGAAGGTGGAAGCCGCGCCTGGGAGGCCCCGAGCGGCGAATATTACATGAGCTTCACCGGTGAGTACAGCGGATTGTGGCGCCGCCAGGGACGCCGGGCCCCTCAGGCGCTTGTCGGCACGGGCTTCACCACGGAAGGCTTTGACGTCTCGTCGTATTATCGACGCAAGCCTGACAGCTTCAATCAGCGCGCCAAGTTCATCTTCGAAGGCATACGCGATGATGAGCTCATCGGTAACTTCGGCTTGATCGGCGGGGGCGCCGCAGGACTCGAGCTTGACCGCTACGATCGCGCCCTGGGCACGCCACCGCACGCGCTGCTGCTCGCCTCATCGGAGAATCACACCGCGACCTATCTGCTGGTGGTCGAGGATATTCTGTTCAATTTCTTGGGCACTGACGGCACCCAGAACGAATTGGTTCGGGGCGACATCGTCTTCTTCGAGACGCCTGCCGGGGGTGCGGTCTTCTCGGTCAGTTCTATGGCCTGGGCCGGAAGCCTCTTCCATAACAACTACGACAACAACGTCTCCCGGCTCACCGAGAATGTACTGCGTCGCTTCCTCGACCCGACACCTTTCGAGATGCCCCATCCGTCAGAGCCGGCACCACAGCCGGCGGCGGTCAAGACATGAGCTTCGCTAGAGCACCTAGCAGACCATATCTGGGCCGGACATCACGGTTCCCCTGGCACGGAAGGAGACTGCTGTGGGACGGGCGGAGATCGAAGCTGCGAACGCGGCATTCGTGCGGGGACTGGAGCAGGGAGATGCGGCAGCGATGGCCGCAGTGTATGAGCCCGACGGGCGGCTGCTGGCACCGAACACGGAATCTCAGCAGCGCAGCGCGGCGATCGAGGCGTTTTGGAAGACCATCATCGACGCCGGAGTCCGCGGTGGGCTGCTGGAGACCCAGACCCGGTCGCCTCGTGTGGCGTCGCTGGTGCTCTGACGGTGGGGCTTGAGGTGGCCCCGGCTGATCGAAGCGTCGGGCCGTGGCGTGCCCCAGGTCCACTTGGCCTGCCGGTCATCGCTCCTTCCAGCGGTTGTCCGCCAGGGGTCCAGCAGGGCGATCGCGTACTCGCCACGGCCCGTCGTCGCCGCGGCGGGCCACGTTGATGGCGCGTGCCGCGCCGACGAGGGCCGTGTCGCCAGCCTGGAGGATCCGGTGCGGATCGGCCAGGTAGACGCGCTCAAGCGCCCGCAGGGCGGCGGCCATGTCGGTGGGGGCGCCGTTGGCGCGCAGCAGCCGGGCCGCGGCCAGGATGGCATCGTTGGTGGCCTGGATGTCGCCGCCGCGGCCGTAGCGCGTCCAGGTGGAGGGGAGGAACTGCATTGGCCCCTGGGCCCCGGCCGAGCTGGTCCCGCGGATCCGGCCTGTCCTGGTCTCGACCAGGTGGATGGCGGCCAGGTACTCCCAGGGCACGGCCAGCTTGGCCTGGGCCGCTCGGTAGGCGGCCAGCAGCTGGCTGGCCGGGGCGGGAGCGACGATCCGCCAGCGGGGCAGCCGACCGGCGGGCCTATTCAGCTTGCGTAGTTCGCTGCCGGCAACCACGTTGGCCTTCACCGTCCGGCGCAGGGTGGGTGGGAGCTGGGCCAGGACCTTGGGGACCAGCCGGGGGTGGCGGACCAGGGCGCGGTAGGCCCGCTGCTGGGCGCGGCCCAGGGCGGGGAGCTTCCCGGCGGGGGTGGCCGGGTCGCGGATGGCGGTCTCGGCCGTGGTGAGCTGGGCGGCCAGCCGCTCGGCGGCCGTGGTCGTCGCCGGCGCTGACCTGGGTGGGGCAGTCGTCGGCACCTTGGGGGCCGGTGGGACGGTGGTGGCCATGGTGGTGGCCGCACTGTCGGGCGGGGCGGGTGGGCTGACCTCTGACCGGCTGCCGCCTGAGCAGGCGGCCACCAGCAGGCCAGCGGCCAACAGGGCGACGAGTCGGTGGATCTGGCGATGATCGCTGTGGCTCGTCAGCTTTTGTCTGTCTCCTGCGAATGGGCGGGCGACCTGCGCCACGCTGGCCACAACCAAGATCCTTCCGACCTCAGCGGCCATTCGCCCGACGGCGTGCAGGTCCACGCTCCGAGGGTACCCAAGGCCCAACCGACAAGCGTCACCGACCCTGGAGGGCACGCCGCCGGGCCGAGCGCTCGAAGGTTCACGGCGAGTTTGGCTCAGATTGAGGGCCTCCGACTGGCAGCAGCGGTCAGCAACGATCCAACACGTGGCCTCGCGTCGCATCACGGCGCCTCGTCCCTCAACCTCTCTGAGCAGGTCTGATGTGGTGCCGAGCGAGGCGGCGGAGGGCCGCGTGAGGTGGTATGGATGGCATGGCATGCAAGAGGTCAGGGTCCGACCCGACCTCCTTGGTCATCCAAAGTAATGAGGTCCACCACATCGTGGTCTGCGGCCGGCCGGTAGATCGACCCCGAACCGTCAACACCGCTACGCCGAGCAACACCGGGCCGAGGAGGCCGACCGCGATGCGGATCGTCTGACCGGGTTCCGTCAGGAGCCGTCAGGAGGTTCACGAGATGGGTGACCGCTCCGGCCGTGGAGAGGAAGACGGAACTCCACGGGTGGCGGTGG
>JASLBL010000715.1 GCA_030146615.1 Actinomycetes bacterium
CTTGCGGTGGCCGTAGGCGTCGGCCTCGCCGCGCTCCAGGACCTGGCCCTCGAGCATGCGGGCGCCCTCTGAGACCGTGACCATGGCGTAGTTCGAGGGGTTGGCCGCCTTGTCCTCGAGCAGGTAGTGGGCCAGCAGCTCGACGTCGAAGGGGACCTCGCAGATGATCGCCCGGTCGACCCCGGCCAGGTAGGCCGACAGCAGCGACGTCTCGCCGCAGTTACGGCCGAACAGCTCAACCACGGCGATGCGCTCGTGCGACCCGGTCGAGGTCCGGAGCTGGTGGATGAACTGGACGCTGCGGGTGACCGCGGTCGAGAAGCCGATGCAGTAGTCGGTGCCGAAGACGTCGTTATCCATCGTCTTCGGCACGGCCAGGACCTTGACCCCCTCCCGGGACAGCCGCTCGGCGTACGACAGGGTGTCGTCGCCGCCGATCGCGACCAGCCAGTCGAGACCCAGGCGCTCGACCACGGCCAGGCAGTGGCTGGTGAAGTCGAACGGCCCCTCGGACTCGAACTGGCCCTGGCCGGCCAGGAACGGGGGGACGTCGGTGGGCGCGACCTTGCCGGGGTTGGTCCGGCTGGTGTGCAGGAAGGTCCCGCCGGTGCGGTCGATGGTGCGCACGTCGCGCTTGGTCAGCGGCTGCACGCAGTGGTCCTGGGGCTTGTCGTCGTCCAGGTTGTAGTCGAGCAGCCCGGCCCAGCCGCGCCGCAGCCCGAGCACCTCGTAGCCGCGGTCGGCGGCGGCGTACACGAGCGTCCTGATGCAGGGGTTGAGACCGGGGACGTCGCCGCCTCCGGTGAGCACGCCGATCCTGGTCATGCGCATGCCTCCAACGGGGGGTGCCGAGGGATCGGGCAACGTTGCCCGCGACACGACCGCAAAACCGGCCGTGGCCAGGAAGCATAGCGCCCGCGGCCGCGATCCGCCGACCACCGACGTAGTATATAAGACTTGACTTATATAAGCGCATGGTGAGACCCTGGCCGCATGCACGCGTTCGACGTTCTCGGGGACCGGGTCCGGCGACGGATCCTGGAGCTGCTCGCCGACGGGGAGCAGACCGCCGGCTCGATCAGCGCGGTGATCCAGGAGGAGTTCGGGATCTCCCAGCCGGCGGTCTCGATGCACCTGCGGGTCCTGCGGGACAACGGGTTCGCGACTGTCCGGGCCGAGGGCGCCCGCCGCCTGTACGCCGTGGACGCCAAGCCCCTGCGGGAGGTGGACGCCTGGCTGGACCACTTCCGCGGGTTCTGGACCCAGCACCTGGACGCCCTGGCCACCGAGCTCGTCCGCGGCCGGCGGGAGCGCGACCGGAAGGAGAAGGACACATGAACGACATCACCCGCGAGATCGAGGCCATCAACCGCACCATCGGCAGCCGGCGAATCCCGACCGGCGAGGGCCGCTCGGTCGTCCTGCGCCGACGCTACGACGCGCCGATCGAGGACGTCTGGGACGCCTGCTCCGACCCCGACCGGCTCAAGCGCTGGTTCTCGCCCGTCTCCGGCGACCTCCGCGTCGGCGGGACGTTCCAGATCGAGGGCAACGCCGGCGGCGAGATCCTGCGCTGCCAGCCACCGCGCCTGCTGACCATCAGCTGGGTGTACGGAGACAAGCCGGCCGACGAGGTCGAGCTGCGGCTGACCCCGGAGGCGGACGGGGCGACGATGCTCGAGCTGGAGCACGCCTCGACGCCGGGCACGCCCGACGGCCTGGCCGGGGTCGGGGTCGGCTGGGACCTGGCCCTGTTCGGCCTCGGCATGCACCTGGCCGGCCAGGCCATCCCCGACCCCGCCGAGCTGGAGCGGTCGCCGGAGGTCCGCCGGTTCATCGTCCGGAGCAGCACGGCCTGGGGGGCCGCGCTCGTGGCGGCCGGCGTGGCCACCGCGGAGGAGGCCGCGGCCGTCGTCGAGCGGACCAGCGCCTTCTACGCCCCCGACCCGGGCGGGGATGCCTAGCTGGGCTGCCGCGACCTCGGGCGGGGGAGGCCCTGGTCGGTGACCACGGCCCGGGTGGTGGGGACGTCGCGGGCCGCGGCCTCCCATTCGTCGGCCGCGGGGCCGGCGTAGATGCCGGTCCGCTCGGCCGCGGCGATGGTGATCTCGTCCTCGCGGAGGAAGCCGAGCTGGGCCAGCTGGGGACGCATCGCCCAGTCGAGCAGCCAGTCCAGCGAGACCCGGATGCGGTTGCCGGTCAAGGGCAGGGCCAGCAGGTGGTAGCCGCGGGTCGCGACCAGGCCGGGCAGCCCGCCGAGGGCGACCCCGAAGGGTGAGGCGACCGCGTCGAAGCCGCCCAGGTCGACCGCGAACCCGAGGTCGCGGTGGCGGTAGTCGACCGCCTTGCCGAAGCCGAGCGAGGCGGCGACGTTGCGGGCGGCGGTCTTGCCCTGGCGCTGGGCATGCTGGGCCGTCTGGCCGGTGAGCTTGCCGGGCCGGGTCAGGTCGGGCACGGCGGCCGCGTCGCCGAAGGCGAACACGCCCTCGGCCCCGGGGACCCGGAGGTCGGCGGTGACCGTCAGCCGGCCGCGCTCGGCCGGCAGCCCGAGGGTCTCGATCAGCGGGCTCGGGGTGACGCCGGTGCACCAGACCAGGGTGTGGGTCGGGATCGTCTCGCCGTCCGACAGCCGCACCTTGTCCTTGGTCGCCTCCTCCACGGTCGTGCCCAGCCGGACCTCGACGCCGCGGCGGCGCAGCACCTCCATGGCGTCGTCGCCCAGCCGCTCGCCCAGCTCCGGCAGCACCCGGGGGGCCAGGTCGATCAGCACCCAGCGCAGCTCCTCGGCCCGCAGCCGCGGGTAGTCGGCGGCCGCCCGGGTGGTCACCAGCTGCATCTGGGCCGCCGTCTCGGTGCCCGAGTAGCCGGCCCCGACGACCACGAAGGTGCAGCAGGCTCGCCGGTGCTCCGGGTCCTCGGCGGCGTCGGCGTTCTCCAGTTCCCGGAGCACGTGGTCGCGCAGGTAGGTCGCCTCGGCCAGGGTCTTCAGGCCGAGGGCGTGCTCGGCCACCCCGGGGATCTTGAAGGTCCGGGTGACCCCGCCGGGGGCGAGCACCAGCCGGTCCCAGGCCAGCTCCTGGGCCGAGCCGTCGGGGCGGAGCAGGGTCGCCGTGCGGCCACCGATGTCGACGCTGACCACGTGCCCGAGCAGCACCCTGGCCCGGCGCAGGGCGGCGTGCAGGCCGACGGCGATGTGGCGCGGCTCGACCACCCCGGCGGCCACGTTGGGTAGCAGGGGGCTGTAGAGGAGGTAGTCGGCGGCGCTGACCAGCAGCAGCTCGGCGGCGTCGGGGGGCAGGAGCTTCTCCAGCCGCCGCATGCAATGGAAGCCGGCGAAGCCGCTGCCGACCACCAGCACGGTGGGCCGCCGGGGAGGTGTTGTGCCGTCGGGGGAGGTCATGGGTACATGAATAGCACGTCGGCCGAGGAGGAATCATGCACGACTACCGCACCCTTCGCCCCGGAACCTACCAGGAGATGACCTCGGACTTCCGGTGGGAGGTCCCGGCCAGCTACAACCTGGCCGCCGACGTGCTCGACAAGCACGAGCCCGAGCGGCCGGCCATGCACTTCGTGTCCGACGACGGTCGCGACGAGCGCTGGAGCTTCGGCGACATGCGCCGCCTGACCGACCGGACGGCCAACACCCTGCGGGGGCTGGGGGTCGGCAAGGGCGACCGGGTGGCGGTGATGGCCCCGGCCTCGCCCGAGATCGCGGCCAGCTTCCTGGCCACCTACAAGGTCGAGGCGATCCTGCTGTCGATGTCGGTGCTGTACGGCGACGACGCGATCGTCTACCGCCTCAACGACTCCGAGGCCAAGGTGCTGATCACCTCGGCCGCCCATCGCGACCGGGTGGCCGCCCTGCTCGACAAGGCCCCGTCGGTCGAGCACCTGGTGGTGGTGGGCGGCCAGGGCCGCGAGAGCTTCGAGGAGCTGACCGGGGCGGCCGCCGACCGCTTCGAGACCCCGGCCACCGACCCCGACACTCCGGCCCAGCTCTACTACACCTCGGGGACGACCGGGCTCGCCAAGGGGATCCTGCACGCCCACCGGTACCTCCTGGGGCACGAGGAGTTCCAGCTCAGCCACGACGTCCGGGTGGGCGAGCTGTTCCACTCGACCGGCGAGTGGGCCTGGATCGCCGGGATCGTGCCCGGCATCCTCGGCCCCTGGCGCTTCGGCGTGGAAACCCTGGTCCACGGGCGCAAGGGCGGGTTCGATCCGGGCAAGGCGCTGCGGCTGATCGCCGACCACGGGGTCGGGAACGTGTTCACCACCCCGACCGCGATCCGGGCCATGATGGGCGTGTCCGAGGCGGCCACCCTCGACTTCGGGGTCCGGCTGGCCTGCTCGGCCGGGGAGCCGCTCAACCCCGAGGCGATCGCCTGGTGGAGCCGGACGGTCGGCTGCCCGGTGCTCGACTACTACGGCCTGTCGGAGAGCTACCCGCTGTGCGCCAACTTCCCGACGGTCGAGGTCCGGCCCGGCTCCATGGGCCTGCCCCTGCCCGGCTGGGAGGTGGCCATCCTCGACCCCGACGAGCAGCCCGTCCCCCAGGGCGAGCCGGGCGAGATCTGCCTCAAGGCCCGCTCCAACCCGCACTACCCGCTCGGCTACTGGAACCGCCCCGAGGACTCCAAGGAGGTGTTCGGAGGCGACTGGTTCCACACCAAGGACACCGCCCGTCAGGACGAGGACGGCTACGTCTGGTACTCAGGGCGGGCCGACGACGTGATCATCTCGGCCGGCTACCGGATCGGGCCGTTCGAGGTCGAGAGCACCCTGCTCGAGCACCCGGCGGTGGCCGAGTCGGCGGTGGTGGCCAGCCCCGACCCCCAGCGCGGCAACGTCGTCAAGGCGTTCGTCCGGCTGGTCCCCGGCTCCGAGCCCAGCGACGAGCTGGTCAGCGAACTCCAGCGGCACGTCCGCGAGCGCCTCTCGGCCTACGCCTACCCGCGCAAGCTCCAGTTCGTGGACGACCTGCCCAAGACCCTCACCGGCAAGATCCGCCGCTCCGAGCTGCGCAAGGCCGACGGTGGGGACGGCGAGGAGGCCGGCTGAAGTTGAGCCGGGCGTCGGCCCCGGGGTAGCGTCTGGCGTCATGTACGACACCCGCTGGCCACGGCCGGGGCCGGCGATGGCGGCCGTCGCCGCCGTCCTGGGCCTGGTTGCCGGGGCCATCCTCGGCCTCTCCTCCCCGGGTTCGCCGCCAACGGCCCAGGCCAGCGGCCCCCCGGAGACCACCGTCGCGCCCACCACCACGACCCTGCCCGACGAGTTCCACACCGTGGTCCTGGGCAGCTTCAACGCCCGCGGGCGCGCCGAGGAGCGGCTGCGGCTGGTCAGGAGCCAGGGGGTCAAGGACGCCGGCCTGCTCGACAACGAGCAGTACGAGCTCGGGACCAGGTGGGCGGTGTACAGCGGCATCTTCCGGACCGAGGACGAGGCCGAGGCCCACATGCAGGAGCTGCGCCAGCTCGGGATCAGCGAGGGCTTCGTGAAATCGGTGAAGCCGGCCGACTGAGCGGGTAGGCACGCTCACGGGAGGTGGTCCGCGATGCCCATGTCCGCCAGAGAGGTCCGCCAGGCGCTGCACGAACTCGGCGACCTGCGCTTCGCCGCCGGGAACCTCGACGACGCCCTGCGCCGGATCGTCGACGCCACCCACAAGCTGTTCGCCGTCGACGGGGCCGGGCTGATGCTGATCGACCCCGACCAGCTCCTGCGCAACGTGGCCGACTCCGACGGTCGCGTCGACGACCTCGAGGAGCTCCAGATCGAGCACGGCGAGGGCCCCTGCATCGACGCCTTCGACGACAAGGAGCTGGTCCACGCGGCCGACCTGGCCGCCGAGGAGCGCTGGCCCAAGTTCAGCCCGGCCGCGGTCGACCGGGGCCTGCGGGCCGTCCTGGCCAGCCCCATCCCCTACAACCAGATGGCCATCGGGGTGGTGGCCGTGTTCTCGGCCAAGGTCCGCCCCTGGTCCCCCGAGGGCGAGCTGGCCCTGATCGCCTTCACCGACCTGGCCGCCCTGACCATCGCCAACACCATGCAGAGCGAGGAGCGGGGCGAGCTGGCCACCCAGCTCCAGCGGGCCCTGGAGGCCAGGGTCATCATCGAGCAGGCCAAGGGCGCCCTCTGCGCCCGCGACGGCGTCACCCCCGGCGAGGCGTTCGGGCAGATGCGGAGCCGGGCCCGGGCCGAGCGCCGTCGCGTGGTCGAGATCGCCCAGGAGATCATGTCCGGCACCCGCGGCCCCTGATCCGCCGTCGCACCCCGACGCGAGGATCCCCCCATGACCACCGACCCGCTGGAGGCTCTGCGCCGGCTCTGCCTGGCCCTCCCGGAGGCGACCGAGCGCCTCAGCCACGGCGAGCCCACCTGGTTCGTCCGCGGCAAGACGACCTTCGTCACCTACGCCGACCACCACCACGACGACCGCCTTGCCTTCTGGTGCGCCGCCCCACCCGGCATCCAGGAGGCGCTGGTCGCCTCCGACCCCGAGCGCTTCTTCCGCCCCCCGTACGTCGGCCACCGCGGCTGGCTCGGCGTCTACCTCGACGTCCCCCAGGACTGGGACGAGATCGCCGAGCTGGTCACCGACGCCTACCGCACCGTCGCCCCCAAGCGCCTGGTCCGGCAGCTGGACGCGGCCGGGCCCTAGATGAGGCCGGCGTAGAGGGCGGCGGTCTCGGCGGCGATGGCGGTCCAGCTGAACTGCTCGACGGCGCGGCGGCGGCCGGCCTTGCCCATGCGGTCGGCGAGGGTGGGGTCGGCGAGGACGCTGTTGAGGCGCTCGGCGATGTCGGCGGCGAAGCGGTCGGGGTCGCGGGCGCCGCCGACGCCGTCGCTCTCGAAGGGGACCAGCAGGCCGGTCTCGCCGTTGACGACGACCTCGGGGATGCCGCCGGTGGCGGTGGCGACGACGGCCGTCTCGCAGGCCATGGCCTCCAGGTTGACGATGCCGAGGGGCTCGTAGACCGACGGGCAGACGAACACGGTGGCATGGGTCAGGAGCTGGATGACCTCGCGGCGCTCGAGCATCTTCTCGATCCAGATGATGCCACCCCGCTCCTGACGGACCTTCTCGACCTTGGCCGTGACCTCGCGGCCCAGCTCCGGGGTGTCGGGGGCACCGGCGCAGAGGATCAGCTGGGCTGCCGGGTCGATCGAAAGGGCGGCGTCGAGCAGGTGGGGCACGCCCTTCTGGCGGGTGATCCGGCCGACGAAGATCACCGACGGCCTGTCCGGGTCGACCCCGTAGGCCTCGAGCACGTCGGTGCCCTGGTCGGGCTTGTACAGCTCGGTGTCGATGCCGTTGTAGACCACCTGGAGCCGGGCCGAGTCGACCGCCGGGTAGACCGAGAGGATGTCGGCGGCCATGCCGGCCGAGACGGCGATCACCCGGTCGGCGGCCTCGATCGAGGTCTGCTCGGCCCAGCGGGAGACGTGGTAGCCGCCGGCCAGCTGCTCGACCTTCCAGGGGCGCAGCGGCTCCAGGCTGTGCACGCTGACCACGTGCGGGATGCCGTAGAGGAGCTTGGCCAGGTGCCCGGCCAGGTTGGCGTACCAGGTGTGGCTGTGGACCAGGTCGGCGCCCTCGACCCCGGCGGCGATCGACAGGTCGGTGGCGACCGTGCGCAGGGCTCCCAGGTGGCGGCCGCCGCCCTCCAGGGCGTCCCAGGTCCCGTGGGCGACCACCTCGGGCGAGCCGGGAGGCCCGGGCGGCCGGGGGGCGCCGAAGCAGTGCACCTGGAGGTCGAGGAGTTTGGCCAGTTCTCTGGCCAGGTACTCGACATGAACTCCGGCACCGCCGTACACATCTGGGGGATACTCGCGACTGAGCAGGGCCACGCGCACGGGACGCTCCTTCCGATCCAGCGGGAGCCCGATGCTAGCGCGTTGACACCCTATCCGGGCGTGGCCCAGACTTGACTAGCTTGTGCATATTGTCCCGATCCTCGGGCCGAAGGTGGGCAGACGATGGGAACAGCCGGTCGGTCCGCGCCCCTGCGCAGGGCGGGCTCGCTCCTCGGCCTGCTGGGGGCGGAGCTGGGGGCGGTCCTGGGCCTGCACTGGCTGGGGCGGTTCCCGGGGCTGCGGATCGGCTGGGACGAGCCGGTCCCCTGGGTGCTGTCGAGCCCGGTGCAGGAGGTCCTCGGGGCCCTGCTGCGGACGGTCGGGCTGGTCATGGCCTACTGGCTGCTGGCCTCGACCGTGCTCTACCTGCTGGCCAGCCTGACCAGGCTGCCGGCGGCCGTCCGGGCGGTCGGCTGGGCGACCCTGCCGCTGGCCCGCCGGGTCGCCGACCACGCGGTCGCGGTCACCCTGGCCACCTCGATGGTCGGGACCAGCACCCTCGGGGTCGCCGGCCCGGCCCTGGCCGCCGACCGCGGGGGCGGGGCCGGCCCGCCGGCCCGGAAGCCGGTGGCCGCCGCCCAGCCCACCGAGTCCTCCGGCCAGCAGGACCCGCCGCCGACCTCGGCCGACGAGCCGCCGGCGACGCCGTACACTCCCGAGCCCGCCGACCAGGCCCCGACCTCGGGCAGCGGGACGACGGCCCCGCCGACCACCGAGCCGGAGACGACCGAGCCGCCGGCCACCCCGTACGTCCCCGAACCAGCGGATCAGGCTCCGACCACCACCGAGGCTCCGACCACCACCGAGGCCCCGACCACCACCGAGGCCCCGACCACGACCGCCGCGACCACCACCTCCACCGACGCTCCCACCACCACCGAGGCCCCCACCACGACCGCCCCGACCACCACCACGACCGCCGCCACCACCACGACCGCCGCCGCCACCACCACCGCCGCCCCCACCACCACCGGGGCTCCCCCCACGACCGCGCCGACCACGACCCAGGGCACCGCGGCCCCGACCACCACGGCTCCCGGAGC
>JASLBL010000039.1 GCA_030146615.1 Actinomycetes bacterium
CTGCGCGGACCCGAGCGCCGAAAGAGAAATGAGCCCCACCTCACCACCAGGGAGCATCGAGAGGAGGTCTTGACAGCACCCCACCCATCAAAGAGAAAGCGATAGCGCGGAGCAGGAGCCGCTGCCCAACGACCGGCCGGTGGTCGAGGGCGGGTGCGAAAGGGCCCCCGAGGACCCAGCTGTGGCCGCTCATCGGCACGCGGTCGAGGAGGATCAGTTTCGCTGCCGATGTTGAGACCTCGGCACCGCGATCCATTGGGCCGCGCCGCGCGCTTGGGAGCGCGCGGCGCGGCCGGACGACTGCAGTGCTCTCCTTACGGGATCGTGGGACAGTTCGGCGGCTGCGGCTGATCGGTAAAAATCGACGTGCTCGGCGTGCCGGCCGGCAGCACGTAGAACGCGTGGACGACGAGCGGCACGGCGCCTTCGTTACGTAGGTTGTGGACGTCCGCGGAGGGCTGGAAGAAGCCAGCGCCCACGCCATACGTGGTGCCGGAGCATCCGGTTCCCGCGGGGCCCCCGTGGTACAGGGTCCCCTCTCCTTGGGTGACCGACACGAACGTCGGGCCCGGATGCGTGTGCCACCCGGTATAGCCGCCGGGGTTGATCGTGACCTGCTGGAAGGCCGTGTCGCACGGCTTCGCAGCGCTGCAAGCGATCAACCTCCTGACGGACTTGACCCTGACCCTGACGCGCCTGGTGACGGTCCTGCCACGCACACGAAACCTGACCCGGCGCGTCACCGTCTTCCTCACCGGATTCCCGATGACGACGTCCTCGGTGACCGTCCCCCGAGACAGGATCGGGCCCGCCACGCCAGCCGGCGGGGTGGCCGACGCACCGACCGCGACCACCGCGACGACCGTCAGGGAAGCCAAGATGCCACACGACACCGAGGCGCGCCGCAGAGACAAGGACCTTTGGAACCGCGACATGGCGGCCCCCTTTCCCTGTTTGCTTTGCCGCTGCACAAGGCAGCGGCCGCCTACGCGCCAACACTCCCAGAAGGCAGCGGACCAGTCAACGACGCGCCGAGACGGGGCACCTTGTGCTGCGGAAAGCCCCCGTGAGGTTCGCCTGCGTGTTGTCGGGCGATCAGGGGTGTGAAAGTAGCGGCCAGGCTGCGGTTCGAGCCGCTGGGGCGTCGCTGCCGCTTTGGACTGCCATGAAGGAGGGCCTCCTCTGGTGACACGCTCCGGCTGTCACCGAGGAGCGAGCTCAAAGGAGGCCCGTCTTCAATGTTGCATGCTGGGTTGGATCTCGGTCGAAGGAAGGGTCGATGTTTGTTTGCTGTCCGAGCAGGGAGAGCATCTGGATCAGCTGGTGGTGTCGCCTGACGGCGACGCGCTGAGGTGCCTGGCGAGGCGGATCGAGGAGACTCATCGGGAGCCGGTTTGCGCGGTGATCGAGTCGATGACCGGTGCTCGCTTCGTGCACGACACGCTCGAGCGGGCGGGCTGGGCGGTCGAGATCGCCGACGCCCAGAAGGTCAAGGGCCTCGCTCCGCTGGCCTGCAAGACCGACAAGATCGACTCGCGGGTCTTGGCGACGCTGAGCCAGCGCGACCTGGTGCCGGCGATCTGGCTGCCCGACCCGCGGGTGCGAGAGGAGCGCGAGGTTGGCCCGCTTTCGCCTGCACTTGGTCAAGCACAAGTCGGCGCTCAAGAACCGGGTCCACTCGACGCTGATCAACTTCGGCAAGCCCTGCCCGGTGACCGACCTGTTCGGAGCCCAGGGCCGCCGGCTTGCGCGCCTGCGCGTGCCGGAGCCCTGGCGCGGCAACATCACAGCGAGCGTCGAGTTGATCGACGACCTCGAAGCCCAGATCGCCGAGATCAACCGGCGCCTAAAGCAAGGCCACGCCGACCACCGCTACATCCCGCTGCTTTTGAGCGCGCCAGGGATCGGCTGGGTGCTGGCGTTCACGATCGCCGCCGAGATCGGCCAGATCGAGCGGTTCCCGTCGCCCGAGAAGCTGGCCGGCTACACCGGCCTTTGCCCGCGCGTCAACCAGTCAGGCGACAAGGACCGCCGCGGCCCGCTGACCAAGCACGGCCCCACCTACCTGCGCTGGGCGCTGCTGGAGGCGACCATGCACGCGCTCAAGCACCCCGCCTACTCGGGGCGCTATCAGCGCAACAAGAGAAGGCTCGGCAAGCAGCGCGGCGCGAAGGTCGCCCAGATCGACATCGCCCGCCGGCTCGCCCACGCGATCTGGCACATGCTCACCCGCAACCAGGAGTTCGCTCCCCGAGGCGCCACGTTTCGTCTGGCGGCCTGACCGCCCTTTTGGACATGCGCCCGCGAGCGAACATCCAATTTCGCCTGATCCTCCCCGCCGAGAAGGCCATAGAGACATGAGCATCGCTCCACATCCCCTGACCCCGCGAGGACCCAGACGACGATTACCGACCACTACTTGACACGCGGCCCTTCTTCACAGAGACGATCAATAACCATCCCACGGGACGCGTGGACGACATCCGCGTTCCGGCGCGAAGGGGAAGCCCACCAGTCCGGCGGGTCGGGGCCGCTTCGGGGGGAAGACCTTGACCGCAGCGCCGGGGAAGTGCACCGTCGACGTGACCCAGC
>JASLBL010000232.1 GCA_030146615.1 Actinomycetes bacterium
AGGGCGAGGCCGAGATCCTGGCCGTCAAGGTGGCCGGCCTGCCCTCGGGCCTGCGTCAGGGGCACCCGGTCAAGGTCACCGGTCTGGTCGCTCAGCCCTGGAGCATGAACGACCGCGCCGGGGTCGCCTTCCGCGCCGCCCGTGTGGAACCGGCCGTCGCCCAGGCTAAGGCCAGCTAGCAGGAAGGGAGGCGATGCCAGAGCGACCGTGAGGGAGGGGGCCGGAGCCGCCGCCAAGCGAACCCCGGTCCCCTCCACCCACCAGACCAGGTGCGCCAACACCTGGCCCTTGCATCAGGAACAGGAGCCCCATGATGCAGAACGATCGTATGCCCTCGATCAGCCTCGGGCTGATCATCCCGGCCGGCGCCGTATACAACACCAGCCATCACTGGACCAACGACGCCGGGGTCTGGCATACCTCGGTCGGCTTCGACGCCGGCGGCTACAGCTGCGGGCACATCCAAGGCCCACCGGCCGCCCTGCGAGAGCTGGCCGCCGCCCTGATCGACGCCGCCGACCAGGCCGACGCCGCCGCTGGGTTGCTGGTGCCGGAGGAGGTGGCGAGCTGATGTGGGCCGCCCACCTCCCCGAGGAGGCCGGCTGCCCGGCCTGCGTGTCCGGCTGGCACACCCGCTGCCGCTTCCCCGACCTGGCTGATGACGGTGACGGGGAGCTGGTCGAGCGCTGCTGTGACGGGCTGCTGATCGCCCGGCGCCGCCGGCCCCTGTGGACCCGAGGAGGGGTGCGCTGATGCTCGCCACCCTGGTCGGCCTGTCGCTGCTGCTGGCCGTGTGCGGCGGGACCGCCACCCTGGCCGGGGTGCTGCTGGCTCGCCGGCTGCGGGCTCGCCAGGCCCGCCGCCACCCCCAGCAGACCGCGACCCGGGAGCGGACCCGGCAGGCGCGGCGGCTGGCCGCCGAGTGGCCGCTGCTCGCTCAGACCCTCGGCCTCGGCTACCGGGATCAGTGGACCCGCCAGCACCGCTTCCCGCCCGCCGAGTTCGTCGCTGACGACCAGGGCGTCACCGCCATGGTGGCCGCCATCGCCGGGGCTGGCCTGGCCGACTACCAAAAGGCCTCCGGCTACCTGGCCGACACCTGGGGCTGCGTCAGTGTCCGCGCCTCCCAAGAGGGGCCGGGCCTGATCCGCCTCCGGGGGCTGCGCCGTGACCCGCTGCTGGCTCCGGCCCGGGTCGAGCTGCCCGGCACCCCGCCGGGCGTCCTGACGAGCTGGTGGCTGGGCTGGGCCGAGGACAGCGCCCCGGTCCATGTCCGACTGGCCGAGGTCTCCGGCATCGTGGTCGCTGGGCTGGCTGGGTTCGGCAAGACCATGCTGGTCGCCCACCTCCTCGGCCAGCTCGCCCCCTCC
Organism: Actinomycetes bacterium; assembly: GCA_030146615.1. Taxonomy (GTDB): domain Bacteria; phylum Actinomycetota; class CALGFH01; order CALGFH01; family CALGFH01; genus CALGFH01. The sequence goes on from JASLBL010000232.1 coordinate 1,371, forward strand.
CCGGCCGTCCAGTTCGTCCTGGTGGACGGCAAGGGCGGCCCCGACTACGACCGGCTCATGCCTCGGGCCTGGCTGGCCGCCAAGGACGACCTGGACCAGGTCCGCGCCGTGCTCCGCCAGGTGCACCGCCTCATGGTCGACCGCCAAGCTTCGATCGCCCAGGTCCTCAGGGTGACCGATGCCTGGCACCTGGGGCCGTCCCCGTTGTGGCCGCTGGTCGTGGTCGTGGTCGACGAGGCGCACACCTTCTTCCATGAGCGCAAGGGGACCTCGCCGGAGGTCAAGGCTCACAACGCGGCCGTGGCCGAGTTGTCGCGGCTGGTCGAGGAGCTGATCAGAAAGGGCCGCAACGTCGCCATCCAGGTCATGCTGTTGACCCAGTGGGCCACCGGGGACGCCATCCCGACCCGGATTCGGGACAACTGCCAGGTCGCCATCTCGTTTGCCACCCGCACCCTGGATGGGGCCGTAGCGGCGCTGGGTGAGGAGATCCGCCAGCACCCCGACGCCTCCCCGGTCCTGCTGAATGACCCGGCCTATGTCGGGGTGGCCGTGACCAGCCTGCCCGGCCGGCCGGGGTTCCACCGGGTGCGGACGCCCCAGGTCGATCACCACCAGGTCGCCGCCATCGTCCGCGCCACTACCGGGCTGCGGGCCGATCCGGGCGAGCTGCTGGCTGGACAGGTGCCAGGGCTGCGGGCCGTCCCGCCGCTAGCGGCGCCGGGGGAGGTGGCATGACCGAGCCAGTCGCCGTGGGAGAGCTGCTGCCCGGCGTGCTCGGGGAGCTGGTGGAGCGGGCCGGTCGCGGCTATGCGCGGTGGGCCGAGCTGGTCGCTCAGGCCGGCTACTGCCACCACCCGATCCGCCTGGCCGGGCGGGTCGACCAGGTTGACCAGGCGACGGGCGAGGTCCGCACCGTCTACGACAGTGAGCGGGAGCCGGATGGGGTGCTGTTGAAGGCCTGCGGCACCCGCCGGGAGTCGCGCTGCCCGTCCTGTGCGGCCACCTACCGGGCGGATGCCTACCAGCTCCTCGCCGCTGGGCTCAAGGGCGGCAAGGGCGTCCCCGAGTCGGTCGCTGAGCATCCGCGGCTGTTCGTGACCTTCACCGCTCCCAGCTTCGGCCGGGTCCACACGCGCAAGGCACAGGGGCGGCTGGTGCTGCCGTGTCACCCCTACCGCCAAGGTGCCCGCTGCCCCCACGGCTTGCGGAATGGCTGCTGGCACCGCCATGACGAGGATGACCCTCGGCTGGGGGAGCCGCTGTGCCCAGCCTGCTACGACGCAGAAGCGCAGGTGCTGTGGAATGCGTTGGCGCCGGAGCTGTGGCGGCGCACCACCATCGCCGTGTACCGGAGCTTGGGTCGGCTGGTTGGCCTCCAGGAGGGGGAGCTGCGTCGGCTGGTCCGGATCTCCTATGCCAAGGTGGCCG
>JASLBL010000055.1 GCA_030146615.1 Actinomycetes bacterium
CCCACCCGGAGCTGGGTACCTGCTGGCAGTTCACGGGAACGGCCACCCCGTACGGGCGCATCGCCAAGGCCCAGGACAGCTACATGCATCGGCTCGGCTGGAAGCTCCTTCGCGGCGACATTCCAAGAGATAAGGAGCTTCATCACCGATGTGGCGTCTACGCGTGCTGGAATCCAGACCATCAGGAGCTCGTCACCCACGCCGAGAATCGATGGTACCTGCGCAAGACACACTGCAAGCACGGCCATCCGCTGTCGGGTGACAATCTGCGGATCGGCCCGAATGGCGTTCGAGCCTGCCGGGCGTGCAATGCGGCCAACCAGCGGGCGTTCCGGGAGCGCCATGACCGCCGAGGCCTCTAGCGCGTACTCCCCATAGTACTCGTTATGTTAACTGGTCGCCGGGAACCCACCCCCAACGGCTCTCCCCCGCTAGCACCGCGGCTCTACGGCGTTGGATGATCGCCCCAACCCGGGGGGTCGGAGGAGGCCCAGGGATCGTGGCACGGCCCCGACAACGAGCATGGTCGAAGCACGCTGCTCGCGCTGGGACGCTGGCGGTCGCAGGCACGGCGCTGCTGGGAGTGGTGTGGCTTGTGCGCACCGACGACCTTGCCCGCAGCGACAAGCTCGCCGTGGTGGGCATCGCTGTGGGCCTGGCCGGGGCGCTGCTGGCGATCCCGCAATCCCGGGCTGCCATCCTTGAGCTCCGCCGGCCCCCGGCCGTCCCTGCCGACGACCAGGCTATGCTGGAGCGGGCCCCCGAGCGGCTGGCGTCCGCCGTGCGCGCCCAGTGGCAGGCCGAGGCGGGCCTGCGCGGCCTGCATCGGCCCGAACCGCTGCGGCTCGCCTGGATGGCCACCACCCGCCCGGTCACCGCCCCCGCGCAGACCATCACCGCAGGCACCATCGCCGGCCGGGTGGTGCGCCTGCGGCTGCACGGCCACCTTGACGAGGTCGCCGACAAGTTCCTGGCGTTGCCGCACCGCCGGCTCGTCGTGCTCGGCGCCCCCGGGGCGGGCAAGACCGTGCTGGCCATGCTGCTCACCCTTGCGCTGCTTGACCGGCGCCAACCGCACGAGCCGGTCCCGGTACTGCTGGGCCTGTCGCAGTGGGACCCGACCGCCGAGCACCTCCATGTCTGGCTGGCGCGCCGGCTTGGCGAGGACTACCCCGGCCGTGCGCGGCCCCGGCCTCGGGCCCGATGTCCCGCAGCGGCTGCTGGCCGCCGGCCGGGTCCTGCCGCTGCTCGACGGCCTCGACGAGCTGCCGGAGGAAGTACGCGCCATCGCCATCGCCGAACTGGATCGGGCTCACGGCACCCAGCCTCTGGTGCTCACCTGCCGGTCTGAGGAGTTCGAGCAGGCCGTCGCCGCAGGCGGGGCGCTGGCCGCCGCCGCGGTCGTGGAACTCGAGCCGGTCACCGCCGGGCAGGCAGCGGCGTTCCTGCGCACCACCGCCCCACCTGCGGTGGCAGCCCGTTGGGATCAGGTTGCCGACCATCTGCGCGCCCACCCTGACAGAGACCTGGCCCTTGCCCTGTCGACGCCGCTGCTGGCGGCGTTGGCCCGCACCGTCTACGCCGACCGCAGACGCGATCCCGCCGAGCTGGTCGCCCTCGCCGAGGCAGGCGGCCAGGCGGCGGTCCGGGGCCACCTGCTGGAGGGATTCATTCCGGCCGCGTTCGCCGTGCGACCGCCAGCGCCTGGCAGCCTTGCGCCATCGCGACGGTGGGATCCGCAGGCGGCTCGGCGCTGGCTGACGGTGCTGGCGGTGCACCTCGACCGGCACCACACCCGCGACGTGGCCTGGTGGCAGCTCCACCGCATGCTCCCGGCATGGATCGTCGGAGTCCTTGTCGGGCTCGTGGTCGGCCTCATGGTCGGGCTCGTCAGCGGGCTCGTCAGCGGGCTCGTCACTGGGCTCTTGATCGGGCTGGCGGTCGGGACGGTGATCGGGCTCGCGGTGGGGTTCCGAGGCCGAGCCCAGGCATGGGAAGTACCCGCCCGGGTCGACACCCGGGTCTGGGGGCGGCTCGGTCGGCTGGCGTTGGGGCTGGTGGGCGTATTCGTGATCGTGCTCGTGGTGGGGCTTGTCGGCGGGTTCGGGGCTCGGCTTGGGGTTGGGCTCGAAGGCGGGCTCATCTTGTTGTTCCTGCTCGGGCTCGCGGGCTTGCTTGACGACTTCCTGCGCCGGCCAGTCGATCCAGCGCTCGCGGTCACTCCGCGATCCGTCCACCATCGCGACAGGACCGCGACGGTCGTGCGCGGGCTCATGGGCGGGCTCACACTGGGGCTCGCGTTCGGGCTATCGGGCAGATTCTCCGGCGGGCTCGCGGTCGGGCTCACGGCTGGGCTCGCGGTCGGGCTCGTCAGCGGCGCGTGGGGTCGGTTCACCCTGGTCCGAGGCTGGCTTGCACTGCGCGGGTACCTGCCGTGGCGGCTGCTGGGCTTCCTCGACGACGCCCACCGCCTGGGGGTGCTCCGCCAGACCGGCGCGGTCTACCAGTTCCGCCACGCTCTGCTCCATGACCACCTCACCGCCACCAGCCGGACCCCACCAACCCGACGCCGACGGCCCTGAGCTCGGACCGGTGGCGACCCGGCAGAGGCGTTCGACGTGATCGTCCCCTCGGTGCCTGGCTTCGGGTTCTCCGCTCCCCTGCCGGACAATCCGGACATGAACTTCTGGAAGGTCGCCGACCTCTGGCACACCCTCATGACCAGGACCCTCGGGTACGACCGGTACGCCGCCGCCGGCTGCGATGTCGGGGCGCTGGTCACCGACCAGCTCGGGCACAAGTACGCCGATGCACTGTATGGCATCCACATCGGCTCCGGTCAGAAGCTCACCCTGTTCAACGGCGACCGGGCCTGGGATCTCAGCGGCGGCCAGCCGATCCCTTCAGGCCTGCCCGCCGACATCCACGCCCAGGTCGTGGCGTTGGAGAAGCGGTTCGCCGTCCATCTCGCCGCCCACGTGCTCGGCCCGAGCACGCTGGCCTACGGGCTGTCGGACTCCCCCGCCGGGATGCTGGCCCATCGCACGACCGGCAGCCGCCCATCGAGGCCCCACCGGCATCACCTTCGTCGGCTACGAGAACCCGCCCGGCGTCAGGACCGACCAGCGCGTCCAGCACTTCCTGGAGAGTGACCGCGCCGGCTGGTACCACCACGTCAACCTCACCGCCCACGACCACGGCGGCCACTTCATCCCCTGGGAGCTCCCCGACCAGTGGGTCGACGACCTCCGGCGGACCTTCCGCGGCCGCCGCCACGGCGGCTAGAGGAACGCGCGGAGGTCCTTGGACGGGCGGACCTCGACCAGGCCGAGGTCGGCTTCGGGGACCTGGGCGGCGATCTCGAGGGCTCGGTCGAGGGTGGGGACGTCGACCAGGAGGAAGCCGGCGATAAACTCCTTGGCTTCGGCGAAGGGGCCGTCGGTCACGAAGCCGGGGGTGCTGGCGGGGAGGCGGTGGCCGGTGCTGGGGTCGTCGAGGGCTTCGGCGGCGACGAGTTCGCCGGAGGCGGTCAGGTCGCGGGTCAGGGCCTCGTAGGCCTCGAGGCCGGACTGGCGCTGGGCCTCGGAGAAGCGCTCCCAGGCGGCTCGGGTGGCCGGGTTGCCGTGGATCAGGATGACGTACTTCAGCCGGGTCTCCCTGGGTGGATGTCGAGATCGGGGCGGTGGCTCCGACCCTTCCACGACCGCAGCAACCACGCAAGGAGCCATGCTGATGTCTGGAAGTATCGCGTTGAGCATCGTGGTCGCCACCGTGGCCGCCTTCGTCCTCGGCTTTGTCTGGTACATGGTGTTCGGGGGGCGCCTGGCGGCGCTCTCGCCGGCGTATGCCGCGGCCGATGCGCGGGCGTCGGGGCCGGCCGCCGTGCTGGAGCTGCTGCGTTGCCTGGTGCTGGCGGCGGTGCTGGCCGTCCTCGCCGCCGGGGTCGGCGCCGACACCTGGCTGGAGGGGGCCGGCCTCGGGCTGCTCGCCTGGGTCGGGTTCCCGCTGGTCCTGCTGGCCGGGTCCGTCCTGCACGAGCGGTACCCGTGGCGGCTGGCCGCCATCCACCTGGGCGACTGGCTGCTGAAGCTCCTGCTCGTCGCCGCCGTTGTCTCGGCCTGGCGCTGAGCCACCGCATAGGATGCCCGGGAACGGCGGGAGGAGGTCGGCGCATGGCGTTCCAGCGGTACCTGGCCGAAGAGGTGGCCATCGACCACGGCGACGGGGTGATCTCGCGGCGGGAGGCGTTGCGCCGGCTGGGGCTGCTCGGGCTGGGGGTCCCGGCGGCGTCGACGCTGCTGGCCGCGTGCGGGGGCGGCGACGGCGACGAGGCGGGCCCGTCAGCGACCACGGCGACGACGGGGGCGGCGGCGCCGCCGGGGCCGGCGGTGGAGACCGAGGCGGTGACCTTCCCCGGCCCGGAGGGGCGGACCCTCCAGGGGGCGTGGGCGGCGGCCGGCCAGCCGGGCGGGGCCGTGCTGGTGATCCACGAGAACCGCGGGCTCACCGACCACATCCGCTCGGTCGCCGGCCGGCTGGCCGCCAGCGGCTACTCGGCCCTGGCCATCGACCTGCTCTCGGCCGAGGGCGGGACAGCCGCCCTTGGCGACGAGGCCGCGGCCATGGCCGCGCTCAGCGGCACCCCTCAGGAGCGGTTCGTGGCCGACATGCGGGCCGGCCTGGACGAGCTGGAGCAGCGGGCGGCCGGCCAGAAGCTGGGCGCCATCGGGTTCTGCTTCGGCGGCGGCATGGTCTGGACCCTGCTGGCCTCAGGCGAGCCGCGCCTGGCCGCGGCCGCGCCCTTCTACGGGCCGCTGCCCGAGGAGGCCGACTTCTCCGGCTCGCCCAACGCGGCCGTGCTAGGCGTCTACGCCGAGCGGGACGACCGCGTGAACGCCAGCCGCGACGCGGCCACCGCGGCGCTGGAGCGGGCCGGGCTGACCCATGAGATCGTCACCTACCCGGGCGTCAACCACGCCTTCTTCAACGACACCGGGGCCCGCTACGACCAGGCCGCGGCCGCCCAGGCGTACCAGAAGGTCCTCGACTGGTTCGGGCAGCACCTCGCCTGACCGGGCTCCCCCGCCGGCGGCCGTCCGTCCGGGCTGAACGGTCGCTTCCGGCCCCCAGGTGTGGTACACCTGCTGCATGTCTAGACAACTTGGCGACCTGGGGTCCTTCGACGTCGTGGTCGTCGGTGCGGGCAGCGCCGGATCCACGGCGGCGATCTCGGCGGCGCGAACGGGGGCCCGGACCCTGCTGGTCGAGAAGCTGCCGTTCCTGGGCGGGGTGTCCACGGCCGTGCTGGACACCTTCTACGGCTTCTACACGCCGGGGACGCGGGCGGCCAAGGTCGTCGGCGGGGTCGCCGACGAGGTGGTGGCCGGGCTGCGGCGGCTGGGGCCGGTGGTGGAGCGGCCAAACAGCTACGGGGCCGGGACCGGGGTCACCTACCTGGCCGACCACCTCAAGGTGGTGTGGGAGTCGCTGGTCACCGGGGCCGGGGCCTCGGTGCTGCTGCACGCCTTCGTGCAGGACGCCGAGGTCTCCGGCGGGCGGGTGCGGCGGCTGGTGGTGGCGACCAAGGCCGGGCTGGCCCGGGTCGAGGCCGCGGTGGTGGTCGACGCCAGCGGGGACGCCGACGTCTGCCACTTCGCCGGGCTCGGCTACGAGCTGGCCGGGGCCCAGGAGCCGGCCCAGACCCTGACCACGACCTTCCGGCTGGTCAACGTCGACACCGAGCGGCGCCGGGCCCTCGGCAAGGACGGCCTGCACCGGCTGATGCGGGAGGCGGCCGAGAGCGGGGCCTACGACCTGCCCCGCCGGGACGGGTCGGACCACATCACGCCGGTCGAGGGGATGACGGCCACGGTCATGACCCGGCTCCCCTCGACCCGCCGCGACGGCTCCCGGGTGGTCAACGCGACCGACCCGGTGCTGCTCACCGAGGCCGAGCTGGCCGGGCGGCGCCAGGCCCTGGAGTACGTGCGGTTCCTGGTCGAGCGGGTGCCGGGCTACGAGCGGGCCCGGCTGGGGGCGCTCAGCACCCAGGTCGGGGTCCGGGAGACCCGCCGGGTGTACGGCGACTTCCGCCTCACCGCCGACGACGTCCTGCATGCCCGCCAGTTCGACGACCAGATCGGGCTGTGCGGGGCACCGCTGGAGGACCACCACGACGGCGACGGGACCCGCTGGCGGTACCTGCCCGACGGCCGGGTCGTCGGGATCCCGTTCCGGACCCTGGTCGCCCGCGACGCCGCCAACGTGCTGGTTGCCGGTCGCTGCTTCTCGGCCACCCACGACGCCCACGCCTCGGTCCGGTCGATGGCCCAGTGCATGGCGATGGGCCAGGCCGCGGGCACGGCGGCGGCCCTGGCCGCGGGCACCGGCGGCGATGTCCGCGACCTGGGGTTCGGGCGGCTCCGGGCCGCGCTGTCGGCGGCCGGGGCGATCCTGGAGCCGGGCCTGGCCGCGGCGGCGGCGCCATGAGCGGTGCCGAGAACCAGGTCCGGACCGTGCTCGGCGACGTCCCCGCCGGCGAGCTCGGCATGTGCTTCGCCCACGAGCACCTGGTGATCGACGGTGGCGTGGCCAAGCTGGTCAACCCGGAGATCTCCCTCCAGCGGGTCGAGGACGCCGTGGCCGAGCTGGGCCCGTGCGTGGCCGCCGGCGTCAGGGCGGTGGTCGACGCCATGCCGGCCGACGCCGGCCGCAACGTGGCCAAGCTGGCCGCGATCAGCCGCCAGGCCGGGGTGCACGTGGTCGCGGCCACCGGCCTGCACCACGCCCGCTACTACGGCGAGCGCCACTGGGGCGAGCTGCTGGCCCCCGAGGAGCTGGCCGAGCTGTTCGTGGCCGACATCACCGACGGCATCGACGCCCACGACCTCAACGGGCCGGTGGTCCGCCGGACCGCCCACCGGGCCGGGGTGGTCAAGGCCGCCGGGAGCCTGGACGGCCCCAGCGACCGGGACCGGCGGGTGTTCGAGGCCGCCGCCATCGCCGTGGCCCGGGCCGGGGTGGCGCTGCTGACCCACTGCGAGGCCGGCACCGGCGGCCTCGCCCAGCTGGAGCTGCTGGCCGGCTTGGGAGTGCCGCCAGAGCGGGTGCTGCTGTCCCACACCGACAAGGTGGCCGACCGCGGCTACCACCGCGAGCTGCTCGCCGGCGGCGCCTACCTGGTCTACGACCAGGGCCTCCGCTCCCCCGCCGACACCGCCCGGCTGGTCTGCTGGATGGTCGAGGACGGCCACCAGGACCGGCTCCTGCTCGGCACCGACGGGGCCCGGCGGTCGCTGTGGTCGGTGCTCGGCGGGTCGCCGGGCCTGGCCGCCCTGGCCACCGGCCTCGGCCGGCGCCTGGCCGCCGACCTCGGCCCGGCGGTCATGGACCGCATCTGGGTCGCCAACCCGGCCAGAGCGCTGGAGCTGCGCTCGTGAGCCGGCTGGCGGGGAAGGTGTGTGTGGTCACCGGGGCGACCGGGATGGCCGCGGACGCGGCCCGGCGGTTCGCCGGCGAGGGCGCCCAGGTGTGGGTGATCGCCAGCGACCGCGGCCAGTGCGAGGCCCTCGGCCTGCCCTTCGCCGTGGCCGACCTGCGCGACGAGGCCGCCGCCGAGGGCGCCTTCGCCACCGTCGGGAAGGCCTGCCCGCGGATCGACGCCCTGTACGCCGTGGCCGGGGCCAGCGGCCGGCCGCTCGGCGACGGGCCGGTGCACGAGCTGTCCCTGGCCGCCTGGGAGGGCACCTTGGCGCTGAACGCGACCCCGGCGTTCCTGGCCGCTCGGGAGGCGCTGCGGGTCATGCTCGGCCAGCCGCCGGGGCCGTCGGGCGCCCGCGGCTCGGTGGTGCTGATGTCGAGCGTGCTCGCCCTCTCCCCCACCCCGGCCCTGTTCACCACCCACGCGTATGTGGCCGCCAAGGCGGCCACCATCGGGCTGGTCAGGGCGATGGCCGCCTACTACGGCGACCGCGGCGTCCGGGTCAACGCCCTTGCACCGGCGCTGGTCCGCACGCCGATGAGCACCCGGGCGGCCGCCGATGCCGCCAGCATGGCCTTTGCCGAGCACCGCCAGCCGCTCACCGGCGGGTTCCTGGACCCCGCCGACGTCACCGGGGCCGCCGTCTACCTGTGCAGCGACGAGAGCCGGGCCGTCACCGGCCAGGTGCTGGCCGTGGACGGCGGCTGGACCGTCAGCTGAACCCCGCACCGAGCCCGCGACCGAGGAGGACCGATGCCCGACCCCTGGACCGTCGAGACCATCACCGTCGAGAAGGTCGCCAAGACCATCGACCACTCACTGCTGCGGCCCGAGCTCACCCTGGACGAGGTGCTGGCCGGCTGCGACCTGGCCGCCGCCTACCAGGTCGCCTCGGTCTGCTGCCGGCCCCTGGACGTCGGCCACTGCCGCGACGCCCTGGAGGGCAGCGGCGTCCTGGTCGGCACCGTGGTCGGCTTCCCCCACGGGTCCAGCGCCACCGCCATCAAGACCGCCGAGGCCGAGCTGGCCCTGGACGACGGTGCCGCCGAGCTCGACATGGTCCTGCCCATCGGCTGGCTGCGGTCCAAGAAGGACGCGTACGTCCAGGACGACATCGCCGCCGTGGTCGGCGTGGCCCACGACCGGGGCGCGATCGTCAAGGTGATCCTGGAGAACGCGTACCTGACCGACGAGGAGAAGGTGCGGGGCTGCCAGCTGGCCGAGCAGGCCGGGGCCGACTACGTGAAGACCTCGACCGGGTACGCCCCCTCGGGCTCGACCATGGACGACCTGCGCCTCATGCGGGCCAGCGTGTCGGAGCGGGTCAAGATCAAGGCGGCCGGCGGCATCCGCACTCTCGACCTGCTGATCGAGGGCCTGAACGCGGGCATGGACCGGTGCGGGGCCACCGCCACCGCCGCCATCATCGACGACCTCAAGGCCCGGCAGGGCCGGTGAGCACGCGCTACCTCGGCATCGACGTCGGCGGGACCTACAGCAAGCTCGCCGTGGTCGAGGTGGAGGGCGACCACCGGACCGTGCTGGCCACGGCGACGATCCCGACCGGCACCGACGACCCCGCCGAGGTCGTCGGCCGGCTGGGGGCGGCCGGGGCGAAGCTGGTGGCCGAGCACGGGCCGGTGGCCGCGGCCGGGGCCGGCGTGCCCGGGCTGTTCGACGAGGCCTCGGGGCGGATCGTCCTGTTCCCCAACCTGCCCCCGGCCTGGACCGGGGCGGCGTTCCGGGACCCGCTGGCCGGCCGCCTCGGCCTGCCGGTGGCCCTGATCAACGACGCCCGGGCCTTCACCCTGGCCGAGAGCCGGATGGGGGCGGCCGCCGGCTGCTCGACGGTGGTCTGTCTGACCCTCGGCACCGGGGTCGGCGGCGGCGTGGTCGTCGACGGGCGCCTGCGGTTCGGCCCCTCGGGCCGGGCCGGCGAGCTCGGCCACCAGGTCATCGCCGTCGACGGGCCGGCGTGCGGCTGCGGCAACCGGGGCTGTGTGGAGGCGTTCGCCGCCGGGGCGGCCCTGTGCCGGCTCGGCGGGCAGGCGACCCCGGAGGCGGTGTTCCGGGCGGCCGCGGCCGGCGACCAGCGGGCCGCGGCCGCCGTCTCGGCCACCGTCGACCACCTGGCCGTGGGGATTGCCAACCTGGTCACCGTCCTGTGGCCCGAGCGGGTGGTGGTCGGCGGCGGGGTCGCGGCCGCCGGGGACCAGCTGTTCGGGCCGCTCCGGGCGGCCGTCGAGCCGGCCGCGCCGCTGGTCGACCCGGCGTCCTATGAGATCGTCCCGGCCGCCCTCGGCCCGGGGGCCGGGGCCATCGGGGCCGCCCTGTGGGCCCGGGAAGGGCCCGGCGGCTGACCCGCGGCGGCCGGGACGGTCAGGGGTGGGTGTGGACCACGTCGATCACGTAGCGGTCGGCCACGTACCGGGTCTCGGTCCGCTCGAACACCCGGCCCGCCTGGTCGAACAGGATCCGCAGCTCGACCAGCAGGGCCGACTGGGGGGTCAGGTCGAGCAGCTCGTTCTCGCTGGCCCGGGCCAGCCGGGCCGTGATCGTCCCGGTGGCCCGGGTGGCCACGACCCCTCGGCCGGCCAGGGCGCCGTGGAGCGACCCGCCGCCCAGGTCCTCGCCCAGGACCCAGGCCAGCTCGGGCACCAGGGTCGCGTCCTCCAGGGCGACCGGGACCCCGTCGGCCAGCCGCACCCGCACCACCCGGACGACCTGGCTGTCGGGGGCGAGCCCGAGGTCGAGGGTCTCGGGCCGGCGGGGGTCGTCCAGGCCGGCCGACAGCAGCCGGCTGGTGGCCTGCATCCCCCGCCGGCTCATCTCCTCGGTGAAGGACAGGAACACCCCCGGCCGCCGGTGGACCGGGCGGTGGGCGACGAAGGTCCCCTGCCCCCGCCGGCGCTCGACCAGCCCGTCGTTGGTCAGCTCCTGGAGGGCCTGGCGCACGGTCATCCGGCTCACCGAGAACCGCTCGCACAGCTCGGCCTCGCTGGGCAGCGGGTCCCCCGGCCCGGCCCCCTCGACCAGGGAGCGCAGGTACTCCTCGATCGCCCGGTAGCGGGTCTGTCCGGTCTTTTGGGCGTTCGTTGACTGGGCCATGGCTCCACGATATGGTCTGGATCATGTCTAGACAAGTAGGTGGCGAGGTGGCCCCGGAAGGCTGGACACGGGCGGCCATCGCGCTGCTCGAGAAGCTCGACCGGACCCAGGGGGCGGCGCTGGACGACGCCGCCGCCATCTGCGCCCGGGCGATCGGCGACGGCGGCCTGGTGCACCTGTTCGGCACCGGCCACAGCCGCATGTCGGTCGAGGAGATGTTCCCCCGCTACGGGTCCTACCCCGGCTTCCACCCGATGGTGGAGCTGTCGACGACCTTCCACACCCAGGTCGTCGGCACCAACGGGCAGCGCCAGGCCATGTTCATCGAGCGGACCGAGGGGCTGGCCGAGGTCATCCTGCGCAACTTCCACCTGTCGGCGCCGGACGCGATGGTGGTGTTCAGCGCCCGCGGGGTCACCGCCAACCCGATCGAGATGGCCATGGGGGCCCGCCGCCGCGGCCTGCCGGTGGTCGCGGTCACCTCGGTGGCCGAGTCCCGGGCGGCCGCCGCCGGCCACTCCTCGGGCACCCGGCTGCTCGACCACGCCGACGTCGTCATCGACCTCGGCACCCCGATCGGGGACGCGCTCGTCTCCATCGACGGCCTGGCCACGCCCGTCGGGCCCGGCTCCAGTGTCGCCGGCGTGGCCGTCGTCAACGAGATCAAGGTCCGGACCGCGCGGCTGCTGGTCGCCCGCGGCGGCATGCCTCCGGTACTGACCAGCGGCTCGGTGGTGGGCAACGAGGAGTCCGCGCGTCTGTTCGACGCGGCCTACGACGAGCACGCGCGCCGCCTGGCGCGGGTGCTCGCAGGAAGGGAGGAGCACGTATGAGGCGTCCCCGGTGGATGCGGGTCGGCATCCTGATCGCCGCCATGGGCCTGGCCGTGACGGCCTGTGGCGGCGGCGACGACGACACGGCCTCAGGTGGGAGCGGAGCCGGGTCAGGCCAGAGCGGCAACTTCGTCATCGGCGTGAGCAACACCCTGGCCGGCAACGGCTGGCGCGAGCAGATGATCTGCTCGGTCAAGGCCCAGGCCCTGGCCAGCGGCAAGGTCAGCAAGGTCATCGCCATCTCCAAGAACGGCGGCCCGACCGAGCAGATCCAGGACCTCCAGAACCTGATCTCCCAGGGCGCCAACGCCATCATCGTCAACCCGTCCGACCGGGAGAAGCTCAACCCGGTGATCCAGCAGGCCACCCAGAAGAAGATCGTCGTGGTCGCGGTCGACCAGGCTGTCTCGGAGCCGACGGCCTATGTGGCCACCAACGACCAGGTCGCCTACGGGCGGCTGGGGGCCGAGTGGCTGGCCGAGAAGCTGGGCGGCAAGGGCAATGTCCTGTACATGCGCGGGATCGACGGCGTGCCGGCCGACTCCGACCGTGACAAGGGCTTCCAGGAGGTCATGAGCAAGAACCCCGACATCAAGGTGAAGGAGGTCTTCACCGGCTGGGACTTCACCAAGGGCGGCGACATCGCCGTGCAGGAGCTGACCTCCGGCGACTACGACGGCGTCTGGACCTCGGGGATCGACTACACGGTGGTGAACGCGTTCAAGACCGTCGGCAAGGACCCGGTCCCGGTCGTCGGGGCCGACAACAACCAGTTCATCCAGCAGCTGCTGGACGGGAACCCGGGCGCGGCCGTCACCAACCCGGCGGTCATCGGCGGGGTCGGCACCGCGATCGCCCTGGACGTCCTCCAGGGCAAGCAGGTGGAGCGCGAGACGCTGCTCACCCCCGAGGTCTGGGACGCGGAGAAGAACAAGGAGACCCTGGAGGCCAACAGCTTCCCGGACCGCGACGCCACCTTCAGCTCGGCCGTGTCGGTGAAGCCGTACACGACCTACACCAACGAGCAGCTGTTCGCCTGCAAGGGCCCGGGCGAGTAGCTCGACACCTGACCCTCTGATGACACAACCGCTCCTGCAGACGACCGCCGTGGCCAAGGCGTTCGGCCCGGTGGTCGCGCTGCGGGCGGTCGACCTGTCGGTGGCCCCGGGCGAGGTCCACGCCCTGCTCGGGGCCAACGGCGCCGGCAAGTCGACCCTGGTCAAGATCCTCACCGGCGTGCTCCGCAACGACAGCGGCACCGTGGCCGTCAACGGCGAGCCGGTCGTCCTCCACAGCCCGACCGAGGCCAGGGCCAGGGGCCTGGCCCCGGTCTACCAGGACCCGGCGCTGATCCGCGACCTCACCGTGGCCCAGAACCTGCGCCTCACCGGAGTCGACCCGGGCGACGTCCGCCGCGAGCTGGCGGCCATGGACCTGGACGGGCTCGACCTGGACGAGCAGGTCCGCGACGTCCCCCTGCCCTTCCTGCGCATGCTCGACCTGGCCAGGGCCCTGGTCTTCGACCCCCAGCTGCTGATCCTGGACGAGATCACCGCCGCCCTCCCCCCCGACCTGTCCGAGCGGGTGTTCGCCATCATGACCCGCTGGAAGCAGCGCGACCGGTCGGTGCTGTTCATCTCCCACCGCCTGGCCGAGGTCCGCGAGCACTGCGACATGTGCACGGTGCTGCGCGACGGCCGCAACGTGGCCTCCTTCCACCCCGGCCAGGAGGGGGGCGAGTCCCAGATCGTCGCCGCCATGCTCGGCGAGGCCTCGGCCGGGGTCCGCGACGTGGCCCGGGAGCGGCAGGCGGCCCAGGAGCGGGACGAGGAGGAGGCGCCCCGGCTGGTCGTCCGCGACCTGCTCATCAACCGCCAGGACGCCGGCGTCTCCTTCGAGGTCAAGGCCGGGGAGGTCCTGGGGCTGGCCGCCCTCGAGGGCCAGGGCCAGGACCGGCTGTTCGAGATCCTGTCCGGGAACGTCCGGGCCGCCGGGGGCGAGATCCTGGTCGACGGCCAGCCCGTGGCGGCCCGGCACCCCTATGACGCCATCCGCCGCGGGGTGGTGCTGGTGCCCAGCAACCGGCTCATGGCCCTGCTGCCCCAGCGGCCCATCCGCGAGAACATCGCCGTCCCCCTGTTCAACCGGCTGCGCCGCTGGGGGCCGATCAACGCCGCCCGGGAGCGGCGCCAGGTCGCCGAGGCGGTCACCCGGCTGTCGATCGACACCCGGGCCGCCGCCCAGGCCCGGCGCCTGTCCGGCGGCAACCAGCAGAAGCTGACCATCGGCCGCTGGCTGGCCGCCGGGTTCCGGACCCTGCTGCTGTTCGACCCGACCCGGGGCATCGACGTCGGCACCAAGCACCAGATCTACGACCTGATCCGGGAGCTGGCCGACGGCGGCGCCGCGATCGTGATGTTCACCAGCGAGCTGCGCGAGATCGGGCTGGTCTGCGACCGGGCGGCCGTGCTCCACAACGGGGCCATCGTGGCCGAGCTGCCCCCGACGGCCTCCGAGACCGACCTGCTCACGGCCGCCCATGGCCTGGAGGTGACGGCGGTATGACGGCCACCCCAGCCCCCAAGGCCGAGGTCACCACCCCCCTCCCCCGCCCGAGCAGCCGCCTGGAGCGGTTCGTGCGCCGCCAGGGCTGGGTGGTCGGGGTGGCCCTGCTGCTGGGCGTGCTGATCCTGTGGCGCTCCTCCCAGATCCCGGCCTTCGGGGCCTTCGAGGTCCGCGGGATCGTCGCCGGGACCATGACCCTGGTCCTGCTGGCCATGGCCCAGACGGTGATCGTCATCTCCGGCGGCATCGACCTGTCGGTGGGGGCGATGATGGTGCTGACCAACTGCATCGCCGCCCGGCTGATGCTGGAGCAGGACCTGGGGCCGGTGGTCCTGGTCGCGGTCCTGGTCGTGGTGGTGGCGATGCTGCTGTCCGGCCTCATCGGGGCGGTGGCGGTGGTCTCCGGCGTCCCCGACATCGTGGTCACCCTGGCCGCCAGCTTCGTCCTGGCCGGGCTGGCCCTGATCGTCCTCGACGGCCCCGGCGGCGGCACCCACCCGCGGTTCCAGGAGCTGCTGGTCGGCGGGTTCGACGAACCCCTGCCGGCGACCCTGTGGCTGGCCGGGATTTTCCTGCTGGTCTGGGTGCCGTTCAAGCGCAGCCGGCTCGGCATCGCCACCTACGCCGTTGGCAGCGACCGGGCCGCCGCCTTCCTCTCCGGGCTCAACGTCGGCCGCACCCGGATCGCCGCCTACGTGCTGGGCGGGCTCTTCTCCGGGCTGGCCGGCCTGGTCACCACCGCCTTCACCGGCAGCGGCGAGCCGCGTGCCTCCATCGGGGCCACCGCCACCCTGACCAGCGTGGCCGCGGTCGTGCTGGGCGGGGTGGCCCTGCTGGGCGGGTCGGGCACCCTGCTCGGCCCCATGCTGGCCGCGTTCTGCCTGGCCCTGATCCCGGCGCTGATGCTCGGCCTGGGCTGGGACCCCAACTACGCCGAGGTCGCCCGCGGGGTGATCATCATCGTGGTCGTGATGATCGGCGGGCTGCTCCAGATCCCCCGGAGGGCGAGATGAGCACGACCGTGGCCGACCCGGCGATCCAGGACTGGCGCCAGCTCCTGGTCGACCGCCCGGCGGTCGCCCTGAGCGGGGTCCTGCTGCTCCTGTACGTGATCACCGGGCTGTTCGCGCCGGGCATGTTCACCCCCAACGGGGTCCGCTCGACGCTGCTGCTGGCCTGCCCGCTGGCCATCCTGGCGGCCAGCCAGACCCTGTGCATGCTCACCGGCGGGATCGACCTGTCGACGGTGATGACGGCCAACTTCGCCGCCTATGTGGCCGCCAACCAGAGCGGGCAGGGGCCGCTGGTCGCCCTCGGCCTTGCCCTGTGCGTCGGCCTGGCCGTCGGGCTCGTCAACGGCGTCGGGGTCGGGGTGTTCAAGGTCAACCCGCTGATCATGACCCTGGGCATGGCCAGCGTCCTGCTCGGGGTGGTCACCGTCGGGCTGGTCGGCGACGGGTTCCTGTCCGGGTCGACCCGGCTGCTGCCGGTGCTGCGCACGGTCGCCTCGGGGACCCTGTTCGGCCCCGTCCCCACCAACGTGCTCGTGTGGGCGCTGGTCGCGGGGGCGCTGATCTTCGGCCTGTCCCGGACCGGGCTCGGCCGGGCCATCTACGCCGTCGGCGACAACCCGATCGCCTGCCGGCTGGCCGGCGTCCGCATCTGGCAGGTGCTGCTGGCCGTGTACGTCCTGTCGGCGGTGCTGGCGGCCCTGGGCGGGCTGCTGTTCTCCGGCATCAGCGGGTCGGTCGGGCCCGACCAGACCAACGCCTACCTGCTGCCGTCGGTGGCGGCGGCGGTGATCGGCGGCACCTCGATCCTGGGCGGGGTCGGCGGCTACACCGGCACCATCCTGGGGGCGCTGATCCTGACCGTGCTCAACCGGCTGCTGCTCACCCTGGACACCACCGAGGCGTTCCGCCAGATCCTCTACGGGCTGATCGTCCTCGCCCTGGCCTGGGTGTACGTGCGGCTGACCGGCCAGCGGGGGGCGTGAGCGATGGTCGGCGAGCTCGGCCAGGTGGCCGGGACCCGGGTCGGGATCGTCGGCACCGGCTGGATGGCCGAGACCCACACCGAGGCCCTGCGGCGGCTCGGGATCGACGTCGCCGGGGTCACCGGCCGCACCCCGGCCCGGGCCCGGGAGGCCGCCGACCGGCTCGGGCTGGCCACCGCCTACGACTCGGTCGAGGACCTGGTCAAGGACGACTCGCTGGCCGCCGTCCACGTCACCAGCCCCAACGACGTCCATGCCGAGCAGGCCACCGCCGCCCTGCGGGCCGGACGGCACGTGGTCTGCGAGAAGCCGCTCGGGGTCACCGCCACCGAGACGGCCGCCCTGGCCGAGCTGGCCGCGGGCAGCGGGCTGGTCAACGCCGTCTGCTTCAACCTGCGCTTCGCCCCCCACAACCACAACGCCGCCGGGATGGTCCGGGCCGGCGAGCTCGGCGAGCCCCGCTATGTCACCGGCAGCTACCACCAGGACTGGCTGCTGGAGGAGACCGACTGGAACTGGCGGCTGGTCGCCGGCCGCCAGGGCCAGCTGCGGGCCGTGGCCGACATCGGCTCCCACTGGATCGACCTGGTCAGCTTCGTCGCCGGCCGCCGGGTCACCGAGGTCCTGGCCGACCTCCACACCTTCGTGCCCGAGCGCAACCACCCCCTGGTCGAGGTCGGCACCTTCGCCGGGCACGGGGTGGCCGACGACGTCGAGCGGGTCCGGGAGCCGATGCGCAGCGACGACGCCGCCGGCATCCTGCTGCGGCTGGAGGGCGGCATGCGCGGGGTGTGCTCGATCAGCCAGGTCGCGGCCGGGCGCAAGAACCGGCTCAGCTGGGAGCTGAACGGGTCGCGGCGGTCGCTGGCCTGGACCTCGGAGGAGCCGGAGTACCTGTGGGTCGGGCAGCGGGGCCGGCCCAACGAGGTCGCCAACAAGGACCCAGGGCTGATGAGCGACCTCGGGGCGGCCGTCACCGGCTACCCGGCCGGCCACGTCGAGGGCTACCCGGACACCTTCCGCGGGCTGTTCGCGGCCGTCTACGCCGACGTGGCCGCCGGCCGGCCGGCGCCAGAGCCCGCCTACCCGACCTTCGCCGACGGCCACGACATCGCGCTCGTCTGCGAGGCCGTGACCGCCTCCGCCCGGTCCGGCAGCTGGGCGCCAGTCAGGAGGGACACCCCATGAAGCTCGGCCTGCTCACCGCCGCCTTCCCCGACACCCCGCTCACCGAGGTCGCCGACTGGGCCGCCGGCAACGGCTTCGCCGCCCTCGAGGTCGCCTGCTGGCCCCGCGGGGAGGGCGCGGCCCGCCGGTACGCCGGGGTGTCCCACATCGACGTCGCCGGCCTGTCCGACGCCCAGGCCAAGGAGCTGGCCGGCGACCTAGCCGGCCGCGGCATCGAGATCAGCGGCCTCGGCTACTATCCCAACCCGCTCCACCCCGACCCGGCCATGCGGGAGGAGGCCCTGACCCACCTACGGGTCCTCATCGGCGGGGCGGCCAAGCTCGGCGTGCCGGTGGTCAACACCTTCGTCGGCGCCGACGCCTCCCGGCCGCTGCGCGACAACATCGAGGCCGCCCGCGGGTTCCTGCCCGACCTGGTCGCCTACGCCCGCGACCACGGGGTCAAGCTGGCCATCGAGAACTGCCCGATGATCTTCAGCCAGGACGAGTGGCCGGGCGGCCACAACCTGTTCTACGCCCCGGCGACCTGGCGGGAGATCTTCGGCTGGTTCGACGACGACACCCTCGGCCTCAACCTGGACCCCTCCCACCTGGTCTGGCAGATGATCGACATCGAGCGGGTGGTGCGCGAGTTCGGCTCCCGGCTGCACCACGTCCACGCAAAGGACCTCCAGATCGACCGGGAGGGCCTGTACGAGCACGGCATCATGTCGGCCGGGATCGGCTGGCAGGTGCCGCGCCTGCCCGGACTGGGCGAGGTCCGCTGGGACCGGTTCCTGGCCGCCCTCTACCAGGCCGGCTACGACGGCTGCGTGGTCATCGAGCACGAGGACCGCGGCTTCGAGGGCGGCGACGAGCAGGTCAAGGCCGGGTTCCTGCTGGCCCGCAACGCCGTCGGCCCCTACGTGGTCTAGCCGAGCACCCGGTCGACGAAGGCGCCGCTGGCCGGGTCCTTGAGGATGAGCTTGCGCCGGCCGTCGGGCAGGTGCTCCTCCTTGATCACGACCAGACCGTCCTCGCGGCGCTCGGCCTTGGCGACCCGGGGCGCGACCCCGCCGCGCCAGTCGAGCTCCACCGGCGCCCAGGCCCGGGAGGACGCCGAGCGGTAGCAGGCGTCCATGACGGCGTTGACGACATAGCCGTCGTACAGGGTCTCGACCGGGTCGCGGCCCTGCTCCATGGCGTCGAACATGTCGGCGAACATGTCCACGTAGCCGAGCTCGGCCACCTCGTCGCCGACCGGGAACTGCCAGCCGGCCTCGGCCTCGGCCTTCTCGGCCACGTAGCCGCCCTGGCCGGAGGTGAACATCTCGAAGCCGGTGCGCAGGAAGTGGTTGAGCCAGATGGTCCCCTCGGTGCCGGCGACCTCGTCGCGCAGGTCCATCCCGCCCCGGAAGGTCCAGCTGACCTCGAACTGGCCGACGGCGCCGCTCTCGAAGCGGATCAGGGCGATCGCGTTGTCCTCGGCCTCGATCGGGTGGACCAGGGTGTCGGCCCAGCACATCACCTCGACCGGCCGGTTCCCCTTGCCGACGAACGACCGGATGATCTCGATGCAGTGGCAGCCGAGGTCGACGATCGCCCCGCCTCCGGCCTGCCCGGCGTCCCAGAACCAGGCGCTGTGCGGCCCCGGGTGGGTCTCGCGGCTCCGCACCCAGAGGACGTCGCCGACGGCCCCGGCCCGGGTCGAGGCCAGCGCCTTCAGCGTCTTGGGCGTGTAGACCAGGTCCTCCAGGTACCCCCCGAACACCC
>JASLBL010000121.1 GCA_030146615.1 Actinomycetes bacterium
CGCATCAGCTCGTCCAAGGCGTGGCTGGCGACCCGCCCGTCCGGCTGGTTGGCGGCCTTGGCCAGTAGCGCGTGGGCCTCGGTCTGCTCCTCAAGACCCATCCGGTTCGGGTTCATCCTCGCCCCCCGTCATCCCCTCCCGTATGCCCCCGCAGCAGCAGGGGAATCAGACTCAGCGATGCCCGAAGGGCGGCCTCCCGGTGGTGCCAGGGCCTCTGTCTGCGGAGGTTCGGGCGGGGCTGTGCGTTGCCGCGCTGGCAGGCGCCCCCGTAGGGCGCGCGCAATGGGTGTCTGGAGCACCGGTTGGGCGTTGCCCTTGATTTCGGCTGCACACGCCGCGGCCCCGAGCTTTTCACCCGGGGCCGCGCGGAGCGGCATTGCTCGGGGGCCTGTCCCCAGCAAGCCCGTCATTCCCAGCCCCCGCCCAACAGCCTTGGGAGGGCCGGTCCATGGCTCGTGCCCTGGACCTGGAGCGGGCAAACGCCGCGTCGGACAGGTACGTAGAAGTAACCACCGCAGTGGCAGCTCCTCTGGTCACAACAGGTCGGTCACCCCGGGAGGTCCCATCGATCTGCGAGGCGACCGTCGGCGGCGAAAGGGCCCGTCGGCAGACCTCCACAGCTTGGAGGCCACGTTTGGACGGCGGTTCGGCGTTGCACCTAGGATCTGCGCCATGGCCAGGGTGACCTACGAGAGCAAAGACCATGCGGGCCACAAGTTCTGGGTGGCCCGCTACGGCCGCTACGCCATCCGGATCGACGCCACCCGCCGCGGCGTCTATCCGTGGCTCATCGCCCTAGAGGGCCGCTCGGTCTGCAAGGGTGTCGCCCCCGACCGTGACCAGGCTGCCGATGCGGTGAGCGATGCCCTAGACGAGCTGCCCATCTAGAAGTCGTAGATGTGATGCTCGCCGATCGCGAGCTGGGCCGCTGCCCATCAACCCCCTCTGACCTGTAGGTCGACCGTTCAGTGATTGCTATCTTCTGTCGTCGACCGTCGACCTCGGACGGCCTGGTGACGGCCTGGGCAGTCCTCGACCGGAGCACCGCGACCTTGGGAAGTACCCTCGGCCGGCTCCCGAGGGTAGGCCGCCGTGATGCGCCCGTGTCGCTGTCGCTGCTGCTGTCGGCCGTGACCCAGGTGCCATGACTGCCGCTCTACCCGCTGGTGAGCTCGTAGACGTTGCCATCCGGCGCGCGAAAGTGGCGCCACCCGCCGCCGCGCTCGTCACCAGCACGGTGTCATCCATGCATCACCCTCCGCAGCCATCTTCAGCCTACAAGCCGCTCCGGTAGCGGCTTGAGCGGGAAGTTCGCCCAGATGAACGCGTCCATTTGGTGCTGGTCGCCGGAGAGGTTGACGACCCGGTCGACCTTGCCGGCGGCGTCCAAGTGCCAGACGAGCGCCCAGGTCGTGTCAACCTTGCCGTCTCCGCCCGTAGAGTAGCCGCGGTGGATGTCGACGACGTAGTCGTCGCCCGCCTGCAGGAAGAAGGTCGCGGCCTTGAAGCCGACCGAGTCGAGGGCGGCGAAGAAGGCCAGGACCTCGTCGATCCCGCGCTTGGTCCTGGACAGGGGATGGTGGCCGGGATGATCCACTCGATCTCCTCGGCCAGGACGGAGGCGATGCCGTCGCGGTCATTGGCGGCGTACGCGGTGAAGCATCTCACGATGGTGGCGAGCTTGGGATCACGGACACCCTCAATCAGCCGGTGAGGCGTGCAACTTCGCCCTCGGACAGTCGCAGCGCCGCAGCGGCAACGTTTTCCTCGAGATGCGTCAGCGACGAGGTGCCGGGGATCGGCAGCATCATCGGCGAGCGCTGAAGGAGCCACGCGATCGCCACCTGTGCCGCGGACGCGCCGTGCGAATCTGCCACCCTCTCAAGTTCCTGCGCTCGCGCGAGCCTGCCCGCCCCGAGCGGAAACCAGGGAAGAAAGGCGATCCCGTCCCGCTCGCAGCTCTCCAGGACGTCGTCGGAGCGTCGGTCGCCAACGCTGTAGCGATTCTGGACCGAGACGATGCCGGCTACCGTGCGCGCCCGCTCGAGCTCGGCGACGCTCACGTTCGAGACGCCGATCATCCGAACCTTTCCCTCTCGCTGGAGGTCGACGATGGCCCCGAGCGACTCCTCGATGCGAACACGCGGGTCAACCGTGTGCAGCTGGTAGAGATCGATCACCTCGCGCCGCAGCACCGTGAGGCTGCGCTCGCAATGGCGCCGGATCGCCTCCGGTCGGCCCTCCGCCCCGCTGCCACCCAAGCCGCCCTTCGTGGCCACGATCAGCCCATCGGGATACGGGTGGAGCGCCTCGGCGATCAGCCGCTCGCTCGCCCCGTAGGCATGGGCCGTGTCGATGAAGCCCACCCCGAGCTGGACCGCGCGCCGCAAGACTCGGCGCGCCTCCGCTTCGTCCTGTGGCCCGCCGGGGATGCCGGGCCGCGCCAGGCGCATCGCGCCGAACCCGAGCCGGTTCACGATCACCTCACCGCCCAACTCAATCCGTCCTGCTGCAGCGGCCGGTGCGACGGCTGGGCCGTTCGCGTCGGGCGTCTTCTCCAACCCTGCCTCCTTTCGCGTGAAGCTCATGAACCCGAAGCGTTCAGTGCTGAGCCCACGGTCGCGACGCCGCGATCGTGGCTCGGTACGCTCCCGGGATCGGTCGCGGACCAAGTCCAGGTACTCATCCAAACGCTCGCCGGTCTCCTCGAGGTAGGCGGCCGCCTCCAACGCCAGCGGCAGGTCCCCAGCAGCTCCGCCAGCTCAATGCTGCCTGGTTATCAATGCGGGTCCGCTTGCCAAGGAACGCGATCGACTCGTCGCGGGCCAGGACGTTGCCCCGCATCGGGGTGGCCTGGCTGCCCCAGGCCGACCAGCGAGAGGTCACCACATGTCGCCGCCGTGGCAGGCGCGGCTGCAGGGGGCGCCGTGGGCGGCGGTCAGCGAGACGATCGTGCCCCGGCAGAGGTGGTGGCGGCCGGCCTCGCAGGCGGCGGTCCGCTCCATGGTGCCGGTCCGCCCGGCGGCTGCGGTCACGGGGTCACCTCCCCGAGCAGTTCGGCCCAGTGGGTCAGCGCCTGGCGGCCCTCGCGGACGCCGGGCTCCACGGGCAGGTCGCACGAAACGGCCCCTGCCGCGTTGCCGCTGGTCAGGGCCGGACGGACGAACCGTTATGGGGAGGACGGCCCGAGCCGCTCCTTCCTGACCCGGGCCAGGTCCTCCAGCCCTCGCAAGCCGACCATCGGCGGCTGCCCGGACTCGCCGATGAGGGTCCGGAGGTGCACCTTCAGCTCGCCTAGCCGGTAGCCGATGTCGACCGGATGGGCGGTGTCGAGGTCCTCCAACTCGCCGAGGACGAGGCGAAGGGCCTGCCGATACCGCTCCGCGTCTAGGTTCTCGGCCATCAGGGCTCCTTCCCGTGCCGGCGCCGGATGGCGCCTACGGTAGCCGACCGCCGCGCGCCGGGGTCGAGCGGCCCTGCTGCCCGTTCCCGGCGCGTTCCCACCGCAGCCGAAGGCCGTCATGGAACCGGTCGTGCACCTGACGGGGCTCGGCCGCGTCGACCAGGACGGCGGCCGGGCGGGTCCAGCCGTCGCACAGGCGGCCGAGGAGGTCGGCGGCCTCCAGCTGCACCGCGATCCACGCCGCCCAGGAACGGTTGACCCAGTGAGGCTTCGCCTCGGACCGCCGAGTTCCCGAACCACCGTCATCGGCAAGCCGCAGCGGGCGATCGGCCACCAGGGCGAGTCCACTCAAGGACCCGCGATCTGTCAGACCGACCGCCACCGTCCGCTGCGCCGAGGTCCGATCGGCTTCCCGACCGGCTGGCCACTCCGAAAGTGGCTGGTCAGACGACATGTCTGCTGATGTGGAGCGGACGCCTGACTCTA
>JASLBL010000135.1 GCA_030146615.1 Actinomycetes bacterium
GCGCCGGGCGGCGAACCGCTCGGCGACCTCGGCCGAGACCCCGTAGGCCCCGGCCGCGATCCCCCCGGCTATCGCCTTGCCCACGGTGACCAGGACGTGCTCCAGCATCCAGGCCAGGGTGCAGCCGCCCGGCCCGGCCGACAGGGTGTGGGTCTCGTCGTTGACCAGCAGAGTGCCGTGGCGGCGGGTCAGCTCGCGCACCCCCTCCAGGTAGCCGGGGGCGGGCAGGACGATGCCGATGTTGGTCAGGGCCGGCTCCATCAGCACGCAGGCCACGTCGCCGTGGGCGAGCTCGCGGTCGAGGGCGTCCAGGTCGTTGAACTCGACCACCCGGGTGGTGACGGCCGGGTCGACCGGGGCGCCGACGTTGCCCTCGCGGGAGGTCGCCCCGTCGGCGTCGAGGGTGATGAAGGTCTCGTCGACGGTGCCGTGGTAGCAGTAGTTGAAGACCAGGATCCTGGGCCGGCCGGTGACCAGCCGGGCCAGCCGGATGGCCCAGCGGTTGGCGTCGGTGGCGGTCAGGCTGAAGCTCCACAGCGGCACCCCGAACCGGCGGGCCAGCTCGGCCCCGACCCAGGCCGCGTCCTCGGTCGGGAGCATCGCCGTGGCCCCGCCGGCCTCAGCGTAGCGGGCCAGCACGGCCGCCACCGCCGGGGCCGGCGAGTGGCCGGCCATGGCCGCGGTGTCGCCCAGGCACAGGTCGACATAGCGGTGCCCGTCCAGGTCGACCACGGTGGCGCCCCGGGCCTCGGCCAGGTACACCGGGAACCGCCCGGCCGCCTTGTTCATCCAGGTCATGGGGACATTCCCGAGCAGGCTGGCCCCAGCCGCCCGGTAGGCGGCGCGGCTGCGCGGGTGCCGCTCCACGAAGCTGTCGCGCTCGCGCCCGAGGAGGGCGGCGAGCCGTTCGCGGTCGATCACGGCCACCCTCCAGGAGCGACGACGGACGCCTCATCCTCTCATCGTCGAGGTCGCGGCGCGGGTCCGGGCGGTCGGGTAGGCCTCGGCCAGTCGGGCCAGGGCCAGGGCGCCGAGGGACAGGCCGAAGTCGCGCAGGGCGATGTCGAAGTGGTCGCCGGCGACCAGCAGGTTGACGATGATCGCCCACAGCCAGACGGCGACGACGTAGCCGCCGATCCGCGGCCGGAAGGCGACCAGCACCCCGGCGGCGATCTCGACCACCCCGACGGCCAGCATGAGGCTGTGGCCGCTGACGGGCAGGACGTCGGTGACGACCGGGGCCAGGTACCGGTCCCAGTCGACCAGCACCTCGAAGAACTTGTCGAGACCGGCCAGGATGGGGGCGACGACGAAGCCGACGTGCAGGATCCGGAACGCCTGCCGGGCCCGGTCGGGGACTGCGGCCATGGGGCACCTCCTGGTGCGGGAGCGGACGCCGTTCGAGGTGCTTGGTGTCGGGGCGGCGCCGGGTCTTACCCGCCGGCCCGGTAAGGCCGGCTCAGCTGGCGACACCAAGGAGGGGCATGGAGGCGCCGAGCGGTGGCGGGCTGGCTGCTACCCTCCCGGGCGTGGACCCGGCGATGGACCCCGAGTCGCGGGCCTGGGTGGCCGCCCTGGCCGGCGACAGCGGCGACCGCGAGGCCGCCCTCGACCGGCTGCACGCCCTGCTGCTGCGGGCGGCCCGGTTCGAGCTGAACCGCCGCCGGGGCCAGTTGGCCGGCCTGTCCGCGGACGAGCGCCACGACCTGGCCGTCCAGGCCGCCGACGACGCCCTGATGGGCGTGCTCGCCCGCCTCGGCGACTTCCGCGGGCTGAGCCGGTTCACCACCTGGGCCTACAAGTTCGCCCTGCTGGAGGCGGCGACCAAGGCCCGCCGGCTGGCCTGGCGGGACCGCGAGCTGCCCCGCCCGCCCGAGGACTGGGCCGCCCTGGCCGACCCGGACGGCCGCCCCGAGGCGGCCGCCGAGCACGCCGAGCTGCTGGCCGCCCTGCGGACCGCGGTCGCCGAGGTGCTCACCCCCCACCAGCGCGAGGTGCTCCTGACGGTGGTCGCCGGCCGCGTGCCCCTGGACGTGCTGGCCGAGCGGCGCGGCACCACCAGGGGTGCCCTCTACAAGACGATCCACGACGCCCGGCGCAAGCTGCGCGCCCACCTGACAGAAGCCGGCCTGCTGGCGGGGGAGGAGGCGAGCCGGAGATGACCCCAGCCGAGAATCAGGTCGACGGGCTGCTCGGCCCCGAGGAGCCGGAGGTGGGCTGCGACGACTGCTTCGCCGAGCTGGACCGCTACGTCGAGCTCGAGCTGGCCGGCCAGGATCCCGACGCCCACCTCCCCGGGCTCCGCGCCCACCTGGCCGGCTGCCAGGCCTGCCGCGAGGAGCACGAGAGCCTCCGCGCCCTCCTCGCCGACGGGCCGGACTGAGCGTCGAGGCGGGCCGAGTGGCCGGCTGGCCGGCTCCTCTCAGGTGGCGAGGGGGAGGGGCGCCCGGTCCAGGCTTTCCCGGGTGCGGAGGAGCAGGCCGAGGACCAGGCGCTCGGCGGCCGGGTCGGTCCCGAGCAGCCGGTTGCAGTGCAGGTGGACGAAGCTGGCCGCCAGGTCGTGGAGGGCCGGGTCGTGCTCCTCGTCGGCCGCCAGCCGGGTCAGCCGCCGGACGACCGGGGCCAGGGCGGCCCGCCGCTCGGCCAGGTGGTCCAGCACCGCCCGGCCGCCCGGGAACGACACGACGTGCTGGGGGTTGGCGACCAGCGGTCGCAGGGTGGCCTTGCGCCGCCGGTGCTCGGGGCCGGAGGCCCGCCGGTCGGCGACCCGCCGGCCGTACCATTCCAGCCGCCGGTGCGGGTCGAGCCCGAGCGCATCCAGCAGATCGTCGGTGGTCAGCACGGCCAGTCCGATCGGGTCCAGCCCGAGCCCGTCGTGCCGGCAGCCGAGCAGCGCGGTCACGCAGCGGCTGTCGGCGGCGAACACCTCCTCGGCGGCGGCCATCCCCTCCGGCCCGCCGTAGCGCTCGACCTCCCGCTCGTAGGTGTCGATCGCGAACCGGTCGCAGCCGCCGGCGGCGACCAGCCCGCCGGCCCACGCGCACACCCGTGGCAGCAGCCGGCTGACCAGCGGTTCCGGCTCCCCTCGGAAGCGCAGCCGCAGATGCGGGTCCGGGTCGCCGTAGCGGAGGAAGAACCACCCGGTGGCGAGCCCCTCGGAGACCGCCGCCTCGGCCAGCTCCCGAATGGGCCCGGCCAGCAGCTCGTCCTCGTCCTCCCGAGGCCCGTAGAGCTTGAGATAGAGCCAGTCGCTCCCGGGCGGCCGCAGTCGCCCCTCCCGGGCCACGGGTGGGGCCGGGGCACGGTCCCGCCGCCCGCTCCAGGGCGCTGGCCCCGCCGGCGCCGCGAGGACCAGCGGAACGACCAGCTCGGCCAGGTACCGGCCGCCTGGCCCCGGCAGCCAGGCGCCCTCCGGTCCGGGAACGGCCTCGTGCAGGGCCACCGGCCGGCCGCGGCCCAGCTCCTCCAGGACCTGCCCGGCCTGGGCCGGGTCGGCCAGGTCGAGCAGCAGCCGCCGGTCGCCACTCCCGAGCTGGACGTACCGAGGGACCTCCCAGTCGTCCCGCCACCGCCGCAGCCCGGCCGGAGAGGTGGCCGTCAGCGTCTCGGGGCCGACGCGCCAGGAGGCGGGGCGAAGGACGACCCGGCCGGCCTGGACGCGGGGAAGGTACGGGAACCCGGCCGCCGGGCCCCAGGAGAAGCCGCCGAGCTGCGCTCGCCCGTCCCGCCCGACCTCGGCCAGGAACCGCGCGACAGCGGGCGCCTCGGTGGGATTGAGCATGTGCCCGGCGGTCACCTCGACCTCGACGCCTCTCGCCGGCCACCACACCCGCAGCCGGCCGTCCCGGACCCCGGCAGTCAGCTCGTCCAGCGGGATCACCCGGTCCTCGGGCACGCCGGGGCCGGTCCCGACGGCCAGCTCGAAGCCGAGCGTCGCCGGCCGGACGGCCACGTTGGCCTGCCGCAGCCGCCGCGGCAGGTACACCAGCTCGGCCACGACCGCCCCGGGCCGGGTGGGTCCGGGGCCGGCTGACCCGTCGCCCACGACCACTCCGGGCTGGTCTGGCCCGGCGGCGTGGTCCGGCTCGGCCAGCCGTACCTGGTCGGCCGGTGCCAGCAGGTCGGCGAACCGGCCCAGGTTGCGGCCGGCTGGCGATACCCCTTGCCCGTGGCCGACGACGAGGGTGAACGCGCCCGCGTCGATGGCCGCCGCCGAGGCCGCCGCGACCCCCACGTACAGCTCCAGCGACCTCGGCGCCGTCTGCGGGTCCGGGGTCCAGGTGGCCAGGCGCCCGACCAGCTCCTCGTCGAGCTCGAGGACCGGCCGCCGCTCCCGCAGGGCCCGGCAGGCCAGGTCGAGCCGGAGCTGGTTGCGGGAGGCGGCCGCGGCCGGCTTGGTGGGCCCGGTCGCCGGCCCCAGCGGGCCGAGGCCGAAGCGTGGGTCGAGCAGCTCCAGCAGCGGCACCGTGCGGTCCGGGCCGTAGCGGCGCAGGAACCCCCGCCGGTACGCGGCCAGGTGGGCCGGGCCGTCGGGCAGCGGGGTCATGCGCAGCAGCAGCTCGGCCGCCTCCGCGGCCGCCTCCCCGACCACCGGGTGCAGCCCGGGACCGCGAAGGTCGAGCCGGGCGTCGACCTGCAACGGCGACCGCGCCCGGCCCGCCCGCATCCGCTCGGTGAGCCGGGCACGGCCGGTGGTGGCCTCGGCCGCCCCGGCCCGGTCCAGCGCGGCGGCGTCGGCGGCCAGCCCGGCAAGCCGTTCCGCCTGGTCGCGGGCGCGTGCCGCGCCCGATGCGGCGGCGAGCCGGCTGGCCACCCAGCCGGCGGGATCCTGCCCGGTCAGGGGCGGGCGCAGGTCGGTCAGCAGCAGGGTCGCCTCGCACAGCTGGGTGATGAGCCGGTCGACCCGCTCCGGGGTCGCGCCGGGGATCGCGCCCAGCAGGTTGGCCGCCAGGTCGGCGTAGAGGATCGGGCGCCTAGCCTCGGCCATGGCCCGGCGGACCGCCCCGGTGGCCCGCACCGAGACACTGCCGGCGACCCCGGAGCCGGCCGGGGCGGCGTCGGAGAGGTGGAGGCGGCCGGCGCGCTCGAACGCGGCCGTGTTGGCGAACAGGCGCAGGTGGCGGCGGACCTCGGGATCGGCCTCCAGGTCCAGAACCAGCCGCAGCAGCCACTCCATGTCCAGCCGGGTCCGGGCCCGCGGCGGCCCACCAATGGCCAGGTCGGTCGGCTCGGCCCAGCCGGCGATCCCGACCCCGGCAAACAACCCGAACGGCGTGGCCCGGGTCGACATCCGGATGCGGTACCGGAGCAGCGCACCCTCCAGCCGGGTCCACCCGGGGTCGCCCGGCCCTGTCCGGTCCAGTGCCGCCACCAGCGACGGACTGGCCACAGCAAGCGCCTCACGAACCTCCGGGGCAGGACCCCCGCCGTACCCATTCGCGGAGGGTCTCGTCGCACCCCCGGAGTGCAGCGCGAGGTACGCCTCGACCGGCAGCAGGGGAGCGCGGACCACCAGATGGCCCATCGGCCGGTACAGCGCCGTCTTCCGGCTGGCCGCGGTTCGGGTGGAGGGCTGCGCCATGGCCGGAGGCTACGCGAGCAGGAACAACCGGACCCAGGCCGGCTCGGCGGGCGACATGACGCCCAGCAGGGCGAGGGCGATGCCTGGAGCGCCGGTGAGCAGGCCGGGCTGGTCGACGAGGCGGCCGCCCGACTCCAGGTCCTGGTAGCCGAGCGGGGTGGCCGGGTCGAAGCGGTCGACCAGCTCGGCGGTCATGGTCGCCGCCGCCTGCCGGAACCGGTCGTCACCGGTCGCCCGCGCGAAGGTCGAGGTGATGGCCAGCAGCCCGGCCCGGCCGTGGCAGAAGGTGGGGGAATCGGTGCTGGCGACCTCGGCCGGCCTGGCCAGCGCGGCCGACAGCGCGGCCACGGCCAGGTCGTGGTGCCGGGCGCCGGCCTCGCCGAGGGCGTCGCCGGCCAGCCGGAGAGCGGCGGCCACGCCAGGCCCGCCGTAGCACCAGGCCGCCCTCGCCGGCACGCCCGGGGGCGCGCTGCCGGGAGGCAGGGGGGCGGCGTTGGGCCAGGTGGGACCGGAGGGGTCGTCGGTGCGGTGGGCGGCCAGCCAGGCCGCCGTCCGGGTGACGGCGTCGGGGAGACCGGGGAGGTCGACCCCGACCCGGAGTGCCAGCGACAGCACCGCGAGGGGCCCGGGGACGCCGTGGGCCAGGCCACAGTTCAGGTAGCCGCCCGGGTAGCGGGCCCACTCGTCCGGGCTGAGCTGGCCGGGCAGCGTCCGCCAGCGCGGCCCCTCCGCGTCGGCGCCGGTCAACTCGACCAGGGCGCCCAACACCTGCCGGAGGGCCGTCGCGACCCCCGGCTCCTCCCGCCGCACGAGCAGGTACGCCCCGACCCCGGCCAGCCCCGAGATCAGGTCGAACTCCCGGACCGCCCGCCCCCCGGCCCGCCCAGGCGGGCCGACCAGGGCCGGGACCCGGGCCACCAGCGCCTGGTCGATGGTGGCGAGCAGGCGCCGGTAGCGGGTGCCGTCGCCCGCGAGGCAGGCGGCGACCAGGCCGAGCCCGGACAGGCCGGCGAACAACCCGGCCGGGGGCCGGGGAACGGCCTCGACGGCGCGGGCGGCCACGACCAGGTGGCGGTGGGCGGTCCGGTCCCAGCCCTGGCCCGGTTCGTGCTGGTCGAGGGCGCCGAACAGCAGGGCCAGGCCGGCGTGGCCCTGGCCGACGGCGTGATCGCGCCAGTGCACCGAGGCCGGGTGGGCGGTCTGGGAGGCGGCGGCCGCCACCGCCTGGGCGACCCGCCCCGGGTCGGCGACCCGGGCGCCGACCCCGGTCGCGACGGCGAGGACGGCCGCCGGCAACGAGGCGTCCAGCAGGCCGGGCCCACCGGGGGGCGCAGTTAGGGATTCGGGGTGTCGGGGCACGATGGCTTCGGACGATACTGTTCCCCACGACATGTAGGCATCTCCAGGAGGAGCGTCACCATGCCTATCGCCACTCCCGACGTGTACAACGAGATGCTCGACCGGGCCAAGGAGCGGGGCTTCGCCTATCCGGCCATCAACGTGACCTCCTCGGAGACCCTGAACGCGGCCATCCGCGGCTACGCCGAGGCCGGCAGCGACGGCATCGTGCAGATCTCGACCGGCGGGGCGGCGTTCCTTTCCGGGCAGCGGCTCAAGGACATGGTCACCGGGGCGGTCGCCCTGGCCGAGTTCGCCCACGTGGCCGCGGCCAAGCACCCGGTGAACATCGCCCTGCACACCGACCACTGCCCCAAGGACAAGCTCGACAGCTACATGCGGCCGCTGATCAAGCTCTCACAGGAGCGCGTCGCCGCCGGCCGGGAGCCGCTGTTCCAGTCGCACATGTGGGATGGGTCGGCGGTCCCGCTGGACGAGAACCTCCAGATCGCCGACGAGCTGCTGACCGAGTGCGCCAAGGCCAGGATCGTCATGGAGATGGAGATCGGCGTCGTCGGCGGCGAGGAGGACGACGTGGTCGGGGAGATGAGCGACAAGCTCTACTCCACCCCCGAGGACGCCCTGCGGGTGGCCGAGGTCCTCGGGACCGGGGAGCGGGGCCGCTACCTGCTGGCCGCCACCTTCGGGAACGTCCACGGCGTCTACAAGCCGGGCCACGTCAAGCTCCGCCCCGAGCTCCTCCAGGAGCTCCAGCGGGCCGTCGGCGAGAAGGTCGGCAAGGACCACCCCTTCGACCTCGTCTTCCACGGCGGGTCGGGGTCGCTGCTGGCCGAGATCCGCGAGGCCATCGGCTACGGCGTCGTCAAGATGAACGTCGACACCGACACCCAGTACGCTCTCACCCGGCCGATCGCCGACCACATGTTCAAGAACTACGACGGCGTGCTCAAGGTCGACGGCGACGTCGGGGTGAAGAAGACCTACGACCCGCGCACCTACATGGCCAAGGCCGAAGGGTCGATGGCCGCCCGGGTCGCGCAGGCCTGCGAGGACCTCATGTCGGCCGGGACCTCGATGGCCGGCGCCTGAACCGGGCGGTGCCGACCCGGCCCCTGGGCTCGACCGGCCTCCAGGTCAGCCCGGTCGGGCTCGGCCTGGCCGCGCTCGGCCGGCCGGCCTACATCGACCTCGGCCGCGACGCCGACCTCGGCGCCGACCGCGGGGTCGAGGAGATGGAGCGGCGCTGCCACCAGGTGCTGGACGCGGCCTTCGAGCGCGGGGTCGGCTACCTGGACGCGGCCCGCTCCTACGGCCGGGCCGAGGAGTTCCTGGCCAGCTGGCTCCAGGCCCGCGGGATCGCCCCCGACCAGGTCACGGTCGGCTCCAAGTGGGGCTACACCTATGTCGGCGACTGGCGCATGGACGCCGAGACCCACGAGGTCAAGGACCACTCGCTGGACGCCCTGACCCGCCAGGTGGCCGAGACCATGGCCCTGCTCGACGGCCACCTCGACCTGTACCAGGTCCACTCGGCCACCCTCGACTCCGGGGTGCTCGAGGACCGGGCGGTGCTGGCCGAGCTGGCCCGCCTGCGCGACCGCGGGGTGATGATCGGGCTCTCCTCGAGCGGGCCCGGCCAGGCCGCCACCATCCGCCGCGCCCTGGAGGCGACCGCCGACGGGACGGCCCCGTTCGCCTGCGTGCAGGCGACCTGGAACCTGCTGGAGCCGTCGGCCGGCCCGGCCCTGGCCGAGGCCAGCCAGGCCGGGTGGGGGGTGATCGTCAAGGAGGCGGTCGCCAACGGCCGGCTCACCCCGCACGGGGAGGGCCCGGCGGCGGCGCTCCTGGGCCGGGTCGCGGCCAGGCACGGGGTCGGGGTGGACGCGGTCGCGCTCGCCGCCGTGCTCGCCAACCCCTGGGCCGACGTGGTCCTGTCCGGTGCCGTCACCCCCGGCCAGCTGGAGTCCAACCTGGCCGCCCTCCGGGTCGCGCTCGCCCCCGAGGAGCTGGAGGAGCTGGCCGCCCTGGCCGAGCCGCCGGAGCGCTACTGGCAGGAGCGGGCCGGCCTCTCCTGGTCCTGAGCCGCGCGACCGTCCAGGGCGGGTCTGGCCGCGGCCTCCGGCGGGTCAGCTCCCCGGCGGGAGGTTGGCCACCGGGATGCCCTCGGCCTGGGCGGCCACCCAGTCCCGCAGGCTGGCCCCGCCGCTGGTCAGCGAGTAGAAGTCCGGACTGGGCAGGGCGCAGTGGGCCGAGCCGTCGAGCAGGCAGGAGCGGAAGTTGGGGCTGCTGGCGCGGATGGCGGCCAGGTTGCCCAGCAGGGCCTCGCTGAAGGTCTCGGGGGAGCCCCCGGCGGCCACGTGGAACTGGCGC
>JASLBL010000171.1 GCA_030146615.1 Actinomycetes bacterium
CGCGGCGTCCTGGCCGCTCAGGCCTTCACCCAGCAGGCCCGCACCCTGGCCGCCGCCCGCGGCATCAACTGCGTCCCCCTCGACTACGACGCCCTCCGCGGCATGGAGCCGAACACCCCGACGCTGTTCTAGGTGGGCCGGCCGGGATGGGGGCTCGGCGCGGGCTGGACGGGGTCAGTTGCGCTGGACGGGGCCAGTCCCCACGCCTCCAGCGTCGAGCGCGGCCCTAGCTCCCGCTCCCGCCGCCGTCCCCGCCGCGCCTCGCCCTCGACTCCTCCAGTCGCTCGGTCCCCTCCAGGTAGGGCTCGACATCGGCGACACGCACCAGCTCGACCTGCTCGGGCGCCAGGTCGCGGGCCTGGAGAACCAGGGTCCGGCCCTCCACCTCGGCCACGGCGACCCAGTGCCGCCCCTCGGCAAGGAGCTGGAACCGGACCGGGCGACCGTCCAGCCGGATGGGAACGGCCGACCAGGGTGGGTCGGGCTGGTCGGCGGGAAGCCTCCCGATCCCGCCCATGGCGTTCCGGACGTCCCGGGCGGCCGTCACCAACCGCAGGTCGTCGGTCAGGGCACGGCGCAGCTCAGGCCCACCCCCGGGTTCGTCCGGGTCGGCGCGGACCTCGACCCGCAGCTGCGGCCCGTGCTCGGCCGCCGGGTCGCCGTGGGCGAGGGTCAGGGAGGTCACGACCGCCGGCTGGCCCCTGGCCCGGCGGCTGCCCGCCCCGCCGAGGTGGCGCGGCCAAGCCCAGGAGGCCGGCAGGCCGTACAGCGGGAACGGGGCCGCCCGGAACCGCTCGGCCATCGCCTGCCGCTCCCGCCGCAGCCCGCGGACCGGTCCACCACCAGCAGGGCCTCCGTGGCCAGGGGCCGCCCCGGGCTGCCGCCCCAGAACGCCGAGGACAGGAACAGCAGCCACCCGACGACCACCACCCCGGCGGCGACCAGCCACCACGGCCAGCCGAGCACGAGCTGGAGAACGGCGCCCAGCACGACCCCGGCCGCCGCCGCGACCAGGTAGGTGGCCGGTACGGGAACCCGCGACCGACGCCGCCGGACCACCCCGGCCAGCCGCGCCGGGACCGACCACCATCCCGGCGGCCGGGCCAGAGAGGCGGCCGACCCGGCGGCGGCCACGTGGCCGCACCGCGGGCAGACCTGGCTCGACGGCCACCGGCCGCCCGACCGCAGCCAGATCCGCAGGCCCTCGACCCACCCCGGGCGGATCGTCTCCAAGTCCCGTGCGCCGCAGCCTCCGCACGGGGGCTCGGCGGCCCGCCCGGCCGACCGCGCACGTCGCATGGCTCGCCTCCCGCCGAGGTTCTACCACCCCCGGACCCGCGTGGTTGACAGCCGCCGCGGGCGGGACGATCCTTGCCGAGCGCTGGTTCGCCCGGTCGTGTTTCACGGGAAACATGGGTCGGGCGTCGCCAAAGAGGGAATCCGGTGCAATTCCGGAGCTGCCCCGCAGCGGTAAGTGGGAACGACCGCCGTCACCGAGGCGCCCACGCTCCTCGGTCCAGCACTGAGCCAGACAGTTCGGGAAGCGACGGCCAGTAGGAACCCGGCGCGGCCACACCGCGCCGCCCACCCACGAGCCCGAAGACCTGCCAGCGCCCGCGCTACGGCGTGCAGATCAGCTCGGTCATGGCTCAGGCGCTCTTGGGGGGCCGTGGGGGAGCGAGCTCCCCCAACATGGATCGGGAGGCCGTCGGTCGAGCTGGCCGTACGTCTTGCGACTTGCCGTGTCCGACGCCCCGAGGGAGGGCTTATGACCATCAGTTCGACCGTTCACGGGTTCCCGCGGATCGGTGACCGCCGGGAGCTGAAGACCGCCACCGAGGGCTACTGGGCGGGCAGGGTGCCGGCCGAGGAGCTGGAGGCGACCGCCGGGGAGCTGCGCCGCCAGACCTGGTCGTTCCTGCGCGACGCCGGGATCGGCCAGGTCCCCTCCAACCACTTCTCGCTCTACGACCAGGTGCTCGACACCTGCGTCCTGGTCGGCGCCGTCCCCCAGCGCTACGGGCGGTCAGGGCAGGGCGACGTCGATCTCGACACCTACTTCACCATGGCCCGGGGGCGTGCCGACGCCACCGCCATGGAGATGACCAAGTGGTTCGACACCAACTACCACTACCTGGTCCCCGAGCTCGGCCCCGAGGTCCAGTTCCGCCTGGCGGGCAGGCCCAAGCCGCTGGCCGAGCTGGCCGAGGCCCGCGAGCTCGGCATCGCCACCCGACCCGTCCTGCTCGGCCCGCTCACCTTCCTGCTGCTCGGCAAGCCGGCCGGGGACGCTCCGGCCTCCTTCGACCGGCTCAGCCTGCTCGACCCGCTGCTCGAGGTGTACGCCGAGCTGCTGGACGAGCTGCAGGCGGCCGGGGCCGAGTGGGTCCAGCTGGACGAGCCGGCCTTCGTCCAGGACCGGTCGGCGGCCGAGCTCGACGCCCTGGCCCGCGCCTACGACCGTCTGGGCGGGTCCAGCGCCCGGCCCAAGCTGCTGGTCTCCAGCTACTTCGACCACCTGGGCGACGCCCTCGGGGTCCTGGCCGGCGCCCCCATCGACGGCATCGGCCTGGACCTGACCCGGGACGGCGCCCGCAACCTCGAGCTGCTGGCCTCGACCGGCGGCATCGGCGACCGGACCCTGGTCGCCGGGGTGGTCGACGGCCGCAACGTCTGGGCGAACGACCTGGAGCGGTCGCTGTCCACCCTGGCCACCCTGCTCGGTCTGGCCGGCGACGTGGTCGTGTCGAGCTCCTGCTCGCTCCAGCACGTCCCGATCGACCTGGACGCCGAGCAGTCCCTGGACCTGGAGGTCCGGCCATGGCTGGCCTTCGCCCGCCAGAAGGTCGCCGAGGTGGTCACCCTGGCCCGCGGGCTGGCCGAGGGCACCGAGGCCATCGCCGAGGAGCTGGAGGCGAACCGCCGGACGCTGGCCGCCCGCCGCCAGTCGGGCCGGACCCGCGACCCGGACGTGCGCCGGCGGCTGGACGCGGTCGGCGAGCCCGACCTGCACCGGGCCAGCCCATATGACGTCCGCGAGAAGGCCCAGCGGTCCCGGCTCGGCCTCCCGCCCCTGCCCACCACCACCATCGGCTCGTTCCCCCAGACCGGCGAGGTCCGCAAGGCGCGGGCGGCCCGCCGCCGGGGCGAGCTGGACGAGGCCGGCTACACCGAGCGCATGCGGGCCGAGATCGCCGACGTCATCCGGCTCCAGGACGAACTGGAGCTGGACGTGCTCGTCCACGGGGAACCGGAGCGCAACGACATGGTCCAGTACTTCGGCGAGCAGCTCGCCGGGGTGGCCGTGACCGAGCTCGGCTGGGTCCAGTCCTACGGCACCCGCTACGTGCGCCCGCCGATCGTCTTCGGCGACGTGTCCCGGCCGGCCGCGATGACCGTCGAGTGGCTGACCTACGCCCAGTCGCTCACCGAGCGGCCGGTCAAGGGCATGCTCACCGGGCCCGTGACCATGCTGAAGTGGTCGTTCGTCCGCGACGACCAGCCGCTGGAGGCGACCGCCCGCCAGCTCGCCCTGGCCATCCGCGACGAGCTGGCCGACCTGGAGGCGGCCGGGATCGGCGTCATCCAGGTCGACGAGCCGGCCCTACGGGAGGCCCTGCCGCTCCGCGGCGACCGGCGCCAGGCCTACCTGACCTGGGCGGTGGAGGCGTTCCGGCTGGCCACCGCCGGGGTCCGCGACGAGACCCAGGTCCACACCCACATGTGCTACTCGGAGTTCGGCGAGATCCTGCCCGCCATCGACGGCCTGGACGCCGACGTGACCTCAATCGAGGCCGCCCGCTCGCGCATGGAGCTGGTCCGTGACCTGGAGCAGGCCGGCTACGGGCGCGAGATCGGGCTCGGGGTCTACGACATCCACTCCCCCCGGGTGCCGCCGCCCGACGAGATGGCCACGCTGCTCAACGAGGCCCTGGAGGCGGTCGGCCCGGCCCGGCTCTGGGTCAACCCCGACTGCGGCCTCAAGACCCGCGACTACCCGGAGGTGCTGGCCTCCCTGCGCAACATGGTCGCGGCGGCCAGGACCGTCCGGGAGGGCCTCGGCAACGGATGACCGGGTCCCGGAGCCGGCGCTCGCTTAGTTGTCGTAGTCCTTCTGCTTCATGACCACGTCGATGACCAGGCAGGTGGCCACGGCCAGGCTGCGCAGGGGATCGACGGCGGAGGGGCTGACCTCGACCACGTAGGTGTCGGCGTCGGTGAACAGCTCGCGCAGCCCGGCCCACCGCTTGGTCACGCGGGCGATCGCCTGGCCGGCGCCGTCGAACACGCTGAAGTCCTTGGCCCGCCAGTTGTGGGCCCGGACCTCGCCGAGTTGGGCGCCGCGTGGGTCGAGCAGGGTGAAGCGCGCCTTGCCCAGGCGGACCTGCTTGGTGATCTCCCCCACCGGCTGACCGTCGGGCCGCCTCACTCGGCAGCGCCAGGTGAACCACGGCTTGTGCACGATGAGCTCGGGCGCGGCCCCGGGCCCGAGGATGTGCAGGGTGATCGGCAGGGCGACGTCCCAGCTGGTGAACACCCGGGCCAGGAAGGCCAGCGGCGACTGGCTGGCCTGTACGACCGCGCCGATCTGGCGGCCGCTCGGATCGAGCACCGCGTACTCGTTGCGCAGCTCGATCAGCTTGAGCTTCTGCTTGACCACCAGCACCTGCTGAGCGAGCAGCGATCCCGCCGGCGGCGCCATGCCGTACTGGCTCAACGAACCAACCCTCCTCGGACGACTCCCTGCTGCCAGGCTAGGCCTTCGTCGCCTTGAGCGGGAACAGCAGCGGCAGCCTCGCGTGGTAGCGGAGGCGGAGTTCGGTGGCCGCGTCGTCGTCGTCGAGCGGACGTGGGTCGGTGTCCACTCGTCCGAGAGGGCGCGGTTGGGGGGGACACGTGGGTCCATGGCCCTTGCGTGCCACGGGACGGCGGCCGGCGCACCGCTTTTGCTGCGAGGAAGGCCTCCGGTGGGGCGAGGCCAGGAGTCGGGAGTCCGAACCCGAAGAAGCCGATGGCTCCCCGGCTGAAGGGCAAATCCCCCGCTCGCCCCGCCCCACCGGACGGCACCGCCCAAGGGTACCGCGCCGGCTGGTCTTTGACGGCAGGCTTACGTCGTTTCCAGGATCGTGGCAGCCTAGGGGAGGAACACCGCGAGCCTGGAGTTGTCAATGACCTTTGCCACCCCCCTGGCGCTCCTGGCGTTGCTGCTGATTCCCCTCACCGTCCTTGCCCTCGTTCTGGCCAGGCGGCGGCGGATCCGCTACGCGATCCGCTACCCGGCCCTGGACGTGCTCGCCGGGGTGGTCGAGCGGGAGCGGCGAGGCCGGTGGATTCCTGCTGCCCTGCTGATCCTCGCCCTGACCGCCCTGCTGCTGGGCGCGGCCAGGCCGATGGCCCGGGTCCCCGTCCCCCGCGACGAGGCCACGGTCATGCTGGTGATCGACGTGTCCGGGTCGATGAACGCCGACGACGTCGAGCCGACCCGGATGGAGGCGGCCCAGCGGGCGGCCAGCCGGTTCCTCGACCGCCTGCCCGATCGCTTCCAGGTGGGGCTGGTCGTCTTCTCCAGCGAGGCTGAGACCCTGGTGCCGCCGACCACCGACCGGGAGGCGGTGCGCAGCGCGCTGGCCACGTTGAACGCCAACGGCGGGACGGCCATGGGCGACGGCCTGGCCAGGGCCCTCGACGTGATCGAGGCGGCCCGCCAGGAGGCGACCGGCGGCGGAACCGGCGGCGGCCCGCCGACGACCGTCGACCCAGGGGCCACGCCCACGCCGACCACCCCCGACCCGAACGCCCAGCAGCCGGCCGTGCCGCCGGCGGTGACCCTGCTGTTGTCGGACGGCGCCAACTCGGCCGGCGGCGACCCCTTCATCCAGGCCGAACGGGCCCGCCAGCTCCGGGTGCCCGTCTACACGATCGCCCTCGGCACGGCCGGCGGGGTGCTGCGGCAGCCGAACGCCTTCGGCGGCACCCGCATCCAGCCGGTCCCGCCCGACCCGGACAGCCTGGCCCGGATCGCCGAGACCAGCAACGGCCGCTTCTTCGAGGCGCCGAGCAGCGACAACCTCACCGCGGTGTACGACAGCCTCGGGTCGCGCATCGGCTTCCGCATGGAGGAGCGGGAGGTGACGGTGGCGTTCACCGCCGCCGGCCTCCTCCTGCTGGCCGCCGCCGGCGCCATGCGGGCGCGCCGTGGCGCCCGGCTGCCCTGATCGGCCCGACCACGCATTCGCGCAAGGAGCTCACATGACGGAGAACGACCAGCGCCGCCTCAGCGTGGCCGATCCCGACAACCCCTCGGCCGCCCTCGAGGCGGCGTTGTTTGAGATCAAGCGGGTGATTGTCGGTCAGGAAGGCATGCTGGAACGGGTCCTGGTCGCGCTGTTGTCCGGTGGCCATCTGCTCTTGGAAGGCGTCCCCGGGCTGGCCAAGACCCGGACCATCGCCACCCTGGCCCAGGTCCTCGGCGGCAGCTTCCAACGGATCCAGTTCACCCCCGACCTGGTCCCCTCGGACCTGGTCGGAACCAGGATCTGGCGGCCCGACCAGGGCAGCTTCGAAACCGAACTGGGCCCGGTGTTCTGCAACTTCTTGTTGGCCGATGAGATCAACCGGGCCCCCGCCAAGGTCCAATCGGCCCTGCTGGAGGTCATGCAGGAACACCAG
>JASLBL010000213.1 GCA_030146615.1 Actinomycetes bacterium
CGCGCCTGGACAGGGCGACCGTGGCCGGGCTGGCCCTCAGCCTGGCCGGCATCGTCCTCGTCATCGGGCTGCCCGGCGAGCGGCTGGACGGGGCCGGGGTCGCCCTCGGGCTGGCCGCGGCCGGCTGGTACACCTGCTACATCCTGGTGGGGGAGTACCTGCTGCGCGGCGTCGACCCGCTGGCGGCCAGCGCGTACGTCAGCGCGGGGGCGGCCTGCTCGTTCCTGGCGGCCGCGATCGTGGTCGGCGGACGCGGCCTGGAAGGGGCGACACCGTCGGCGTATGCCGCCGGGGTGGCCATGGCCGTGGTCGGCACCGCCGTGGCCATCGCCGCCTTCCTGGCCGGCCTGGCCCGGGTCGGGTCGGCCTGGGCGTCGATCGTGTCGTCCTTCGAGCCGGTGTTCACCGTCGCCCTCGGCGTGGCCGTCCTGGACGATCGGCTCGGTCCGGGCAAGGTGGTCGGCGGCGTGGCCGTGGTCGCCGGCGCGGTGCTGCTCCCGCTGCTCGGCGGGGCCAGGGAACCGGTAGGATCGGCCCTGCACCCGGAGTACTCGCCCACGAGGGGGTCAACCCGAAGATGACCTACGTCATCACCGAGCCCTGCATCGACGTCAAGGACAAGTCCTGCATCGAAGAGTGTCCGGTCGACTGCATCTACGAGGGCGACCGCATGCTCTACATCCATCCTGACGAGTGCGTGGACTGCGGCGCCTGCGAGCCCGTCTGCCCGGTGGAAGCCATCTTCTACGAGGACGACGTGCCCGCCCAGTGGAAGGACTTCACGGCCACCAACGCCGCCTTCTTCACCGAGGGCGACGACCCGCTCGGCTCGCCCGGCGGGGCGGCCAAGGTCGGCCCCCAGGTCCGCGACACCGACTATGTGGCCAACTACACGCCCACCGAGTAGCGCCTCCCAGAACGAGCCGTGGCCCCGGGGAGCTCCCCGGGGCCACGGTCGTTTCGTGCGCGGCTAGTGGACCGGGTGGGAGGCCCGCCGCGAGCCCCGCACCAGCAGCCCGCCGGCCGCCAGCAGGGCCAGGCCCAGGCCGAGCAGCAGCGGCGTGTGCGACCCGGTGAAGGCGAGGGTGTCCTCTGGTGTGCAGGGGGCGGTGAAGCGGCTGTGGGCGGCGACCACGAGCACGTTGTTGGTGTCTTCCTTCCAGACGGTCGACTCGAGGGTGGGGTGCTCGCCGAGGTCCATCGGGACCTTCTTGATGAAGGCGCCGTTGGCGTCGGTCTGGACGTAGAACTGGCCGGTCGTCTCCTGGCCGGTCTTCACGTCGACCACGCCGACCCGCACCCGAGAATTGGCCGGCAGGTCCTTGCCGGTCAGGATCAGCTCGGTGCACTTGGTGCAGGTGAGCACCAGGGTCTCGGCGGCGCTGGCGGCGGGGACGGTCAGGATGAGGAGCCCGGCAAGGGCGAGCAGGAGCTTGGCGAGCGTCTTGCTATGACGCATCAAGGCGATGCCTCCCTACGGCAGGCCTGGCTGGCGATGGTGTAGTCCCGTAGCGCCAGGAACAGGCGTTCGTCACGGACGTTTCGGTTCAGACGGGAGATGACCTCGTCGGCCAGCTCGGCAGTCTCCACACACTGCTCGGGCACGCTGACTTCCGGCACGACGGCCCGCGTTGTGGCGGTGGTCGTGGGCGCGGCCGCCGTGGTCGGCGTGGTCGCGGCCGACGCCCGGGGTGGGTCGTCGCCCCCGCCCTGGGCCAGCGCCCAGCCGAAGACGGTACCCACCAGGACCAGCAGCACTGCCGCGCCCACCAGCTGCCAGCGTGGCCGCTTGCGCTCGGCCGGAGGGGCCGGCGGAAACGCTGGCGGTGCCCCTTCGGACTCGGTGTCCGGCGGCTCGAACAGGGAGCCCATGCGGGCGCCCATCTCGGCGAAGCTGCGACGGATCTCCTCCAGCTCCTGCTGCTGGCGCTGCTGCTCGTCGCGGTCGGTGGCCATGCTTCCCTCCCCCCAAGGCATGGACCGAAGACTCCGGCGACAGTGCCCGGAGACGACCGGACGAGGTCATGGACCGGTCAGGACCGTAGTGCCTTGCGAGCGGGAAGGTTACAACGTTCCCGCAGGAACCCTGCAAATCGGCAGACCTACGTGCTTTTGGTGCTTCCTCCGCTTGTCTGCACAACCGGGAGCATTCGCGGGGCCCCCCGGGGGCCGGAAAGCTCGACCGGCCAGCGGCCGCGGGAGCGGGCGGCCAGCTTGGCCATCAGGGCCAGCGCCGCCGGATCCTCCTCGCCCGGCCGGACGGTGATCACCCCGTCGGCCTCGGCCTCGCGCATCCAGTCCTCGCCGCGCTGGGTACGGACCACGGCCAGGGTCCAGCCGTCGCGCTGGCCGAGCCCGCCGGTGGCCACATCGGCGTGCTCGGCCGCGAAGTCGGGGCACAGCTTGCAGCCCTCCCGGGTGGCCTGCTGCAGCTGCTTCAGGGGGATCTCGACCTGCTCGCCGGTGGAGCGCCGCCACAGCTGGAACTTGCCCTTGATGTTCACCTTGGCGATGTCGTCGAGGGGAACGCCGTAGTCCTCGGTGATCACCTGGCGCATGCCGTCGTAGCCGAACGACTTGGAGCAGAGCAGCCCGAGGGTGATCTCGATCCGGCGGGCGTACTTGTTGACCCGCCGGGCCTGGAGGGTGCCGTTGATCGAGGCCTGGCAGCT
>JASLBL010000217.1 GCA_030146615.1 Actinomycetes bacterium
GAACTCGGCGTGCAGGTTCCGGCCCTGAGCGCGCAGCAGGTGGCGCAGCTGGGAGGGCAATGCCAGCCCGCGGGCGGCCGCGAACCCCTCGGTGATCTCCTCCACCGTGAAGTACTGCAGGGCCCGCCGGTAGACCCGCTCGGGGCTGGACCGCAGGGCCAGACACAGCATCATGTTGGCCAGGTCGACGGCCTGCCGCCAGGGGCTGGGCCGGGACTCGACGAAGGCCACGTCGATCAGCAGCATGCGGCCCTGGCGGACCAGCAGGTTGGCCGGCTTGATGTCGCGGTGGGCCAGACCGGCGTCCCACAGCCTGCGGATGATGCCCAGGCCGTCGTCGATGATCTGGTCGTCGACCTCGGCCTCGCCCAGCTCCACCGCGCCGGCGAAGAACTCCGACACCAGCAGGTACTCGCGGTCGGGGGTCAGCTCGACGAAGCCGAACGGGGCTGGGCTGGGCAGCCCGGCGGCGTGGAGCTTGTGCAGGGCGTAGTCCTCCTGCTGGACCAGCCGCCGCACGCCGTGGAACGGCTTCTCGTCCTCCAGCCGGCCGTACAGCAGCTCCCGGCCCAGCTTGTACCAGCGGTCCGAGCGCAGGTGGCTCTGGGCATACAGCTTGCCGAACAGCTGCCGGGGCGGATTCCCCTTGACCTTGATCCGCAGCGGGGTCGAGCCGGCCGAGCCCGCCAGCCCGAACGGTTTGACCTCCTCCACGATGAGGCCGAGCTGAT
This sequence comes from Actinomycetes bacterium, assembly GCA_030146615.1. Lineage (GTDB taxonomy): Bacteria > Actinomycetota > CALGFH01 > CALGFH01 > CALGFH01 > CALGFH01. The sequence goes on from JASLBL010000217.1 coordinate 732, forward strand.
CCTCCAGGGCTCGCCGGATCGCGGCACCTCGGGGTCCGCCGACATCCAGGTGGGCGCTGCGGCCCCGCCGGTAGGTGACCGGGTAGGCCTCGTTGGGGGTAAACCGGCGGAACAGCAGCAGCGGGAGGGCCACCCCGAGGACCACCCCGACCAGCACGTCGCTGGGGGCGTCGACACCCAACGCCATCCGGGCCAGGGCGACCAGGGCGATCAGCCCGGCCACCACCCCCTTGCCGAGATTGCGCCAGCGACCCTCCGGCACCAGCGTGTACAACACCGCCATCAGGCCCGCGGTGAGGTAGGCGACCTGCACCGACGGCATCGCCCAGCCACCCCAGCTCGACTGGAGGTCCACCCCGAACGGCCGCGGCCGCCGAGCGACCATTGCCAGGCCGAAGGTGAGGAAGCTCCCGAGCTGGGCGACGACCAGCCACACGATCAGGTGCCGCCAGCGCCGCAAGACCAGCAACACCAGCACCAGCCCATACGACAGCGTCCATAGCACCCACCAGGAAGCGACGCGGGCCAGGCCCCGCAGGGGCGCCACCAGGCCAGGCCCGACCAGCCCGGCCAGCCAGCCCACCACCGCGTCGTCGACGACGGTGACCGCCACCGCCGGCCCACGCAGGCCGCGGGCAAAGATCGCCAGGGTCAGCCCGACCAGCACCACCGCGGCCACCAACCAGCCGACACCGCTGGTCTGCAGCCGATACGGCAGGGGCGGGGCTGCCCCGGTGGGCCGCCGCCGCCGCGGCGACCGGACAGCCTCACGCAGGGTGGGATGTAGCGGTTGGGCGCTGGTCGACGTCGAGCGATCTGCGGGCATGTCCATGGCCCCTCCCAACCGGGGACAGCTGGAGCCCGGCAGAACGACCTTGTTTGCTGGGTTCCGGGTTGTCAAGGCCGGCCCTGCGGCCCGGCAGCCACACGACGGCCATCGGGGAACCGGCCTCACCCTCAGGCCAGGTGATCCCGCACGCCTTCGGGAATCCGCCAGTTCTGCCACCGCCCTCGGGAACCTCCCAGACTCACGGAAACAGGAGACCAAGCCCGGACCGGAAGGGTGGCCATGAGCGACCTCGACGACTTCCTCACCCCGACCCTCGCCCGCCAGCTCGAGGCAGAACAAGCGCTGATCAACGACGACTCGGGGCCGCGGCTGGCGGTGTGGTCAACCCGGGACCCGGTGACTGTGTTCGGGGCGGAGAAGAGCGTCATCGGATCCCAGGAGGTGGCCCAGGCCTTCCACTTGCTGGCGTCGCGGTTCTCCAACTGCACCGACTACCGCTTCGAGCTGGTGGCCGCCGGCGCCAGCGGGGACCTGGCCTACACCCTCGCACGAGGGTCGGCCTGCCGGCGATCCGCCTGCACGACGTCCGGCCAGCTACGCGACCGCGGCGCTGGCCGCCGGCATCCCGGCCAAGATCGTCAGCGAGCGGCTGGGCCACGCCAACGTCCAGATCACCCTCGACACCTACAGCCACGTCATCCCGGGCCTGGACGAGCAGGCGGCAGCGACCGTCGCCCGGCTCATCCTCGAAGGCTCAAAGACCGCTTCCGTGGGGTTCGCCCGGCAGCGATGCTGCCAATTCTGGTGCCAAAACGGGCGACGCCCCCAACCTCGGAAGGAGGTGAGGGGCGAGGTCCCTGGTGGTGACCGTGCTGTGGGCCGCTTATTGCAGTCGGCGCACGGGGAGCCAGAGTGGCGGAGCCTTCTACGCCGAGGCACTCGGGCGGCGAGCGGGGTGCTGCTGCCTCCCTGGGACGGCCCAGACCTTCTCGGTGCCCGATGCCCCTTTCGTCATCGATGGGGGCGGCGAGATGGCGGGCCTGGAGCGTCGGCCGGGATGGTTAGCAGCGACATCCCCTGATGAGGTTCCAGGGAGACGGCGAAGGTGTGCTCGTGGTCGACCTCGGCGATCACTTGATCAGCGAACATGTCGATCACCGCGGCGCCAGGTGCGAGATGTTCCGACTTGATCCTGCCGGCAATGGACTGGTTGGAGAAGTTCAACACGGCCACCTGTAGCTGTGTGGCGTCAAGCCGATGCACCATCACCAGCATGGCCTTGTTGGGCACCTCCGGCACGTCCACCTGCACACTGGTGGCGATGCCGTAGCGGGTCCGGACCGCCAGAATGTCGCGCAGCCGTGCTGCGAACGAGTGGGCGTCGTTCAGCTGTTCCGGCAGGGATCCGTACAAGCTGGAGCCACGCGGCATCTTGGACGGCGACTCGGTCGCCTCCGGCCGGTAGTCCATCAGGTCGTAGGCTGCCCGGTGGATCCAGCGGGTGTCGCCCGATGCCAGCAGCCGGGAAACCTTGGACCGCTCCAGGGTCAGCATGCCGCAGAGATCCCAGCCGGACAACGCGAACACGCCAGGTTGCCATGCGTTGAACATGGCGAGGAGTAGGTGGGCCTGCTTGATCTTCTCGATCTGTGCCTGAGACAGGTCCGTGATGTCGGGGTAGCCGAGCGTCGCGGCGATAATCGTTGCGGTCGTCGACGCAATGCCATTGGTGGTAAAGATGGCGTTGTACGGGGTGGCCTGGCCGGTGAGCCGTTCAATCAGCTCCGTGCGAATTTGGGTGGCGAGCTCGCCGCCAGTCAGTTCAGCACCGCGGAATCTGAAGATGTCGTCCTTGTGCCCGATGGCGAAGTGGACCAGCTCATAGGTCATCTCATCGTGGTTTTGTAGGGCGTGGACGAGGCGGATCGGCTGCAGGCCCTGCTGCAGGGCGGCGTTCAGCGTCATCCGCAGGAATTCGGTGTCGCCTGTGACCAGGGCATGGGCGTACGCCGGGCGGTTGACGAAGTCATAGGAAAGATCGGCACCACGTTCCGACGTCTTCTTGATGTCGTCGATGGAGAGATTCAGCTCCTGGAACGTGAAGCCTCCCACTTTGCGGACCATGCTGGCGATCAACTGGTTCGCGGCCTCAGACAGGGGATGGCCCTCCGACCACGCCGGGCCATCACCGTCGGGACTCCGCTCTATGCCGAGGAAGCCGTTGGCGTCCAGCCTAAGCGCTCCAGCACCGAGATGTCCCAGCGAGTGCAGGGCGTCGCCAATGACCAGGCGCATACCCGCGAACGTCGGATCCAGCCAGTTGATTGAGGGCTGACCGTCCTTGAAGTAGTGCAGGTAGACCCAGCGCCGCTCGACCCCATCCGGGCCGGTGACCGGTGCGGTCGCGCTCCAGTTGGTGTCCTTGATTCCCGGGTCCTGGAAGATCACGCGTTGCAGCCGGCCGACGATGTAGCCGGCCCGCTGCAGCCGGTCCTCGGCCTCGCTGTCAAGGTTGACCGAATCGTTGCCGGGCGGCACCTCGGGCAGCAGGTGCCAGTCCTCGGGGGGAATCTCCACCATATGGTAGATCCCGGGATAGTCCCCGACCTTCATCTCCGCCAGCCGGAAGTCTGGGCCCTTCCCGGTGTGCCCCGGCACGATGTCGTCAATGACGATCCCGCCGTGCGCCGCTGCCACCTCACACAGGCGACGGAACTCCACTTCGCTGCCAAACACTTCGTCGATCTGCGTGCTGATCCGGTCGAAATGCCCATCGACGCTGGGAGTCAACTCCCAGCCAAAGACCCCCCCGGCACGCTTCAAGGGGCCAGTGTGCACGGCATTAATGCCGATGGCCGCGAATGCACGCCACAGATCATCGTCCCCCAAGGTCCCCAGGAAGGAGTGGCCGGGCTTGGTGATCATCGAGATCGGGTAGGCGGTGAACCAGACCGACGACTTCGCCATCACCGCTGTGGGATTGGGGGTGGCGAATGGGCTCTGCCACACGTCCGCGATGCCCGAGAACTGCCCGGAGATCCTGCTCGCGTCGGCAAGCATGGACTTCTGCTGCAGCCAGCTAACGTAGTCTTCCCCTTCGCTGGTGCGCTCGGTCAATACTCCCGTCCCTCACGGCAGTTAGGCCAGGCTAAGGCCTGTGTGTTGCTTGGTTCGCCTACCTTGGCGGACTACCCACAGCCCTAGGCGCCCACACTTGTTCAGCGCGGCACCCCTGGGCGGCTGTCGCGGCACGCTGCCTGGCACCGGCGACTACTGGCCTGACCCCTGGAACCGATGGTCTACCGCCGTCGGCGACGCTCGTGCCGCCCGTCCGTCTCGTCTTCGTCCTGGACTTCGATCTGCTCCTTGCGGACCTCCTCGGCCACCCGCTCCTCGCCGGTCACAGTGTCCTTGTCCAGCCGGACCCGCTCGCGGGGCACGACCCGCTTCTCGACCACCGGCTCCTCCTCACGGAGGATCACCTCATGCTCCTCCTCGGAGATCTCCGGACCCGAGGTGGTCGCGTCGATGTTGGCGTCGGTGATCGGCTCACGCTCAACCCGCACCCGCTCTCGCTGGACCGGGACGGTCTGTTGCACCTGGTCGGTGGTGACGTACTTGCGCAGCCGGGCCCGGCCCCGCTCTCGCTGGGTCGTGCCGACCCGCAGCTCCTCCTCGGAGCGGGTCATGGCGTCATCAGTCGTCGGCCCCAAGGTGTCCCGCCCCGCCGCACCACGGCCGGTCGCGCGCCTCCTCGTGGTGCGGTCGTAGTCGAGGCCGTAGTGGCGCCACAGCTGCCGCTCCTCAGCCTCCGACAGGTGCCCGTCAGGGTCGACCCGGGGGGCGTCCTTGACCAGCTGCTTGTCGTAGGGGACGCCGACGTCGTCGCCGGTCTGGGCGGCCTGGGCGAGGGGCACAAAGGTGGACCTGGTGCCGAACAGGCCGGTGTTGACCAGCGCCCATTCGGGCTGGCCGGTCTGGTCGTCCAGGTAGATGGCGTCGATGCTGCCGATGCGGTCGCCATCCCGATCCAGCATGGTCCGGCCTTGCCAAGTACGGACGATCTCGATGTCGGGCATCTGCGTTCCTTCCCTGCGAGTCCTTCAAAGTGTTGCGTTCTACTGACGATGACTCGTTGTCGGGTTATGCATGACGTGGATCCGAAGCGCTCAAGCTGTGGTCGGAACCTGACGGCCTTGACGCTCTGGCTCTCGTCCCACCATCCACATCCACGGCTGCCGCTCGGGAGGAGAGGACCCGGCGGTTGGCTGCGTCGGCTGGTTTGCCGGCGGCACTGATGGTGAAGGCCGGGCTGACTGCGGCATCTGGCCGCAGTTGGATCGACATGGCCCGAGCACGCGACACGTCTCTGACCGCCGAGCGGCTCGGCCCACATTCCCAGATTCGTGCAGGCCTAGATCCGCAGCCGACGTGCGACACAGACTGGCGGCGCTGGAGGAGCCGATGAGCAATGGCGGCCGGGTCCCTGAAACCCGGTTGCTGGGCGAGGGTGAGCTGTCGGCCGACCATGCCTGGCGGGCCCTGCGCCGCTACGGCAGCTGGCGCCTGCTGCACGACGCGTTCCTGCGGTTCCGCTCCGGCGACGGGTTCAGCCACGCCCGGGCGCTCGGACTGCAGCTGTGCCTGGCCGCAGTCCCCCTGCTGATCGCCCTGAACGGGCTGGCCAGCAAACTGGGAGATCCACATCGGGGTGGTCGGGTGGTGGCCGACACCGTGCTGGCGTTGACCCCTGGGGCGAGTGAGTCGCTGGTCAGCCAGCTGCTCACCGACCAGGGGCGCACCCGCGACCTGGGCCAGGTGGCGTTGACGCTTGGTCTGCTGACGGCGGTGGTGGCGCTCACCACCGCCGCCGGCCAGATCGAGCGTGGGGCCAACCGGGTCTATGGGGTGGCTGGCGGGGCCATCGGTGCCTCCATAGCGTTGGTACCACTGGAGCGCGGCAACCACGACGACTCGGAACCTTATGCGCTGGCCGGTGAGCCTGGGGTTGACCGTGGTGACGGTGTCGCTGCTGTTCCGGCACGCACCCCGCCGACAGCAACCGGGTCTGTCATGGTTGATGGTCGGAGCCGGCCTGGCCACGGCGCTGTGGTGGCTGATCAGCCTGCTTCTGGCGGCCTTTGTGACCCAAAGCAGCGACTTCGGCGCGACCTTTGGTCCGCTGACCGGGGTCATGGCCCTGTTGCTGTGGGCCAACCTGACCGGGATCGCGATGTTCTTGGGTATCGCCTTCACCGCCCAGCTGGAAGCCAGACGGGCAAGGGGTTCCGGGCCGGCCCTGCCGAGTAGCAGCGGTCGTTGGAGGAGCGGACCGACACCACAACACCCACCATCTGCCAGGAGCCCCAAACGGCTGCCATGCTGACGGCGACCGAGCTTGAGCAGCCACTGCCCGACCCCGGACATGGGCCAGCCCTTTCAGATGGTGAGGGGGCGCTGGTTCCCGGCGCTGGGGCGGCACCCACGATGGCCAGGACCCCCCGAGGAGGACACGTGAACCCGGGAGGTCCTGGTAGTTCGGCCGGTGCAGGCTGCTGACAGGAGCGGAGGAGCGCGAGCCTCGATGCACCGGTCCAACGCCAACCCAAATCGCTGCAGCGAGCAATCCCGGCCCTGACCGGCGGGGTGCTGGTGGTCAACGCCACATGGGCGAACAGCAGCGCCGTCCAGTTCACGGCGGGCTGCTCGGCCGCCTCCAACTGGGACGAGCCGCGCCTGACAAGGCCGACACTCCGGGAGTGGTTTCGGCGGCTCCGTAGATGGCTGGCTCAGTGCCGCGGGTCGCTTTCATCACTGAACCAGTCATTGTGACCAGGCCCGTTCGGCTCCTGACCGACCGGCTCGCCCTGCCGGTCCGGGGCCGTAACCACGGCATCGACCTCGGCGTCGGACACCGGCTCGCTTTGGACCCGAACCTCGTGACGCTGCCCAGCTTCTGTATCGGTCACCACCTCGGTGACCAGATACCTCCGCAGCCGCACCTGACCAGGCTGGCGCCGCCGGGTCCCAGCGCCGCCCTCTGGCCGTCCTGGCGTCTCGTACACGAACGGCCGGCTCACCCCCTCGCCCTCGCCCACCGAGAGCCGGTCTTGCCCGGCGGGTGCAACCGGCTCGCCGCCGCCGGCGGCCGGCCGCTCATCGCCAGCACCGCGCCGGCCCTGCTCGGACTCGATGAACCTGGTGTCAGGCTCTCTGTCCAAGCCGGGGCTCCCGGTCTCAGAAGCCGGGAGCCCGGGCTCGGCGTCCGTTCCGGGGTCCGCCAGCCCCCCGGTCGCAGTGCTGGCCGTGGGGACGCGGGTCGCGGTCGCCCCCGCCTGGTCGTTGCGCTCTGGCTTGTCGGTCTGGCCAGCCGGTTCGGCGAGTGTCTGGCCAGCAGGTGAGCCGCTGTCCAGCGTCACGGTGTCGTAGTCGAGCCCGTAGTGGCGGTACAGCTCGGCCTCCTCGACCTCCGACAGCTGGCCGTCCGGCTCGATGTTGGGGGCCTCCTTGACCTGCACCCTCTGGTAGGGCACCTGGAGTTCGTCGCCTACCTCCCGTGCGTCGGCGAGCGGCACAAACGTCGAGCGCATGCCAAACAGGCCGGTCCGTACTACCGCCCACTCGGGCCGGCCGGTCTCGGTGTCCAGGTAGATGTCGACGACCTCGCCGATCTTGTTGCTGTCGCGGTCAACCATGACCCGGCCCTGCCAACCTCGGGCCGTTTCGATGCTTGGGGTCGGCATGTTGAATTCCTTCCTTGTCGGCTACCTCAGTCGGGCGCTGTCAGCCCTGTCGCGCCAGCATGCGACCAACGTGTCCTCGCAGCTCCTTGACGCCGCGAGCCCCGACGCGCACCGCTACCGCCGGCGTCCCTGGCTGGCCGCACCGGGGCGGTCCCAGTCCTGGCCAAGCCCGGCGGCCCGCCTGGCCTGCTCGTAGAGCGGCTCAGGCGGATAGCTGATCCATTGGGGCGCAATTACCCTCTGGTGGTCGTCGGCTCGGCTCTCCCGATCTTCGCTCCCGAGCTCGACCAGCCTGGCCGGCCCATCGAGGTAGCGGGAGGGCTCCTCAGGGCCGAAGAACGCATCCAGCAGGCGAGCATGGTCGGGCTCGGGCGCAGCCACCTGATCCTCCAGGTCATGCCGCAGACGTCTGAGCTGTTTGCGGCGCGCCCGTCGTCCCTTGGTCGAGTTGACGGAGGCGGCCAGCAGCAAGGCCACAACAAAGCCGAGCCCGGCCGCGATCGCCAGCAGCCAGCCCTCCGGGTAGCCGGTGATCGTGTGCTGGAAGACCGTGATCTGGCCGGCGGTGGGGTTCTCCCAGACCAGGTCGGCCACTACCACCGCGCCAGCGACCGCCACGACGAACAGAATGAATGCGGCCATGGCTATCCTCCAACGTCGCGTCGCCCGTACCAGCGGGCGCTTTGCCGGCGCCCTGGAAGCGCCGCCGCCAACGGCCGGGCCGGTGAGCCTGTCCTCTGGGGGACGATGACCCGTCGGCGCACGACCAGCACAGCGCAACACCAGGTCCAGTCCGGATTCTTGCTAGGCGGGAAGGGGCATCACCTCCCAGGGCGGGGAGGTCCGAGCTGTGGCCGGTGCTGGCTGTTGGGGGAATCAGTACAGCACCACGCGGTGGCGGACGAGAGGATCGAGGGGGGGCGTTTCCTGTAATAGCGCTGAAGCAGCCGTCCGCGTTACGGCACGCCAGCTGCTCGAGGCGATCCAGCGCGGGGTGGTGGCCTAGTTGCAGGTGGTGGCGGCCTTCTTGTAGACCTCGGCTTGCTTGTCGAAGCGGTCGGCGCCGGCCAGCCCCACCTTGGTCGTCTTGTCCCACCGTTGTCGGGCCTCGGCCAGGCTGATCTTGCCTTCCCGGTAGTCGGTCAGGGCCATGGCATGCAGCCGCCAGTCCTTGAGGGCCTGGGCGGCCCGATCCAGCATGGTGCTGGCCTCCTGGAGGGCGGCCACACAGTTCTGGGACATAACAGTTGCCTTCATTATGGATGCTGCGATGGCCGCGGCATAAGTAGCTTCGTAGGCGCTCTGCGTACTACACCGATAGATGTGGAATGCCTTTTCCCGGCGGCTGGGAGCTTCGACGCACCGAGCCTGCGCAGTTGTACAGAGCTGGCTGGGGACTAGATTGGATGTCGATAGGCCGGTCGCATGAGCGAGGCGACACCCATGCCGAGCGAGCCGCCAACGCCTCGGCCGATCAGCTTGCCAGGGGCGGGCCTTGGTCGAGGGCGTCCGCCAGGGCGATCGTTCCCAGGTGGCGGCCTGGGATGAGGTCACGGCTGCTGGGCCTGCCGCCACCTACCAGATTCTGGTCACCCAGCGGGTCCACCGGCGGCTGCGCGATGCACCGCCCCTACTGGCCGGCTCGGTCGCTGGCATCGTCGCCGTCCTTCGGGTGGATCCCACCGAAGCCAGCATGATCTTTCGCCGGCGCCGCCTTGGCGATGCTGGCTGGACGGTGAGCTTTGGCGCGCGCAAGGGCTGCTCACCTACTGGGTTCTGCAGCCCGAGCGCATCGTGGTATTGCTTGACCTGACCTGGGCTGGATGACCGACCCACCGCATGGCATGCCAGCTGCGGGTGGTGAGGGATCGACCGGGAAGGTCATCGGGACGCCAAGCGTCGTCTGGTTGCCACCCATCATGCTGGTTGCTGTGCGTGTGGGGACGAATCCAGCGGCAAGATGCGGGTGCGAAGTAGGCGCAATCTGCCGGCAGTTAGCGGCCGAGGTTAGTAGCCATTCGAACACTTCGGGCGGGAGGGTGGGCGGCCCTCACCAAACGGCCGCGGTATCGGCGACGCTATGATGGCCAGACGTTCTGGTCCAGGTGGAGGGAAACTGCACATGCCGACCAGGCCGTCGGTGACCAAGGCGACCTTGGCCGATGTTCCTCGGCTGGCCCAGACGCTGGCATTAGCCTTCCAGGACGACCCGGTCATTGCCTGGGTGTTCCCCAACGAGGAACGCCGCCGCGCAGCCCTGGCGCCTTTCATGGCATTTCGCCTTCGTAGGCTTGCCCTTCCCTACGACGAGAGCTGGATGACCTCCGACAGGGCGGCCGCCGCGGTCTGGGTCCCACCGCCCGGGAACTGGCAGTTGTCCCGGCTCCAGCAGTTGTGGCTGCTCCCGCCACTGGTCCGCTTCCTTGGCCCGCGGACCCCGACCGTCCTCGGGGGCCTCAACCGTATGGAGGAGTTGCACCCGCCCGACCCGCCGCACTGGTATCTGTTCATCCTCGGCACCGAGCCCACAGCGCAGGGACAAGGGCTGGCCTCGGCCCTGCTGGCCCACATGCTCGCCCGCGTCGATGCCGACGGCATGCCTGCCTACTTGGAGTCCTCCAACGAGCTGAACCTCGTCTTGTACCGCCGCCGCGGCTTCGAGGTCACCAGCGAGGTCGCGATCCCGGGCGGATCAAGGATCTGGCCGATGTGGCGCGAGCCCCACCCTTAAGCTGCTCATCAGGCATCGTCCCCGGCGAACTGCGGCCCGCCTTCGCGCACCCACCGCCTTGCATGGCAGCTTGCCTGACGTCCACGTCGGCAGGAGCACGATTGCCTTATGGTCAAGCGCCGCTGTTGCCGTGAGGCGAGTCAGTAGCCGCCGGCGTAGACGAGATAACCGTAGTGCTGGGTGATCCCGCTGCCCTGGGCCACGATCGGCCGGTGCGGGTCGCCGTCAAACCCGTAGGTCGAGGGACGGGCGGCCGCATCAGCGCGGACCTTTCGGATGATGTCGGCCGGGGTGCCGCTGCACACCCCCCGGTCCAGACACAGCGCCACCGTGCCGGCGACGTGGGGAGCGGCCATGCTGGAGCCCGACATCACCACCGTCCCACCGGTGGTTGAGGTGCTGGTGATGCAACTCCCAGGAGCCGCCAGGATGTGGTCAGCGTCCTCGTCATAGGCCCAGCTTGAGTTGGCCGATGCCCGATCGTCGGGGCCCAGGTTGCAGCCGACTGGCGGGGCGATCTTGGCGGGGCTGCCGTTGTAGTCGGTCATCCAGGTCGCGGTCAGGACCTCGTCGTAGCTGGCCGGGACGGTGAGGGTGATCGCCCCGCCGTCATTGCCGGCCGCGACCACGAACAGGGTCCCGGCGGCGGTGGCGGTGCAGATCGCCAGGTGGACCGGGTCGGCGTTGGTCAGGCCGCAGTTGCCGTCATCGCGGCCGAAGGTCCCGGCCGACAGGTTGGCCACCCTGACCCCCAGCGCCTTACCGACCGTGGTCGTCCATTCGATGCCACACAGGATGCTGGCGTCCGAGCCGTTGGCCGACCGGTTCAAGACCTGGACCGGATAGATCGGTGCCCCCGGGGCCACGCCGACCACGCCATCGGCGTTGTGCTTGGCGCCGATGATGCCGGCGATGTGGGTGCCGTGGCCGTTGAGGTCCGACCAGCCGACGCCGCCGAGGCAATTGTGGCCGACAGGTTGGACGTTCAGGTCAGGGTCTGGGG
>JASLBL010000272.1 GCA_030146615.1 Actinomycetes bacterium
GGCAGCCCGAGGCCTGCTCGACCAGGTAGTCCAGCAGCGCCGTCTTGCCCACGCCCGGGTCCCCGCGCACCACCAGGGCCTGGCTCTCGCCGGCCCGAACCGCTTCGAGGAGCCGGTCCAGCAGGTCGCATTCGCGGCGACGGCCCCGCAACTCCCCGGCGGGCCCTCGTAGGCGCAAGGGTGGGCGTCGGCCCGGCACCGACACTAGGCCGCCCCCGCGACGCCGCGACATGACCCGCGGCTCGGCGCCAGCCGCTGGGCCACCTCGATCGGCGTTCCGATCGGCGGGCTGGGAGCGTGCACGAGGAAGTAGTCGTTCGCCACGCCGGCCTCCAACCAACACAAGCGCAATGCACCTACTGTAGAGCGCCCGCGGCCTGGACACGACCCCCTGATCGAGGCGGCTGCGCTCTCGCCATACCGGACGAGCATCGCCATCTTGCACGGGAGAGCACGAGGCAGGTCTCTGACCCCGACCACAGCGGCCTGGGGATGCGCTCCTCCCGTGGAGGTCCCTGACAACAGCAGAGCGAGCGCTTCTACGGCTAATCTGGCTGTGGCTGGCAGCAAGAGGCCCCCAGCGTGACCTGGGGGCCAACGCACACCTTCCAGCACCCGAGAGAGGTGAAAGCATGCCAGCACAGCGTTACCACCGGAGCACCCGTCCAGCCGCCCCTACCAGGGCAGAAAGCACCACCGCCCGGCGTGGCAACGGGAAGGGCAGGCGCAACAACCGGGCCGCCTACTGGACTGTCGAGCTGTCCATCGGGACCGCCATCGACCTGGTGGTGGAGGACCAGAACGGCGACACCTTCGGGATCGCGGTCTGCTTCCCGCGTGCTTCCATCCTTCCTGGGATCGAGACCTCCCAGCGGTTGCACACGATCTGGCACGAGGCCGTGCTCGGGATCGACTCCAGGACCGCCCGCTGATGGGGTGGGAGGACAACATCGACCTGGGCCAGGAGATCATCCCCATCCATATCCTGAACCTGGTCTGCGCGGTCCACCTCCGGCAGGAGCACGGCTTCAAGCACTGGCACATCAGCAGGTTCAAGGAGACCTATCCCCCGCTGATCCGGGAAGGCGGCATCTTCGCCTTCGCGGCCCTCCACTACTTGGTGCATGAGGAGGAGGCTGCCGTCCCGCTGGATGAGAGCAGCACCGTCGCCTTGGTGCGACTGATCAAGCCGCCTGGAGTCACCGACCACCTGGATGCCTGACTAGCCACCTGAACCTGGCGTGCTTGCGGGTGGCGTAGTCATCGAGCACGACCTCGCACGCACCTGGTCCGCTCGGCACGGTCCTTGCCAGAGATTTGCCAGAAACTGCGCTACACGTAGCCTCGCGTCGCGCCACCACCCAACCCTCGGCAGCATCTCTCACCTGGGCGGTTACGTGGACACGCGAGGTGTTGCAGGGTGTTGTGAACTCCCCGCGCATCGATGGTAAGGATGGGGTCGCCGGTTCGATTCCGGCGGGGGGCTCCACCACAAACCAGCAGCTCAGGCCGGGTCCAGCACCCGGCCTCTTGCATACTCAGAGGGCTCTGAACCGCCGTTTGCCAGAATTTGCCAGAAAACGCTGCGCGTAGTCGTCAGAACACGTCACGTGGTGCCCTGATTGGCTGGGCTTCCACGAGCTGCTCAGCGACGCTGACGACAACCACCAGGCGAGTCTGGATCGCCGTGACCACCCGGGTGGCCATCTCTGGGGTGGTGTGGCGGTAGTGGGCACCCATGGTGCTGCCCAGGTGCTGGGCGCCGCGGGTGCTGGCCTCATGCCCCATCAGTTCATCGATCACCCGAGCTGGGATGCCGTCGTCCTCCAGCCAGGTCGCGAAGGTGTGCCGGAAGTCATGGGCGCCCCGGAGATCGACGGCGTCCAGCAGCGGGTCTCGGGAAGGGGCCAGGGGTGACCAGCGGCGGGCCGGCCCGGTCCCGTCCGGCGCGGCCAGGCCACTGGCGGCGAGTTCATCGAGGGCGGTTTCGACGGTGGCGGGTCGGATGGCTCGGCCCTGGTGGGCGAGTGCGGACACGAGGTCGTTGGCAGTCTGGGGGCCGCTGGCGCGCAGCGTCTTGAGCACCCGGGCGGCGGTAGGGCGCAGCTGGGTCGCGGGGTCGGCGAGCTTGGTGAGGGCGCTGTGGTAGGTGCGGCGGAAGTTGTGCCGTGACAGCACCGTCCGGGTGCCCCGGGCCACGATGCCGCCGCCGGGGCCGGTGAAGACCAGGTCGTCGAGGTCGGTGCCGGGCGGGAGCTGGCGGCGGATGGCCGCCACGACCTCGGGGGCGAGCGGGATCTCACGGATGCCGGCGTCGCTCTTGGGTCGCGGCTTGAAGCCGCTGCCGAAGCGGCCGGCCTGGTAGCGGATGTCGACCACCTGGACCACCGGTGGGGTGCGGTCGAGGTGGACGCGGCGGCGGCGCAATCCCGCGAGCTCCCCGAACCGCAGACCGGTACCAAGCAGCGTGAGGACGTGATCCCACCAGAACAGGGGGAAGCGGGCGAGCAGCTGGCCAGCCTCCTCCGGGGTAAGAGCACGGCGCCGGGCCTGGCCGAACACCTTGTCCGGGTCGGCACGGCGCTTGGGCACCGCGACCCTCCGGACCGGGTTGGTCTCGAGGGCACCCTCATCTAGGGCGTACTGGAAGATGCGCAACAACAGGGAGCGGCATTGCTGCACGGTGGCATGGCCGGTGCTGCCGAGGAGCTGGGTTTGCCAGCGGCGGATGAGGAATCGTCAAGAGTTGTGGATGGCTAGGTCCTGGCATGCTCACGCGGCGACCTCCTCAACGTCGTCAGGACGTTCGACCATCACCCCCTTCTCGAACTTGGCGCCGGCGCGCAC
>JASLBL010000303.1 GCA_030146615.1 Actinomycetes bacterium
TCGTCGCTGCGACCCGGGACGTAGTCGCCGAGGGTCAGGGAGCCGTGCAGGATCACTGCGGCAACGGTCTCCCCGAGGGCCTTGGCGCAGGCGCGCGCCAGCTCGTTGGCGAATCGCAGCGCCGCCTCGGCCGATGTGGCGGCTCGGGCGCCTGTCCTGGTCGAGCGGGTGGACGTCACCCTCCGCACCATGCCCCCTGCCGGAGGCTTGTGCACCCGGGACCCGGGCCGAAGGGGTCAACGGCGATTGACGCCGGGAAGGAGTCAATGTAGATTGACATCATGGGTGAGGCAGCGGCCTCGAGCGAGGTGACCCAGGTGGCGGCGGCGACCGGCAGCCAGAACCCCGAGGTCGGGCTGGCCGCGGTGGCCGCCCTGCGCGGCCTGGTCGAGGTGCTGGAGGCCTTGCAGGTGGAGAACGCCCGGGCCAAGGGCTGGTCCTGGCAGCAGATCGCGGCCCGCCTCGGGGTCACCAAGCAGGCCGTGCACCACAAGTACGCCGGCCGACGGTTCGGCTTCCGGAGGTAGCAAGGTGGTTCAGCATAGCGAGCACGCCCGCCGGGATCTGGAGCTGGCCAGAGCGGAGGCCGAAGGGTTCGGGCACCGCTACCTCGGGCCCGAGCACCTGGTGCTAGGGGTGCTGCGCGACGGCAGCAGCGGGGCTAGTCGGGTGCTGGCGGCCCACGGGGCCGACCTGCCGGCGGCCCGGGTGGCGCTGGGCCGGCTGGCCAACCGGGGGCTGGTGCCTGGTCCACGACCTAGCGACGCCGAGCTGCTCGGCACACTCGGTATCGACCTGGAGGCGATCCGCCGTACCACCGAGCGGGCGTTCTGCGGCAAGGCGTTGGGGTGGGCGGTCCGGGAGGCGGTCCGGGCGCGACGGGGTGGGGTTGGGCGGGTGCCGCGGACGCCGCTGCACGACCCCCCGATGCTCATCTCCCAGGTGCTGGTACACGCCGGCGAGCAGGCCCGGGCGCTCGGCATTGAGGTGATCGGCCCAGAGCTGTTGCTGCTGGGGGTGGTCACCGACATCCAGACGCCCTGGCCCAGGTGCATGAACAACCGATGGGCACGCCAGTTGCATGCCTCGGTCGGCCTGCCGCGGGACTACCGGGGGGCGGCCGGGCCGCTGCTGGCCGCCTTCGGGATCGACCCCGAGGAGCTGGGTGCGGCCCTGTTCACCGAGCTCCGGGCGGGCGTGCCGTAGGGCTCCCATACCGATGGATGAGACACCGATGGGTGGTTCCGGATCAGGAGGCGGCAAGCTGTTCGGCCGCTTCACCAACCAGGCCCATCGGGTGCTGGACCTTGCCCGGGAGGAGGCCGAGCGGGTCGGCCAGCGCTACCTCGGCCCGAGCACCTCCTGCTCGGCATGCTCGCCGAGGGCCTGAGCGGGGCCGCCGGGGCGCTGCGGGCGGCGGGGGTGGACCTGATGGCGGCCCGCGCCGCCCTCACTCGCCTGGCCGACCAGGGGGTGGTGCCAGCGCCCCGGCCCAGCGACGCCGAACTGCTGGGCTCACTGGGCATCGACCTGGACGCCGTCCGCCGCGACACCCAGCAGACGTTCGGCGTCCAGGCGGTGGGGGAGGCGACCTGGCGGGTGACCCGCCGGCGCTCGTTGTGGGGCCGCAGGGTGGTGTGGACGCCACTGTGCGGGCCGCCCTTCTTCGCCAAACGGGCCTTGCAGCTGGCCAGCGAGCAGGCCCATGCCCTGGGCCACCGCGAGGTCAGCCCCGAGCACCTGCTGCTGGGCGTCCTGGAGGACGTGCGCCAGCCGGCGGGCACGGTGCGGGGATCGCGGCGGCACCGGCAGATCATCGCCCATGTCGGCCTGCCCGACGGCTACCAGGGTGCGGCCGGGCTCCTGCTTGCGGCCCTCGACGTTGACCGTGGCCAGCTGCATGATGCCGTCACCGCCGAGCTCGGAGGGATCCAGCGATGAGCCGACGCGCACGATTGGGGTTCGTTGCGGCGTGCCTGCTGGTGTTCGGGTTGATCGCCGCCCTCATCACCTGGGGGCCACCATCGACCGGGCCGTCGAACAAGACGCCGGCCACCGCCACTCTGGCCCCGGGGGCGACGCGACCGGCCGGCCTGGCCGTCACCGACCTGCGCGACGTCGGCCAGCTGCAGGCCCGGTTCAACGCCGACCAGGGCGCGCCGCGGCTGGTGCTGGCCCTGGCCCCCACCTGAGGGGAATGTCTGGCGGGCGCCAGGTGGGCGGCCGAGAACATCCTGGAGCGCTACCGGGACGCGCGGCTGCGGGTCTATGTGGTCTGGGTCAAACGCTGGGCCCACGACACCCGGGCCGAGATCGACGGGGCCGGCATGGTCGACCCGCGAGTGACGCATCTGTGGGATGCCGGCAACGTCATCGGCCAGGGGTTCCTGGACCGGTTCGGGGTGACCTTCGGCGGGCTGGACTACGACTTCTTCCTGCTCTTCGACCGCGACGCCACCTGGGGCGCGACGCCACCCCGACCAGTCAGCTCCGGCGCCACGGTGATCGGCGACAGCGACCGGCTGGCCGCCAGCGCGGCGGCATTGCTGCGCTGAGGCGATGCAGCTGTCGCGTCGCTACATTCCCGGGTACGCTTGGGCCGAACCGGGTCAGCTGGTCGCGCTGGTCGGTTCGATCGGGGCGGGCAAGTCGCCGCGGTATCGCTGGTGCCCCGCTTCCATGCCCCGGTCTCCGGTCGGGTCCTGGTCGACCGCCACGACGTGCGTGACCTGACCTTGGAGTCGCTGGGCAGCCACATCGGGGTCCTGTTCCACGCCTCGATCACCGACAACCTGCCCTACGCCCGCCCCGACGCCACCGACGACCAGCTGGTCGCGGCGGCCACTGCTGCGCACCTGCACCGCTCGCCTCGCTGCACCCACGCCGAGCTCCTCGCGGTCGGCGGCCTCTACGCCGAGCTGTACCGACGCCAGTTCCTCGCCCAAGAGCCCGCCCGGGCCGGGGTCAGCTGAGGGCACCGGGTGGCGCCGGCTCGGGGTCGCGCAGCAGCGGGCCGAACTCCGCGATGGCGGTGGCAAGCACCTTTGGCTGGTCCAGCAGCGTCCACGACAGCTCGGGGTGCTCGCCGGCCCAGGCAAGCGCCGCGGCGTCGGTGGTGAAGAAGTTGATGTAGCCGCAGGTCCGCTGCGCCGATGGGGCGCAGCAGTCGTCGGTGGCGGCGGCCAGCACCACCGCCGTGGGCGGCTGCCAGGTCGCCTGGTCGCCGTCGACCCGGACGGTGACCGGCCGGATGGTGTCGGGCTCGGCGCTGGTGACGGTGACGGGCTGGCCGAGCATGGCCGAGACGCCAAGCGCGTCGATCGCGCACATGGCGTGCACCCTGACGCCGCCGCCCAAGGTGAGGCGATGCGGGGTTGGGGCGGCCGAGAACGGATAGGCGGCCAGGAGCTCGCCGTGGGGGTCGAGGACGATCAAGTCGGCGCAGTCGAGCTCGGCCAGCGCCGCGGCCGGTTCCACCCCGGCGGCGTCGGCGACCTGGTCGAGGTCGGCGCGGGAGGGGGCCTGGCCGGTGCAAGCGAAGGCGCGAAGGATCGCCTGGTGCACCAGCCGGCCTGGGCGGCTGAGCCGGCTGGCGCGCTCGCACTTGTCGAGCGGAACCGGTCGGTCGCCGAACTGGTTGGTCTGCTGGTTGGTCATGGTGAGCTCCATCCGCTGGAGGTTGCAGGGTCGGGGTCAGGCGGCACAGCACGACAGCATGGCGACGTCGCGGGTGAAGGCCTGGGCGGCCAGCCTGAGGCCCTCGCCCATGGTCAGGTACGGCGCCCAGGTGTCGGCCAGCTCCTGGGTGGTCATACCGAACTTGACCGCGTAGACCGCGGCCAGGATCGCGTCGCTGGCGCCGTCGGCGACCATGCTCACCCCGAGGATGCGCCCGCCGGCCTGCTCGGCGACGAGCTTGACCAGCCCGTGGGTGTCGCGGTTGACCAGCGCCCGGGGCACGTGGGCAAGCGGGAGGACCCGGCAGGTGCAACTGATGCCCTGGTGGGCGGCTTGGGCCTCGGTGAGGCCGACCGCCGCGACCTGCGGGCTGGTGAAGGTGACCCGGGGCAGGTGGCGGTAGTCGAGGGTGCGGCCGGCGCGGTCCAGGGCGTTGTCGGCCACCAGCGTGCCGTGGGCGGCGGCGACGTAAACGAACTGGGGCGCGCCGGTGACGTCGCCGGCGGCCCAGATGCGCGGGTTGTGGGTGCGCAGGTGCTCGTCGACCACCACCTCGCCCCGCTGGCCGAGCTTGACCCCGACCGCCTCCAGGCCGAGCCCGTCGGTGACCGGCCGTCGCCCGGTGGCGACCAGCAGCCGCTCGGCCCGCACCTGGTCGGCGTGGCCGTCGCGGCCGCGCACGGTCGCCACCACGCCGCGGCCGTCCCGACCGCCGGGGCGGTCGGGGGCCACCTGGGTCACCTGGGCGCTGGTGTGCACGGCGATGCCCTCGTTGGCGAACACCCCGGCGATGGCGGCGCCCACCTCGGGCTCCTCCATCGGGGCGAGCCGGTCCAGCAGCTCGACCACCGTCACCGTGGTGCCGAGCCGGGCAAACAGCTGGGCCTGCTCCAGCCCGACCGCGTTGCCGCCAACCACCAGCAGCGACCGTGGCAGCTCGGCCAGCTCCATCGCCGTGGTCGAGGTCAGGTAGCCGACCTCGTCCAGGCCCTGAAGGGGCGGCGCCCAGGGCGCCGAGCCGGTGGCGACCAGGTAGTGGGCCGCCCGGATCCGGCGGGTGCCACCGCCGGCCAGGTCGATCAGGAGTGCCGGGGCGCCACCGCTGGCGGGGTCGGCGACGAAGCCGGCCCGGCCGTGCACGACCTCCCAGCCGTAGCTGGCGGCAAGCTCGACGTACTTGTCGGCCCGCAGCCCTTCGATCAGGGCCTGCTTGCCGGCCAGCAGCGCCCGGGGGTCGACCGGGCCGGCGTGGGTGGTGATCCCCGGGAACCGCCGGCCGCCATCGGCGGCGTGGTGGCGGGCGTCGGCGGCGGCCAGCAGCGCCTTGGAGGGCACGCAGCCGGTGTTCACGCAGGTCCCCCCGATGGTGTCGCGCTCGATCATTACCACCCGCCGGCCCTTGCCGCGGGCGGCGATCGCAGCGGCGAACGCCGCGCCACCGGAGCCGATGATCGCCAGGTCGTCGTTGTGGTCCAGGTCGTCCATGGTGGGCTCCCACTGGTGCTGTCACGGATGCGGCGAGGTGGGTTTGAGGGCGTCCTAGGCTGCCCGCAGCTCCGGCCACACGCGCAGGGCTGCGCGGCGGAACAGCGCGAACCCCTTGGCCACCGGCAGCAGCAGCGCCTGGGGATGCTCGGCCTGCCAGGCCGCGGCGGCGTCGGCGTCGCGGTAGAAGTTCTGCGCGGCGCAGACCGCCTGGCGGACCTCGGCGAGGTCGACGGCGGGCGTCACGATCGACACCACCGCGCCGGCCGGGTCGATGCGCTCCACGGCGGTCGGGGTGGCCTGGATCCGGATCGGCGTGCCGGTGGCCGCGCACGGCGAGGTGGTCTGGGCGGGCGCGCCGAGCAGGACCGGGAACAAGAGCGCGTCGACCGCGCACCAGGTCCACAGGGGGTGGCCGTGGACCTGGAAGCGGTGGCGGGTCGGGGTGCTGGTCAGGCCGAAGCCGACCAGGCGGGTGCCGCTCTGGTCCCACTCGGCGGCCGCCTGGCGCAGCAGGGCGACGGTCTGCTCGACGCCGACGCCGGCCTGGGCGGCCAGCCGCTGGGGGTCGACCGGCTGGCAGCCGGCCAGCTTCCGCAGCGCCGCCTCCAGCAGCCGCCGCTGCTCGGCCAGCGGGAGTGTTTGGGTGAACCAGGCCGCCAGGTGGTCGGTGAGCGCATCGTCGCTGAGCGTGTGCAGGTTGACGCTCGTCATCACCAGCTCCTCCGGTTCTTGCGTTGCCGTCTGGGTCCAGGCAACCCTAGACCTTCCCGTATACTGGAAGGTCAAGGCACACCGTGACGAGTTGAGGAAGGGTGCTGACGGTGCGTATCGGTGAACTCGCCGAGCGGGCGGGGATCTCGGCCAAGGCGATCCGCTACTACGAGCAGATCGGCCTCCTGGCGCCCCCAGCCCGGTCCCCCTCGGGCTACCGCGACTACGACCACGCCACCCTCGGGCGGCTCGCGTTCATCCGCGCCGCCCAGGCCGTCGGCCTCACGCTTGGCGAGATCCGCCAGGTCGTCGCCTTCCGGGACCGCGGCCAGACGCCATGTGAGCACGTGGCCACCCTGCTGCAGCGCCGCGCCGCCGAGCTCGAAGCTCGCATCGCCGAGCTCCAGCAACTCCGTGGCGAGCTCGACCGGCTCGCCCGGCGGGCCGGCACCCTCGATCCCAAGCAGTGCCCACCCGAGCGCGTCTGCCACGTTATCGCCTGACACGCCACCTGCGGCGGTCAGCCGAACCTGCGAACCCGATGCCGGCCAAGCTAGCCTGCCCGGGGATCGGACGTCACCACGACGGGCGCACGCCCGGCTGCAGGAGCGGTACCTCACCCAGCCGCACCGGCTGCATGGCTGGCGCCTCCGGCGCCGTGACCATGGCCAAGGGATGGGCGTCGGCTATGGCTAGCTGGGCAGGCTGGGGTCGAGTTGCCGCAGGCGCCCAGCGGTGTCCTCCAGCTTCCAGTAGTCGACGAAGCGGCCGTCCTTGACGCGCAGGATGGCGACCTCGTCGACCTGCTCGAAGCGCCGGCCGGTCGGCGGGTTTCCCAGCCAGGGGCCGGTGTGGGTGCCCGAGCAGCGGAAACGTCCGACCACCTTGTCGTCCTCGGCGATCAGGTCGACCAGCTCCATGTGCCAGTCGGAGAAGGCGGCACGGAACGCGGCGGAGCCCTGGCGGGCGGCCGCTGCCAGCTCGGGGCTGAACAGCTCGTCGGTCACCTCCAGCCGGCCTTGGTTGATGACCTCCTCGATTAGCCGGCGCAGCAGCGCCTTGCCCTGCTCGGCCGGCGGGGGTGACTGGCCGGTCGCCGCTTGGGAACGATGGGCGGTCGGGGTTGGTGTGGTCATGGTGGTTGCCTCCTTTTTAGGGCTCGTCGGGCTGCTGGTCGGCGGACACTCCTGGCCCCGCTGTCGTCCAGGGAACGTCGGCTATGGCGAGAGCCCTGGGTCATGGCGTTACGGTCGGATCGACGGTGGAGCCCCTGCCGGGGGCTGTTGGGCGGAGGCGGTGAGCAGGCGGCGGCCGGTCAGGCCGAGGCCCAGGGCGAGAATCGCCACCCCGGCGACCATGGTCGCCTTGCTGGCTGCTGCCTCACCCGTGAACCAGACGGCAACCCCGATCGCGACCAGCCCGGCCGTCCACGCCGGGATGAGCTGGGAGCGGTACAGGCCGAGGGTGAGCACCAGCAGGCCGGCCGCCGAGGCCAGCGACACTAGGTACAGGGCCAGCACCCCGGGGCTGGTGAGGATGCGGTCAAGCAGGGCGGCCATCTCGGCCCGGTCGGCGGCCGGCTGGGCCATCTGCCAGACCCCGAACCCGTCGATCGACAGCAGGCCGCTGGCGGCCAGCACGCCGAGTAGGGCCAGGGTGCCGCCGAGGTCGGCGAGGGCGGCTTGCCGCTGGCTGACCAGCTGGGTCAGCCCGAGGATCGCCGGCACCAACAGCGCGAACCCGATGAGGCTGAGCAGGTGGACCAGGTACCAGCGGTCAGGGTTGGCGGCGGCCACCGCCAGCTGCCGGGCTGGGTCGAGCTGGAATGGCGGATGCAGGAGCTCCCCGGCCAGCAGGACCAGCGGCGCGGCGATCAGGCTGCCGGCCGCCAGCCGCTGGTAGAACCGGCGCGACCCCGGACGCGGCTGGGTGCTGGGTGCTGGCTGGACTGCGCCTCCTCGGCGCGGGATGGTCATCCTCGGTGCGGCCATGGCCGGTGCCTCCTTGCGGGCCGGTTGCTGGGTCGCCTCCAGGCGGCAACGTCCACCAGGTGGCGGAGCCCGAGCCGCGCGGCACGTCCGTCGGCGGGTTGGCGAGGCAGGCGCTGGTGGCCCTGGACTAGGCCGTCGCGGAAGGCGAGCTCCACGTCGAGGGACCGCAGCAGCCGCAGCGCCGGCCGGTTGGTCGGCTCGACCAGGTAGACCAGGGCGGTCAGGCCGGCCCGGACGGCGGCCGGCCGCAGGGCCTCGACCAGCAGCCGCCCGATGCCGCGGCCCTGGTAGCGGTCGGTGACACAGACCGCCACCTCGGCGGTGCCCGGTTCGTTGGCCAACCCGACGTAGCTCGCGATGCCGGCGCAGTCGCCGTCCACGGTGGCCACCATGGCGACATGGCGGTGGCCGTCGACGTCGACCAGCCGCCCCAGCATGGCCTCGGGCAGCCGCGGCATGGGCGACAGGAAGCGGCGGCGCCGGGACTCGGCGGACAGCCCGGTGAAGAATCGGGCAACCAACTCCCGCTCCTCGCGGCGCAACGGCCGCAGCTGCACGACGGTGCCGTCGCGCGCGGTAACCAGGTCCTGGGCGGGGTTGCCCTCGGCGTTGGTCCCCACCGAAGGTGTGCCGGCCATGTCAACGACCACGTCCGCTCCCTTACGACGATCTCATGGCGTCGCCGACGATCGAGCGGTGGCTGGCCTGGTCGACGGTTCCACCATGGGGCCCTTACCTGAACCGCTCAGCGGGCCCGCCAGCAGGCGCCAGCCACGACCCCCGCTGTGGTTGCCGCCACCCCGTCGGGCCCGGGCGAGACGGACGAGGCGCTGATGCTCGGCCTGGCGGTGGAGCTCGGCCACCCGCTCGCGTGCAAGCTGTCCCGTCCAGTCACCCACCAGCATCCCGGTCTCCTCTCCCTTGGTTCGGCCGGCACGATCACGTGCCCGACGGTAGGGAGCGGCCGACACCGGGACATCACGCAAAGGTGGAGCACCTGGTGGAATGTTCCGGAGCAGGTGCAGGCCGGCGGTGGTAGGCGCACGCAGGGCCGTGGGGCGGTGGACCCGATGCGCAAACAAGAATCGACTGCCGAAGGATCCTCGCCGGATGGGCGGCGGTATGGCATGGCTCAGTCGCGTGCAGCGTCCTCGCGCCTGGCCGCACCCCGTGAGCGGGACCAGTTGCTGGCCACCAAGGTCAGCATCCCGCGAACACGCCCCGACCGGCTTGCCCGATCCCGCCTGTTCCAGCGCCTCGACGAGGGGATGGCCCGAAAGCTGATCTTGGTGTGCACGCCGGCGGGCTTCGGCAAGACCACCCTGCTGGCCGACTGGGCCACCAGCACAAACTGGGCGGTGGCCTGGCTGTCGCTGGATCCCGACGACAACGACCCAGCGCGCTTCAGGCGCTACGTGGTCGCGGCCCTGGACCACGCCCGCGAAGGCCTCGGCGAACAGCGTCATGTGGGAGGTGCTGCGCCGCGCCGGCCGTTGGGCGCAGCAGACCGGCTGGGCAGCCGGGCCATCGGACGCCTGAAGCGGGAGGGCGTGGGAGTTCAGCCGGGTAGGCGGATGATGCCCCGTTCCAGGGCGACGGTGACTGCGGCGGTGCGGTCGTCGACCCCGAGCTTGGCGAAGACCCGCAGCAGGTGGGTCTTGACCGTCGCCTCGCTGACATACAGCTGGCGGCCGATGTCCTTGTTGGAGAGCCCTCGGGCCACCGCCTGCAGGATCTCGAGCTCGCGGGGGCTGAGCGCCTCCTCGGCAGGGGCCCGCATGCGGCCCAGCACCCGGGTGGCCACCGAGGGGGACAGCACCGACTCGCCCCTGGCGGCCGAGCGGATGGCGGCGAACAGCTGCTCGCGGGGGGCGTCCTTGAGCAGGTACCCGGTCGCTCCAGCGTCGACGGCGCGGGTGATGTCGGCGTCGGTGCCGTAGGTCGTCAGGACCAGCACCCGGACCTCGGGCGCCTGCTCGCCCAGGGCGGCGATGGCGCCTGGCCCGTCCAGGCCGGGCATCTGCAGGTCCATCAGCACCACGTCCGGCCGCAAGGCCCGCGCGTGGGCGACCGCCTCGGTGCCGGTGGCGGCCTCACCGACCAGCTCCATGTCGGGCTGGGTGGCCAGCATCGCCCGCAGCCCGTCCCGCACCACCGGATGGTCGTCGGCGATCACCAGCCGGATCGGGCCCATCACCGCGGCGCCCCTTCGGCCGGCTCGACCCGGTTCTCGCCCGCCGGAGCCGGCACCTCGACGGCGATGGTGGTGCCCTCGCCGGGTGCGCTCTCGACCGCCAGGCTCCCACCCAGCGCGGCCACCCGCTCGGCCATGGCGTGCAGCCCAAGCCCGGCGCCGGCCGCCGCCACCGTGGCGGCGTATTCGAACCCGACCCCGTCGTCGTGCACGTCGAGCATGGTCACATCATCGAGGTAGGAGAGGGTGACGGTCACCCGGGAGGCGGCGGCGTGCTTGCGGACATTGGCCAGGGCCTCCTGGCCGATGCGGAGCAGGGCCTCCTCGACCTGGGCCGGCAGGGAACGGGCGGTCCCGGTGACGACGGTCTCGGCCCGCAGGCCGGTCTCCTCGCCGAGCCGGCCAGCCAGCTCCCCGAGCGCCTGGGGGAGCGGCTGCTCCGCCAGGGGCCGGGGCCGCAGCGCCCACACCACCCGCCGAGACTCGGCCAAGTTGTCACGGGCCGACCGCAGGGCCTGCTCGATGTGCCGCTCCACCGGGCGCCCGAGGGCCAGGGACTCCTCGGCCGCCTCCAACAGCAGCACCACGCTGGCAAAGCCCTGGGTGAGGGTGTCGTGGAGGTCGCGGGCCAGCCGCTGGCGCTCGGCCAGCGTCCCGGCCTGCCGTTCGGCCGCGGCCAGCTCGGCCCGGGTCGCCTGCAGCTGCTCGATCAGCCGCTGTCGCTCGCGGCTCTGGCGGACGATGGTGCCCATGTAGGCCACCGACAGCAGCGTGCCGGCCGCGAACACACACACGGCGGCGACCGCCGGCCAGGGGATGGCGCCCCGCTCCCGGGTCAGCTGCCAGATCCAGCCGACCGCGACCACCAGGACCACGGCCGCGCCGTGCCGGAGGTCGTGCAGGCAGAACGGCGCCAGGACGCCAAAGCCCAGGTTCAAGAAGACGGGGTCCAGGGCGATCAGCGGCGCCCACAACCCGACCGCTCCCATCAGGTAGAAGGCATCGCGGCGGGGCGTGCGGGCGCGGGCAACCAGGAAGGCCCAGTACCAGGCCCCCAGCGCCGTGGCCAGCGACAGCCGCACGGCCTTGCTGGCCGCCGACTGGGAGGCCCCGGTGGTCGCCTCGATGGTGGCGTAGGCCAGCAGCAGGTAGAAGAAGACGTGCCAGGCAGTCCGCCACCGCTCCCAGATGGTTCCCTCACCGCTGCCGGGATGGGTCCGCTGGCCGCCGGACGTCGCCGCCGTCGCCGCTCACCTCCCTGGTAGCCGGCCTGGTGGTCGCATCCGCCCCACCGTAGACCACCCGCTGGCGACGGGCATCCACCGCCCGGTCACCGGAGTGTCCACCGGCCGGTGATGCAGATCCCCGCTGTTGGCCGATCCCAACCCGCCAAGCGCCCGCCACCCTCGTGGTGCGAGGTCGAGCCGCCAACAGGAGCAGGAGGTGACCCGAGCCGGGATCGACCGGCTCACCAAGCAAACCCATCGGCATGTCCAACCGCGAAAGGAGTCGCGATGAACCATCCGGACAAGGAACCCACCGAGCCCACGACGGGATCGGAGACCCGGCGCCTCACCGTCGCCGTCATCAGCGCGTGGGCGTGTATCGGCGTCGCTGTGATCGTCGCTGCCCTGATCTTCCTGTCCTAGCGCCGGGAGCGATCAGCGCACCCGTGGTGAAGAGGAGGAGAAGTCACATGAGTACCGACATCGACAAGCCGGCGCCGATCGCCACCGTCGTGGGCGTCACGCGCCGCTACGGGCAGGTCACGGCGGTCGACCACCTGTCGCTTGGGATCCAGCGCGGCCAGACCGTGGCACTGCTGGGCCCCAACGGGGCCGGCAAGACGACCGCGGTGGAGCTGCTGCTGGGCCTCGCCAACCCCGACGCCGGCGTGGTCCGCCTGTTCGGCGGCCCACCGGCCGACGCCGTCGCCGCCGGCCAGGTCGGGGCCATGCTGCAGGACGCCGGCCTGCCCCAGGGCGCCAGGGTGGCCGAGCTCATCGGCCTGGTCCACAGCCTGTACCCCGATCCGCTCTCGGTGGCCGACGCGCTGCGCCTGGCCGACCTGGAGCCGCTCGCCCAGCGGCAGGTGCAGCGGCTGTCGGGCGGACAGCGCCAACGCGTCCGCCTGGCCCTGGCCCTGGCCGGCAACCCCGAGCTGCTGATCCTGGACGAGCCCACCGCGGCGCTGGACGTGGACGCCCGCCGCACCTTCTGGGACCGCGTGCGCGCCTACGTCTCGGCGGGCCGCACCGTGCTGTTCGCCACCCACCGCCTGGAGGAGGCCGACGCCGTCGCCGACCGGGTGGTCGTCATCGCCGGGGGCCGCCTGCTCGCCGACGGCACCCCCGATCAGGTCAAGGCCCAAGCAGCCGGCCGCAGCACGATCAGCGTGGCCGCCGACGGCCTGTCCCGGTATCTCCTCGAGAGCCTGCCCGCAGTCGAGACCGTCCGCCAGGACCGAGGCCGAATGACCCTATCCACCAGCGATCCCGACGCCACCATCCGCGCCCTCCTCCAGCAGGCCCCGCACGCCCAGGGCCTGGAGGTCACCCGGGTCGGGATGGAGGAGGCGTTCCGGCACCTCACCCAACAAGGAGGCACACCATGACCCGCTCCCTGGCCTACCTGTGGCTGGAGGCCAAACGCCAGTGGCGCAACCGCGAGATCCTGATCTTCCGGCTGGGGCTGCCCACGGCCATCTACCTAATCCTCAACGCCGCCAACGGCGACACCCCACCAACCAGCCCGGGCGGCAGGATGGTCGCCATCGCCGCCCTCGCCGCCGTCATCTCCGGGCTGGCCGCCGGCCCGACCCTGGGCGACGAACGCGCCAACGGCTGGCTACGCCAGCTGCGCACCACCCCGCTCCGCCCCAGCGCCGCGGTGGCGGCCAAGATCGTGGTGGCGATGAGCTTCGCACTCCCCGCGATCGCCCTGGTCGCCGCCGCGGCCGGCCTGGTCGGCGACAACCAAGGCACCGCCCTTGGCTGGGCAGAGTCGATCAAGCTGGTCGGGCTGATGTGGCTGGCCACCACGCCCATCACCGCAATCGGCGCCCTGATCGGGCTCACCTTCGGCGGCGAGGCCGCCCACGGCGCCACCACCCTGGCCTTCGTCGTGCTGTGGCTGGCCGGAGGCATCTTCACCTCACCCAGCCAGATGCCCGACGCCCTGGCCGCCATCGCCGAGACTCTGCCGTCCTACGGCGTGGTTCAGGTCGGCGAGAGCGTGGCCACCGGAGACACGCTACCGGCCTCAGCCCTGGTGGTGCTGGCCGCCTGGACGGCGGGTGCCGGCGCGCTCGCCGCACTGGCCTGGCGGCGGGTCGTCACCCAATGAGCCCACCGTGACGCCGCAATCGAGCTGAAGCGATCGCTTCACCAAGGAGGTTCCGATGACGCAAACGCCATCCCTGCAACGCCCAGAAGGAGCATCCGTGGCGGCTGCTACCAGCCGCGGTGGCAGCCTGGTCCAGCGGCTGGGCGCCGCCGGCTACGACAGGCTCTTCGACCGCGTCGACCCACTCGGCGGCGCCGACCACCGCCGCCGCTTGGTCGAACAGGCCACCGGTGAAGTACTGGAGATCGGCGCCGGGACCGGCCGCAACCTGTCCCTGTACCGCACCGCCACCCGGGTCGTGGCCCTGGAGCCCGGCCCCGGGATGCGCACCCGCGCCAACCACGCCGCCCAAGCAGCCCAGGTGGCCGTCGAAGTCATCGACGGCACGGCCGAACACCTCCCCTTCTCCGACGCCGCCTTCGACACGGTGGTCGCCAGCCTAGTCCTGTGCACCGTCTCCGACCTCGCCCAGACGCTGGCCGAGGCCCGCCGGGTCCTGCGCCCGGGTGGGACGCTGCGGTTCTACCAGCACGTCCGGGCCGAGGACTCACGGTTGGCCCGCTGGCAGGACCGGCTGGAGCGACCCTGGGGCTGGCTGGCCGGCGGCTGCCACCCCAACCGCGACGTCATGGCGGCCATCGCCGCCGCCGGGTTCCGCATGCTGGAGCTGGACCGGTTCGACTTCCAGATCATGCCCCCGCTGGTCCGCCCCCACGTCCTCGGGGTGGCGGAACGACCCACCCATCCGCCTCCCCGGCAGCAGGCCAAGGAGGTGAGCCCAGCATGAACGTCCTGGTCACGGAAGCGACCGGCGTCATCGGCCACCAGGCCGTCCCGCGTCTGCTTCAGGCCGGGCACGACGTGGCTGGGGTGGCTCGCTCCGATGCCGGTGCCGGCTGGCTGCGGGCAGTCGGCGCCAAGCCGGTCCAGGTTGACCTGCTCGACCCGGCCATGGTCCGCGCGGCCGTCGCCAACGCCATGGTCCACCTGGCAACCGCGATCCCGCCCCTGGCCGGGATGCGCCGCCCGGGCGCGTGGCAGACCAACGACCGGCTGCGGACCCACGCCACCCGCAACCTGGTCGATGCCGCCATCGCCGCCGGCGCCGAGGTCTTCGTGCGGGCGGCGGGCTGGGAACCTCGCTATCCGAGCGTGGCGGCCGGATGGCCGACGGTTGGCACCGAGCATCGGCAATTTGCATGAACCGTCAGGTCGTCGCCCTGGGCGGGACCAGGAAGCTGGCCTCAGCGGACACCGGTCCCCGCATCTCCAGCGCGCGGCTGACGATCGGCTATGCGGTCATGGTTGCCGCGCTGGCGGCGACGTTGCTTGGTTCCTTCACCCTCGGGTCTCGCCTGGAGCCTGTCCCCAACGCCGCAGGCGTCTACCGACTTGATCCACGCGCCCAGTGCCTCGGGGGGCAGATCGAGGTGCGGCAGTCGGGCCGGTTCACCGACATCGCCGGAGAGCGCGGCTCGGGCGGGAGCCTGGAGCTTCATGGCGCCGGCTCACCGGCAAGGTTGGCTGCGCAGACGGGTCCACCGCTCCCCTGCAGGCCACCGTGGCCGGCGAGGCCGGCGACCGCTCGCTCAGCGGGGAGGTCGGCGGCCACCGATTCCGCGCCACCCTCATCCGCGACCATCCCGAACCGGCGGAGCCTGTGGTCAGGTCGGGCGAACCGTTGACGCCCGAGGAGCTGTTCGGGCGCCTGATGCTGGCCATCGCGGCGGTGGTCGTGGCCGCCCGCGCGGTGGGGGCCCTGGCCGCAAGGATCGGCCAGCCCAGGGTGATGGGGGAGGTTATGGCCGGCATCCT
>JASLBL010000624.1 GCA_030146615.1 Actinomycetes bacterium
CGCGAAGGTGAGGTAGCGCGAGCCGAGCCGCAGGGTGGTGCTGCCGATGTGGCCGCCGGCGTCGTGGCCGTAGTCGACGATGCGGCCGTCCTCGACCTCGATCCAGGCCCGGAGCTCGTTGGCGAACCGGAACCGGTCGGCGGCCTTGAGCGCCTCCAGGTGCTCGAGCGTCTCCGGGGGCGGGGGGTCGTAGTGGGCGATGCCGAGGCGGAACGGCAGCTCGGTCCCGGCGCCTTCCATCGCCCCGAGCGGGATCCATGACAGAGAGGTGACCGACGACTCGATACGCAACGCAGCTCCTTTGGTGTCCGGCCGCATTCTCCCTGGCCGGCGGCGTCCACGCTAGGGGGTTCCGGGGCGGCGGGGCAGCGGTGGGGCCGGCGGCGCGGTCACCACCGGCGGCGCCTCCTCCAGCGCCCAGGCGGCCGGCTCGGCGGGGCGGCCGAGGAGGCACCGGACCCGTCCGGCCGTGTCGGGCACGAACGGCCAGGCGGCCACTCCGAGGGCGTCCAGCAGCGGGAGCAGGCGGGTCAGCTCGCGGTGGGCCTCGGGGCCGGGCAGGCGCCAGGGCTCGGTGACGGCCAGGCGGCGGTTGACCGCGCGCCCGATGGCGTGGACCGCCTGAAGGGCACGGCGCAGCTCGGCCCGGTCGATCGCTGTCCCGACCTCGGTCAGGGCGGCGGCGGCCTCGGCCCGCTCGGGCCCGGCCGCAGCCAGGGCCGCCGGGTCGGGGCGGCCGCCGAAGCGGCGCCACAGCAGGGTGGCCACCCGGTGGGGCGGTCCGGCGATCGCCCCCAGCAGGCCGCTGGTGGTCAGCTCGCTCACCTTGTCCCAGGCGAGCTCGACGTCGGCCGTCTCCGGCCCGAGGGCGCACAGGGCGTGGCGCAGCGGGTCGAGCCCGACCCGCTCGATGCCCTCCTCGATCGTTGGCGCGTGGCCGCGGCTGGCCGACAGCTTGCCCCCGGCCCCGGTGGATCGGGTCAGGTGGTGGTTGGCGACCACCTCGTCGGGCGGGCGCAGTCCCTGGCCGGCGCCGAGCAGGATGGCCGGCCACCAGACGGTGTGGAACCAGATGTTGTCCTTGCCGACGAAGTAGCGGTGCCGGGCCTCGGGTCCCTGCCACCACGACCGCCAGGCGCCGGGGTCGCCCTGGAGCGCGGCCCACTCCATCGAGGCCGACAGGTAGCCGATGACGGCGTCGAACCAGACGTACAGCCGGCGGTCGTCCCAGCCGGGCAGGGGCACAGGCACGCCCCAGTCGAGGTCGCGGGTGATCGCCCGCGGGCGCAGGCCGGCGGCCAGCCAGCCCCGGGCCTCGGCGCCCACGAACGGCCGCCAGCCGGCCTCTTGGGCGTCCAGGTAGCGGGCGACCTCCGGCTGGAGCAGGTCCAGGCGCAGGAACAGCTGGCGCAGGGGCCGCAGCTCGGCCGGGCCGCCGCAGCGCCGGCAGCGGGGCTCGATCAGCTCCTCGGGGTCGAGGGTCCGCCCGCAGGTGTCGCACTGGTCGCCGCGGGCGTCGGGGGCGCCGCAGGCCGGGCAGGTCCCCTCGACGTAGCGGTCGGGCAGGGAGCGGCCCTCGCGGGCGCAGAAGGCGGCCGGCTGGGTCGCCTCGGTGACCAGGCCGCGCCCGCGCAGGCGGGTGAACAGGTCCTGGGTCACGGCGTGGTGCCCGGGGGTCGCCGTCCTTGTGTAGTGGTCGAAGGAGATGCCGGCGCGGGCGAAGCTGGCCGCGATGCGCCCGTGCTCGCGGTCGGCCAGGGCCGCCGGCGACAGGCCGGCCCGCTCGGCCGCGACCGTGATCGGGGTGCCGTGCTGGTCGGACCCGGAGACCAGCAGCACCCGGTCGCCGGCCAGCCGGTGGTGGCGGGCGGCGACGTCGGCGGGAAGGTAGGCCCCGGCCAGGTGGCCGAGGTGGCGCGGCCCGGACGCGTACGGCCAGGCGACGCCGATCAGGACGTCCATGGGAATGGTCCTCTCGCTTGGGACCGACCGGACGCTGCGGCTGGCGCTAGTCGTCGAGCAGGGCTCGGCGCAGGAGATCGCGGAGCTGGCGCTGCTCGTCGAGGCGGAGCCGGCCAAGGCCCGGCGGCGGCTCGGACAACCGGTCGAGCAGGCGCATTCGCAGGGCCGCGCCCTCCCGCGTGAGCATCAGGGTCTTGACGCGCCGGTCGCCGGGGGCCGACCCGCGCTCGACCAGGCCCCGGTCGCCGAGGCGGTCGACGATCCCGGTGATGTTCGAGGGGTCGCAGTGCAGCCCGTCGGCCAGCTCGCGCATGGCGATCGGGTGCCCGGGGCGCAGCACCTTGAGGGCGTGCGCCTGCGGGAAGGACAGCCCCAGATCGGTGATCGTGTGCAGAAAGTGCTGGCGCACCCGCGACATCGACAGCTCGATCAGCAGCTCCCAGACCTCACGGGCCACCGGCGGCGCCTCGGTTGCAGCCTTCGCCGTCATCACCGCTCCGATAGTTGAGGCCCTCAACGTCTTGTTACAGGATTCCACACGGGAACTCGGGTGACAAGGACGACGGACCGGACCTGGACAAATGCCAAGCATTCCGGCGAGACGCTCCACCGTAACCCGTCGAAAACCGTTGCCACACAAGGGAATTGCTTCACCTTTGCCAATGCCGAGCCGATGATGCCGTTGTGCCGCAACGGATTGACGAGAATCGAGGGTTGTTGACCTTTGATATCCCCGTCTTTACGATGCTCGGCCGAAGGGGGACGGGACTAATGGGGGTCCGGTCCCGACGGGGGAATTCCCCTTATTGGGCAAGGAGGCGCCCTTGAACCGCAAGGAACTCGTCGACGCGATCCAGAAGCACACCCTGGTGTCGCGCACCGACGTCGACAAGGTGCTCGGCAGCCTGATCCAGCACACCCAGGTCGCCGTCAAGAAGGGCGACCGCGTTTCGCTGGTCGGCTTCGGGACCTTCGAGCGGCAGGACCGCAAGGCCCGCACCGCCCGGAACCCGCGCAGCGGCGCGCCGGTCAAGGTGAAGGCCACCAAGGTCCCGCGGTTCCGCGCCGGGCAGGGCTTCAAGGACGTCGTGGCCGGCAAGGCGACCGCGCCCAAGCTCACCCCGGTGAAGGCCACCGCCAAGGCGGCCAGCACCGCCAAGGCCACCGTGTCGCGGGCGACCGCGTCCAAGGCCAGCTCCGCCAAGGCCTCGACGTCCAGGGCCAGCTCGGCCAAGGCGTCGCGCAACAGCGCGCCCAAGAGCACGGCCAAGGCCGCCAGCTCGCGCGGCAAGGCCAAGAGCGGCAAGAAGAAGTAGCACCACCCGACCGTCGAGGCCCCGCTCCGGCGGGGCCTCGGTCGTTCCCGGGGCCGGACCCGGGGCGCGGTCAGGCCGGGTCGGGCAGGGTGAGGATGTTGACGTAGGTGACCCGGGCGCCGTCCCCCTCGTCCTCGACCTGGAACCGGACCCGCTGGCCGAGGGTGAGCTTGCGCAGCCCCGAGCTCCGGAAGACCTCGGGCGGCACGTCGTACTCGACGCGGGCGTCGGTGAGCACGACCGCCGCCTGGGTCTGGGGGTCGAAGCTCTTGACGGTGCCCTGCAGCATCACGCCTCCTCCGGTCGATCCGGTCACGGCTGGAGCATATCCCTGTTCCATCCGGGGCTATCGCTTCGCTGCATGAGCCCCGGAATCCCCAGATCCTTGAGCCGCCGGGCGGTCACCGAGGCTGGGTCGAGGCGGCCGGCGACCAGGCGGAGATCCTCGACCGTGTCGACGTCCAGGGCGAGGCCCGGCTCGTCGATCCGGACGGCCCCGGGCACGGCCAGGTGGCGGGCGGCCGAGTCGGGACCGAAGCTGGGCGCGAACGTCCCCGGGTCGCGCCAGGCGAGCACGTTGGTGCCGCCGCCGTCGTGGCTCGGGACCACTGCCACCGGCGCCTCGGCCGCCGCCAGCACCCGCTTCAGCCCGGCCGCCGAGGCCAGCGGCAGGTCGGCCGCCACCACCAGCAGCCCGTCCCCGTTGCTGGCGCTGGCCTTGGCCGCGGCCGCGGCCAGGGAGCGGTTGAGGTCGCCGGCCCCGGGCGGCTCCTCGACCACTCGGCAGCCCATGGCGTCGGCCCGCCGCCACACCTCCCGGTCGGGGGAGACCACCACCGGGTCGGCCAGCCCCGGCACCGCCTGGAGGGCGGCGATCACGTCCTCGAACATGGCGATGGCCAGCAGCCGCCGCTGGAGCGGCCCGACGGTGGGGGCGAGGCGGCCCTTGGCCTCGGCCAGGGCCTTCACGGGGACGAGCGGAACAGGCATCGCCGGCCAACGGTACTATGCGCCGAGCATGGCCGGCCGCCGGTATCCCGTCTACACCCTGGCCAAGGTCGTCGTGCCGCCGGTGATCCGGTTCTGGGTCCGGCTCGACTGCCAGGGTCTGCTCAACATTCCTAAGCAGGGCCCGGTGATCATCGCCGCCAACCACATCTCCTACTTCGACCCGCTGTGCCTGGGGTCCTTCATCCACACGGCCGGGCGCCAGGTCCGCTTCCTGGCCAAGTCGGAGCTCTACCGCAACCCGGTGCTGGGCGCCATCCTGCGCGGGGCCGGGCAGATCCCGGTGTACCGCGAGAGCCGCGACGCCGGCCGGGCCCTGGTCGACGCCGTCGCCGCCATGCGCGACGGGGCCGCAGTGGCCATCTACCCGGAGGGGACCACCACCCGCAACCCCGACTTCTCCCCGATGGCGGCCAAGAGCGGGGTCGCCCGCCTGGCCGCCCTCACCGGAGCGCCGGTGGTGCCGGTGGGCCAGTGGGGCGCGCATCTGCTGTTCACCCGGGGCAAGCTGGGGCCGTTGCGGCGCGGGATCCGGGTGATCGAGCGGGCCGGGCCGCCGATCGACCTCGGCCTCACCCCCGAGTCGACCCTGGCCGAGATCAACCAGGCCAAGGACAAGGTGATGGCGGCCATCGACGGCCTGGTCGCCGAGGCCCGTGCGGGCTGGAGCCCACCCCCCTGGTACAAGGGCGGCGCCGGCATCGAGGCGGCCGGGCACCCATGACCGAGCGGTTCCAGCCCGGCGGCGTGACCCACGCCCTGGTCAGCGGGCTGCTCGAGCTGGGCCTGGCCTCGGCGCTGCTCGCCGGGTCCTTCGCCGTCTCCGAGTCCAGCCGGGGAGCGGCCGCCTCGCTGTCGGTGGCCAGCCTGCTCTGGGCCGTCCTGGCCGTGGCCAGCCTGGCCATGGCCTGGCTGCGGGCGCGGGTCCTGGCCGCCGAGCTGGACGACGAGGCGGTGGTGCTCCACGGGCTCGGCGGGACCCGCCGCTACCGCTATGAGGAGCTGTCGGCGGTGGAGGTGTCCGGCCGCCGGACCCGGCTGGTGGGCCGCGACGGCACCGTCCGGGTGGTCCGGGGCGTCCGCGGCGCCGCCCAGGGCAACCGCTTCCGGGCCCGCGTCCTGGCCCGGGCCAAGGCTGCGGTGGCGGCTGATAGCCTGCCCGCCGACCAGCGAGAGGAGCAGTGATGGCCGACGGCTTCGCGACCCGCTCCATCCACGCCGGCCGCCTGCCCCTGCCGGCCGAGGCGCCGCTGGCCACCCCGATCTGGCAGACCTCGACCTTCGTCTTCGACGACGCCGAGCACTACGCCCACACCCTGCGCCAGCCCCGCGAGGGCTACGTCTACACCCGCTACGAGAACCCGACCACGGCAGCTCTGGAGGCGACCGTCGCCAACCTGGAGGGCGCGGCCGAAGCCATGGCCACCGCCTCGGGCATGGGCGCCATCGCCACCGTGCTGCTGTCGCTGGCCTCCTCCGGCGACCACCTGGTCGCCCAGCGCGATCTCTACGGCGGCAGCTACTCGCTGCTGGCCCACACTGCCCCCCGCTTCGGCATCGAGGTCAGCTTCGTCGACGCCGGCGACCCTGCCGCCGTCCGGGCCGCCCTGCGCCCGGCCACCCGGGCCATCTACGCCGAGACGATCGCCAACCCGACCATGACCGTGGCCGACCTGCCGGCCCTGGCCGAGGTCGCCGCGACCGCCGACGTGCCATTGGTTGTGGACAACACCGTGGCCTCGCCCTACCTCTGCCGGCCGATCGAGCACGGGGCGGCGGTGGTCGTCCACTCGGCCACCAAGTACCTGGGCGGCCACAGCGACGTTGTCGGGGGCATCGCGCTGTTCGCCGAGCCCGAGCGGCACGACGCCGCCTGGCGGGCCATGATCGAGCTCGGCGCCTCGCCCGACCCGTTCGCCGCCTGGCTGGTCCTGCGCGGGGTCAAGACCCTGTCCCTGCGTATGCGCGCCCACGGGGCCAACGCCCGCCGGCTGGCCGAGCTGCTGGACGCCCACCCCGAGGTGACCCGCGTCTACTGGCCCGGCCTGCCCGGGCACCCGACGGCCGCCCTGGCCGCCAAGCTGCTCGACGGCGGCCCCGGCATGCTCAGCTTCGACCTGAAGGGGGGCCGCGAGGCCGGCCGGCGGTTCATCGAGGCCACCCGGGTGGCCAAGCTGGCGGCCTCGCTCGGCTCGGTCGAGACGCTCGTCTCCCACCCGGCGTCCACGACCCATCGCCAGTTCTCGCCCGAGGCCCTGGCCGCGGCCGGGATCGGCGAGGGCATGGTGCGGGTCTCGGTCGGCCTGGAGGACGGGGCCGACCTGGCCGAGGACTTCACCCGAGCCCTGGAGGT
Source organism: Actinomycetes bacterium (assembly GCA_030146615.1). Lineage (GTDB taxonomy): Bacteria > Actinomycetota > CALGFH01 > CALGFH01 > CALGFH01 > CALGFH01. The sequence goes on from JASLBL010000624.1 coordinate 6,640, forward strand.
GGCGTAGGTCATGGCAAAGACCCGGCTGGCCGTCCTGTACGGCGGCCGCTCGGCCGAGCACCAGGTGTCGGTGGTGTCGGCCCGCTCGGTCATGGAGGCGCTCGACCCCGACCGCTTCGAGGTGGTCCCGATCGCCATCACCCGCGACGGCGCCTGGATGCTGCCCGACCGCTCCCCGCTGGAGCTGACCGCCCCCGACGGCGCCCTCCCCGAGGTCGAGGCGGCCGGCCGGGAGCTGGCGGTCCGGCCCGACCGAGGCCAATCCGGCCGAGGTCGTATCGCCACTACCGTAGGCCAAGCCGGCCCGGCCGCGGGGCTGGCCCAGATCGACCTTGTCTTCCCCGTCCTGCACGGGCCGTTCGGCGAGGACGGCACCGTGCAGGGGCTGTTCGAGTTGGCCGACCTGCCGTACGTGGGCAGCGGCGTGCTCGCCTCGGCCCTGGCCATGGACAAGGCCATGGCCAAGGTGGTGCTGGCCCAGGCCGGGCTGCCCCAGGGCCCGTACGTGGTCGTGCCCGAGCGCGACTGGAAGGCCGGCCCCGAGCGGGTGGCCGCCGAGGTCGCCGAGCGCCTGGCCTACCCGGTGTTCACCAAGCCGGCCCGGCTCGGCTCCTCCATCGGCATCTCCAAGGTCAAGACCCCGGACGAGCTGGCCGCCGGCCTCGACCTCGCGTTTCGTCACGACACCAAGGCCCTGGTCGAGCAGGGTATCGCCGCCCGCGAGCTGGAATGCGGGGTCCTCGGCAACGACGCCCCCGAGGCCAGCGTGGTCGGCGAGGTCATCCCCAGCCACGAGTTCTACGACTTCGAGGCCAAGTACCTGGACGACGCGCTCAAGCTGGAGATCCCGGCCCAGGTCCCCGACGCCGTCAGGACCCAGGTGCAGGAGCTGTCGCTGCGGGCCTTCCAGGCGCTGGACTGCGAGGGCTTCGCCCGGGTCGACTTCTTCTACGAGGAGGCCACCGGCCGGGTCCTGCTCAACGAGGTCAACACCATCCCCGGGTTCACGCCCAAGAGCATGTTCCCGATGCTCTGGGCCGCCTCCGGGCTCACCTACCCCGACCTGGTCGCCCGCCTGGTCGACCTGGCGGTCGAGCGCCACGCCGCCCGCAGGCGCTGAGCCGTTCGGCGTAGGCTTTGGGGGAATCGGGCGCACGGGAAGGCGGCTGCCGATGTTCGAGCGTTTCACCGACCGGGCCAGGCGGGTGGTCGTGCTCGCCCAGGAGGAGGCCCGGCACCTTGACCACAACTACATCGGTACCGAGCACATCCTGCTCGGGTTGATCCACGAACGCGAGGGCGTGGCGGCCAGGGCCCTGACCGCGCTCGACATCTCGCTGGAGGCCGTCCGGGCCCAGGTCGAGGAGATCATCGGCCGCGGCGACCAGGCACCCACCGGCCACATCCCCTTCACGCCGAGGGCCAAGAAGGTCCTGGAGCTGTCGCTGCGTGAGGCCCTTGGGCTCAGCCACAACTACATCGGTACCGAGCACATCCTGCTCGGGCTGATCCGCGAGGGCGAGGGCGTGGCCGCCCAGGTGCTGGTCAAGCTGGGCGGGAGCCTCGACCGGGTCCGCCAGCAGGTCATCCAGCTCCTGGCCGACGCCAGCCAGCTCCAGGCCGAGCAGGTCGCGGGCATGCCGACCCGGATCACCCAGCAGCAGGCCATGGCCATGGTCGCCGGCGGCCCAGGGGCCTACCAGGAGCAGGAGCCGCCCGAGCTGGTCCGGGTGGTGCCGCTGGCCCGCGAGGTGCTTCGTGGCTTCGGGATCCGGATGGTCCTCATCTCGCTGGAGGTCTGGACGGGCTGGCTCGACCTGCGCTACGCGCTCCTGCCCGACCAGCCACCGACGAGCGCGCCGATGCACGACATCGCCGTCGAGTGGCAGGTCACCGACGACGCCGGGACGGGGTACGAGCTGGCCGGCGCCGCATCCGGCGGCGGCCGCCTCCTCCGGATCCACCAGCTGACCGTCCGGCCCGCCCCACCCGAGCAGGCGCGCCGCCTCACCCTGACCCTCACCGATGGCGAGACGCCCACCACGCCCCTGGCCGTCGTCGAGATCGAGCTGGCCGCCGAGGCCTAGTCCGGGCGGGCCTCGGCCAGGAGCTTGGCGATGCGGGTGACCCCCTCGACCAGGTCGTCGTCGCCCAGGGCGTACGACAGGCGGGCGTAGCCGGGGGCGCCGAAGGCCTCGCCGGGCACGATCGCCACCTTGGCCTCCTCCAGGATCAGGTCGGCCAGCTCCATGCTGGTCGCCGGCCGCTGGCCGCGCAGCTCCCAGCCCAGCACCGCCTCCACCGACGGGAAGGCGTAGAAGGCGCCCTCGGGCTCGACACAGGTGACCCCCGGGATGGCCCGGAGCAGCTCCACCATCTTGCGGCGCCGCCGGTCGAAGGCGGTCCGCATCGCGGCCACGTCCTCCAGCCCGCCGGAGACGGCGGCAAGGGCGGCCGCCTGAGAGACGTTGGCCACGTTCGAGGTGGCGTGGCTCTGGAGGTTGATGGCCGCCTTGACGACGTCGGGCGGACCGATCAGCCAGCCGACCCGCCAGCCGGTCATGGCGTAGGTCTTGGCCACCCCGTTGACGACCACGCAGCGGTCGATCAGCTCAGGCGTGACCGCCGGCATGGAGGTGAACTGGGCGTCCCCGTAGACCAGGTGCTCGTAGATCTCGTCGGTCAGCACCCACAGGCCCCGGCCGGCCGCCCAGCGGCCGATGGCCTCGACCTCGTGGGGCGGGTACACGGCCCCGGTCGGGTTGGAGGGGGAGACGAACACCAGCAGCTTGGTCCGGTCGGTGGTGGCCGCCTCCAGCTGCTCGACCGAGACCCGGAAGCCGGTCGACTGGTCGGTCTCGACGACCACCGGCTCGGCCCCGGTGAGCGAGATCGCCTCGGGGTAGGTGACCCAGTAGGGCGACGGCAGCAGGACCTCGTCGCCGGGGTCGAGCAGGGTGGTGACGGCCTGGTAGAGGGCGTGCTTGCCGCCGTTGGTGACCAGCACCTGGCTCGGCTCGACGGTCAGGCCCGAGTCGCGGGCCGTCTTGGCCGCGATCGCGGCCCAGACGGCCCGCGACTCGGGCCTGCGGGTCGAGCCGAGCCAGGTCATGGGCACCAACGGCGGCAAGCACGCCCTGTTCCAGGCCTGCACCACCCTGCTCGACCCCGGCGACGAGGTCCTGCTGCCGTC
>JASLBL010000444.1 GCA_030146615.1 Actinomycetes bacterium
CTGGGCACCGCCCTCCTGCTCGGCCTCGGCGTGGCCGCCGCCGCGTTCACCTTGTCGTTCTTCGCCCTCCGCGACGCCGCCCAAGATCCGGCCCTGGCCTGGGGCCAACGGCACGCCTGGCTGTTCCCCATCGGGGTCGACATGGCCCTGGTCTTCTTCGAGGTCCTCCTGCTGGGGGCCTCCATGGTCCGCGTCACCGACCACGGCCAGGTCGTCCAGTACCCGCGGGCCATCCCGTTCCTGCTCATGCTGGTCGCCGCCGCGGGCACCCTGTACTTCAACGCCACCCACGTGCCTGAGCAGGTCCGCCCGATCGCCCTAGCCGTGCCCGTGGCCAGCATCCTGGTCACCCTCGGCCTGGCCTACCTGCTCAAGATGCTGGCCGCCGCCTCCGGGGCCGCCGCCATCCACCTCGCGCCCCCGGACCAGGGGCCCAACCGGATCGTCCGCGCCGCTGACGTGCTCCAGGGCGAACTCGTCCGCGACCCCCAGGCCGCCGGCCCTCATGAGCTGTTCCCGCCGCACCCGGTCTATGGGCAGGTGCCCAGCTGGGCGCCTTCGCAACATGGCCAAAACGGGCAGCCGGCGGTGGCCGGCGACGGCCAGCTGGCGGAGGCGACCAAGCGCCGCCAGGTCGAGGCGTATCTGGCCGCGCTCGGCCCCGACCAGCTCGGGCGCCTGACCACCCTGGGGCCCCGGGCGGCCGCCCGCGAGCTGACCGGCACCCTCAACGGCCAGGGGGTCCAGGTCTCGGAGCGCTATGTGCAGCAGATCCTGGATGACTGGACGGTCGCCACCCGTCAGCAGGCCAATGGGCGACGCCGTACCCGCTGACCCGCCGGCGGGGGAGAGGAGCCGACATCGATGACAATCTCCCCTGCCGGCTGGTGGCGGCTGGAGCAGAGGGTGCAGCGGCCAACCTCGAATGCCTCGGGCGGGCGCGGCGCCGTCGCCGCCGAGGTCCTCTGGTCCAGCCGGCCGCTCCCGCACCAGGCCCGTCTGCTCGAGCCCGAGGCGGTGGGCTGCCCGTGACCGGGCTGGGGGAGTGGGCGCTGGCGTACGCGGCTGCGGGCTATGCGGTGTTCCCGCTGCGCGGCAAGCAGCCCTTTGGGAACTGCCCGGCCTGCGAACCACGCTCGCCCCGCTACCGGCCCCACCAGGTGCCCGAGTGCAGTCACGAGCTGTGCCATGGGCTGTATGCGGCGACCCGCGATGTGGGCCGGGTGGGGCGCTGGTGGGGCAGATGGCCCCAGGCCAACATCGGCGCCCGGGTGCCGGCCAGCCTGCTGGTTCTTGATGTCGACCCGCGCCACGGCGGCCTGGGCGGGCTGGCCGAGCTCGAGCGCGAGCACGCACCGCTGCCACCGACCCGGGTCAGCATCTCGGGCCGGGGCGACGGCGGCCAGCACCGCTGGTTCCTGCACCCCGGTGGCTGGCTGTCGGGCGCCCGGCTGGGCGCCGGTGTCGACCTCAAGACCCATGGTGGCTACGTGGTCCTGCCGCCGAGCCGGCATCCCGCCACCGGCCAGCCCTACCGCTGGGCCGAGCCAACCCTGGAACCCGCCGTCCTGCCGACAGGCTGGCGGCAGCTGCTGTCCCCAGCGCCGCCGCAGCCGACGTCGGCGGCCCGCCGACCCAGCCACCCAGCTCCAGCTCGAGGGAGGAGGGTCGCCGAGGCCTTCAACCAGGCGACCAGCTGGACCCAAGTCCTCGGCCCCCACGGCTGGACCTGCCCCGACCCCGACCCCGACGCCGACGGCGCCCGCTGGCGCCACCCCGGGGCCACCAACCCCAAGAGCGCCACCATCCGTTATGGCCTGCTGTTCGTCTACTCCCAAGCCACCCCCTTCGCCCTGACCGAGGCCGGGGCGCCCCATGGCTACAGCCGCTTCCGCGCCTACGCCGTGCTGGAGCATGGCGGCGACCTGCGCGCCGCCGCCCGAGCCCTCCGGGACACGACCCGGTGACCGCAGTCCCGGTCCCGCCCATCCCCACCGCCCAGGCGGTGGACGGCGCCCGGCTGCTGGCCGAGCTGCGACAGGCCTTCACCCGTTATGTGGTGTTCCCCAGCCCCCAGGCCGCCGACGCCGTCACCCTCTGGACCGCGGCCACCCACGCCCAGCCGGCCTGGGAACACGCCCCCCGCCTCGCCGTGGTCAGCCCGCTCAAGCGCTGTGGCAAGAGCCGCCTGCTGGATGTGGTCGCCGAGACCTGCCACGCCCCCCTCATCACCATCAACGCCACCATCGCCGCGGTCGTGCGCTCCATCGGCGTCGACCCGCCCACCTTGTTGGTCGATGAGGCCGACACCCTCTGGGGCACGAGAAAGCAGGCCGACACCAACGAGGACCTGCGCGGCCTGCTGAACGCCGGCCACCAGCGCAACCGACCCATGCTGCGCTGGGATGTGACCAGCCGCAGCGCCGAGCAGCTCGACACCTTCGCCATGGCCCTGCTGGCGGCGATCGGGGAGCTGCCCGACACCATCATGGATCGGGCGGTGGTCGTGCGGATGCGCCGGCGGGCCCCCGGCGAACAGGTCCAGCCCTACCGCACCCGCCGCGACGCCCCACCCCTGCACGACCTCCGCGACCGCCTCGCCACCTGGACCCGCCCGCACATGCGGGTCCTCCAGCAGGCCACCCCGGAGATGCCGCTGGAGGACCGGGCCGCCGACACCTGGGAACCGCTGATCGCCATCGCCGACCTGGCCGGCGGCGACTGGCCTTCCCGTGCCCGCGACGCCGCTCAGGTGATGACCGTTGCCGAGGCCCAGCAGGAAGAAGACGCC
>JASLBL010000452.1 GCA_030146615.1 Actinomycetes bacterium
GGCCAGCACCCAGGCGCTCACCACCCCCGACAGGGTCGACCCATGGGAGGTCCGCTCCAGGTAGTAGGTGACGGTCCGGGCGAGCTGCTCGGAGCTCACCTGGTAGCCGAGGCCGGCCAGCAGCTGGCCCGGACCGTCACCTACTACCTGGAGCGGACCTCCCATGGGTCGACCCTGTCGGGGGTGGTGAGCGCCTGGGTGCTGGCCCGCTACGAGCCCGAGGAGGCCTGGCGGTTCCTGCTCCACGCGCTGGAGAGCGACGTGGCCGACGTCCAGGGCGGCACCACCGCCGAGGGAATCCACCTGGGCGCGATGGCCGGCACGGTCGACATCGTCCTGCGCTGCCTGACCGGCATGCGCGCCCGCGGGCCGGTGCTCCGCTTCGACCCGGCCCTGCCGCCCCAGGTCAAGCAACTCCACTTCAGCGTCCACTACCGCGGGCACCGGATTGACGTCGAGCTGGCCGAGGACCACATGCGGCTCAGCTCGCGCCCCGGCCCGGCCCAGCCGATCCAGGTCCTGATTCACGACCAGACCGTGGAGCTCGCCCCCGGCCAGGAGCGCGAGATCTCGCTAGAGCGGACGTCATGACCGCCGACCCGCCGGGCGCCGAGCACGGGGCGGCTGGCCAAGCGGTCAGGGAGGTCGCCCTCGGCTCGGTACCCGCTTGTTGACCCAAGCAGAATCACTCACGACCTCGACGAGCGAGCGGTGAGCAGTTATGCGTATCGGGATCTTGACCGGCGGTGGAGACCGCCCGGGCTGAATGCCGGCGGCGCCCGGTCGCCGAGGGCGCAGCCAGCGTCCTATGGGCCGTCGACCTGCCCGATGACGGGCCCACCGGCGGCTTTCCGTGATGGCCACCCGGTCCCTGGTGACGTCCGCCAGCTTCGCAACGCCGATCCCAAAGCGCCCCGGCACACAGCTTGGCCAGGCGCCGCCGTCGCGCAGGTGAACCGAGCTGGGGTCAACGTGGACCTGGTCCGAGCGCCGCGAGGACGACGACCTTGACGCCGGCGAGGGACAGCGCAGGATCAAGAAGCGAAGAAGTAGCTGTCCCGCTGCGGCATCACCTCACGCGGTGGGCTGGGATGGACGGCAGGGAGCGTGACGCGCGGGCGTCCAGCCTTATCTCGCGACCCATGAGCGCCTTGCAGCGCGGCTGGGCCCGTGCGATCCGGGCCAGTTCACCGTCCAGCAGGTCCAGTTCAACCTCGAGGTGGTCGATCATCCGCAGGGCCAGGTCGACCGCCTGGCGAGCCACCGCAGGGAGCTCGGCCCGGGCCAGCCACGCCCGCCTGTCGGCGGTGAGTAGCTGGGAACGCTCAGGCAGCCCGTGGTGGAACGAGATGGCGTGGATACGCTGGTATCAGCCGGTGTGCTCGCCGACCAGGGCTCGGCGCAGCCGGACCTGGGTGCGCGTCGGCGATATGCGCCGGTGGCGGCCTGGACTCGGGCAGGGTGCCGGCGCGCAGCAGCTCCTGCAGGTGGCGGCGTCGGTACGGTCGGTCTTGGCCCGCCGCTTGGGACCGCGCCAGCGCCCGGGTGTCGGCCGGCTCAGGTGCGCGCGGAACCCGGCCTGCTCCAGTTCCTTGGCGACGAACCGCCAGCCGGTGGTGGCCTCAAGGCGAATCCGCCTGCTGGCCGGTGAACCGACCAAGCCAGCCCCCGCAGCTCCACGCGGCTGGGGGGCTGAGCTGTCCACGGCAGGTCTGGCCGGTGTCGGTGTCGATCCAGTCGTAGGTGATCTGCCGGCGGTGGATGTCGAGCCCGCCTACGATGGCCGTGGGGACCTCCTCTGGCTCCCATCCAAGGACCTGATGCGCCAGCGTTGCGCATCCGAGCGGAGGGGTCCCGCTCACATGCCATCGATCGGAGCGGTTGAGCCGAACCCGGACGGTCCGGCCTTAAGTGTCGGGGAGCCGGAGTTCTTTGACCTGAAGGAACCCTGGCTGAACTCCCCACGCTGACACTGACCCGGCCTGGGAGCCGGCGCCCCTTCATTCCTGGGCTTGGGCGACGGGACATCGCGAAGGCATCGGCCCGACCACAGGCTATAGAGTCGCGAACAAGGGCCGTTGTGGGCTTGTCCAATTGGGTTGGAGGGAGGGCCCAAGGTCGGCCGCGTACATGGTCGCGCAAGGAAGTTCACGGGTCGCGTTCCATGGGTAGCGCAGGACTGGCAGAGCATCGGCGATGGTGTCGCTTCCGCAAGGAGCGTCCATGGCCAGCGACCCTGAGGGCATCGTCGACACCCTGCGCGAGCTGGCGCGACTGGACCCGGTCGAGCTCGGCCTCCAGGCCGTCCTCGATCAGATCGTCCAGGCCGCCACGACCTGCTGTGGCATCACCGGCGGCGTCGGCCTGCTGCTCCTCGGGCCCGACAGCCAGCTGAGTTATGTCGCCGCAGCTGACCGGCGCCGCAGCTTGCTCGCATCGCCGAGCGCATCCTCGCCCATGTCCGACGTTGACCCTCTGCGGTCGCTGCCTACCTCGGCCTGAGGTGAGGGAGCTGGCGCTGTAGTAGGAACCGTTGGCCCCGCCCGAGGGCTGAGAATTCCGGGGCCGCAACGGAACCAGCCGGTCCACCTCCAGGTGCCGAACCCGGGTGCGATAGCGAGCGAGGCCAGGCCCCATCGCTGGATGCATCCTCCTGGCATCAACCCGTTAGTCGTAGCGTTCCCGAAGCGCCCGTGCCGCCTCGGACGCGGTCGTCGTACCCTCCAGGACCTCAGAGAGCACGGTCCGCACCACCTGGACCAACGCATCAATGCTGCCCTCGCGGCCGGGAGCTGTGGCTGGCGTCATGGCGGGCGAGAGGGCGGCATGGGCGGCCTTCAGCAGATCGGTGACGCTCATGGTTCCTCCTGGCGTGGGATGCGATCGCCGGACCGGCCGCTCCCACTCCCCTAAGGTCCGAGCAATCCCTGGGTGCCTGGGTAGGTGAGGGCACCCAAAAATCGGCCTGCTCAGAAGCGTCAGCAACGCTGCCGGCGTTCCAACGTTAAGCGCCGCAGGGACTAAGAGGACATTCCGGTATGACCGTGCGGCCGAGCGGGTCCTGACTTGAGCCGGCCCGGCAGGCTCCCGATCATGTTCCGCTATGGCCAAATTATCGGTGGATCGCCTGGTCCCTGACGAACTCTGGGCGCTGGTAGCGC
>JASLBL010000639.1 GCA_030146615.1 Actinomycetes bacterium
GCAGCGTCAGGCCGGCGGACAGCCAGCGCGTGACGACCGGCGCAGGTGGCGGGGAGGGGAGGGACCGGAACCGCCAAGCCCGGTCGGATCGCACCTCGGTGCCCGAATGCATTTCTCGCCCCCCGTCGGCGGTGCTGTCTCCATGCCGATCGATGCCCAGGACTGCCTACCATATCCGGACCGGCAGCAGGCCGTCCCGTCGCTGTACACTGCCCGATCCAGCAGCCGGGCAGGGGGGACGGATGAGGCGACTCGAGTCGGCCACGGTCGTGCTCCCAGCCTATGGGGTCACCGACAGCGTCGCCACGGTGGTTCGCGACCTGGCCGTCGCCGCCTACGCGCTGCGGCCGCGTGGGTTGCACCTGGACGTGCTCCTGCTGCACGACGGCGAGGCGGTGGCCACGGTCGCCACCAAGACCGCCGCCGAACTCGGCCTGCCGCTGATCACGGCTCCGGGTCCGGCGTCCGGTCCAGGCGATGCCTATCTGGTTGGCTTCCAGCGCGTCGTCGGCGAGGGCCGAGCCGACCTGGTGATCACGCTGGACGCCAACGGGCGACACGACGCCACGCAGATCCCCCATCTCGTCGACCAACTGGTGGCCGACGACCTCGACGTGGTCATCGGCTCGCGCTGGACCCGCGGGAGCGGCACGCCCGGCTTGAGCTTGCGTCGGTGGGTCCTCGGACGCCTGGCCAACCTGGCCTTCCGGAGGCTGACCGGGATCCGTTCGATCGAGGACGCGACCACCAGCTTCCGGGTCGCCCGCATCCCGGTCGTCCGGGACTTCGACTTCGACGGGATCCCGCTCACCAACCACAGCGTCCAGACGGCGTTCGTCGCAATGGCCGTCGCCCGCGGCTACCGGGTGGGCGAGGCCGCGATCATCTACCGGCCAGCCACCGGAGGCGGTGGAGGGCTGCGCGGGGCCGACGTCGCGGCCTTCGCCCGCCAGCTCGTGGCCCTGCGAGAACAGGTCGGGCGGACCAGACAGCGGCGTCTGTCGAGCGCCGGCCGGACGTTCGCCGACGACCACTTCGGCGCCGCCCAGGACCTGGAACGCCTGGGGACCGCCAAGCACTTCTTCGACTGGGTTCTGGACGTGTTCGACCCCTACCTGCGGGGACGGGTTCTGGAGGTGGGGGCCGGGCTGGGCACCATCACCCGCATGCTCGTCGACCGTTACCCCGATCTGTCCATCGTCGCCCTGGAGCCGGCGGGCAACGTCTTCGCCGACCTCGAGTCGTACGCCGCACTGACGCCTCGGGTGGTCGCCTGCCGCCAGACGCTGGCCGAATTCGAGCTCGACCCGGGCGACGGCTTCGACGCCGTCGTCTATCTCAACGTGCTCGAGCACATCGCCGACGACGCCGAGGAACTCCATCTGGCGGCGAAGGCACTGCGCCCGGGAGGGGCGCTGCTGGTGTTCGGGCCGGCTCTGGAATGGCTCTACAGCGAGCTGGACTATCGGGCCGGGCACTATCGCCGCTACAGCCTGCGCCAGCTGCGGGCCCTGGCGAGCGGGGCGGGGTTCGAGGTGGTGTCGGCCCGCTACTTCGACGCGCTCGGAGTGGTTCCATACGTTGTCGTCTACCGGCTGTTGCGCCATGACGACATCAGCGGCTCCACCCTGTGGGGCTACGACCGGGTCGTCGTGCCACTGAGCCGACTAATCCAGCGGGCCCTGGGGAGCCCGCCACTCGGCAAGAACGTCATCATGATCGCCGTCAAACGCTGATGCCCGAGGTCTCGGTGGTGGTCCCGACCCGTGACCGCAGCCGGCTGCTGGCCCTGACCCTGCGCAGCGTGCTGTGGCAGCGAGATGTCGACTTGGAGGTGGTGGTGGTCGACGACGGCTCGGCCGACGACACCGCCGAGGTGGTGGCCGCCCTGGCCGACCCCCGGCTGCGCCTGGTCCGCCACGACAGCCCCCAGGGAGTCAGCGCGGCCCGCAACCGGGGCATCGCCGCGGCCAGGGGGGCCTGGGTGGCGTTCCTGGACGACGACGACCTGTGGGCGCCGGACAAGCTGGCCCGCCAGCTCCAGGCCGCCCACCACACCGGACGGGCCTGGGTCTACGCCGGAGGCGTCAACGTCGACCAGCGCCTGCGCGTGCTGGAGGGTGGTCCCCCTCCCCCGCCCGACCGAGTCGTGGAGCTGCTGAGAAGCTCCAATCCGGTCCCGGCCGGGGCCTCCAACGTCGTGGTCCACGCCGACACCCTGGCCCGTGCCGGCGCCTTCGACACCGGACTGCGGCGCACCGAGGACTGGGATCTGTGGATCCGGCTGGCCCGGCTCGGCCCGCCGGCCTGGGTCTGCCATCCCCTTACGGCATATCGAATACATCCTGCCAGCAACGCGTTCCTGGACGCGGACCGGACGCTGACCGAGGCCGCGTTGATCGCCGACCGGTACCGTATCCCGGTGGACCGGGCCGCGCAGTACCGCCGGGCCGCGTGGACGTGCCTACGCGCTGGCCGCCGCCGCGACGCGCTCCGCCACTACCTGG
>JASLBL010000504.1 GCA_030146615.1 Actinomycetes bacterium
CCCCCACACCCTCGCTCAGCTCGCCTGCGCCGAGGCCCGCCTGGGCGACCTCGACGCCGCCGAGGACCACCTCCGGGAGGCGGCCGAGCTCATCCTGGCCCGGCCCCAGCCGGCGACCGCGGCCTCGGTCCTGGCCGGCGCCGCCCTGGTCTCCCTCGGCCGCGACCAGCCCGAGCGGGCCGCCCGTCTGCTCGCCGCCGCCGAGGCGACCCGCGAGCGGGCCGGGGTGGCCGCGTTCGGGGCCGAGCGCCACGAGGCCGGCCTGGCCGCCGAGGCCGTCGGGGCCGCCCTCGACCCGGACGCCCTGGCGGCCGCCCAGGCCGGCGGGCGCGGCCTGACCGTCGAAGACGCCCTGCGGGAAGCGGTTGCCAGCGCCTGAACCAGGGCAGACCATAGGGACGATGGCCAAACCCAAGGACCCAGCCTCCGCCTCCGGCGACGGCCTGGCCGTCGGGCGGCAGACGCCGTTCGAGCCGGAGGGCGTTGAAGGGCCGAGTGCGTTCCCGCCCATCGCCGAGTACGCGTTCCTGTCCGACTGCGAGACCAACGCGCTGGTCGCCCCCACCGGCAACGTCGAGTGGCTGTGCTCGCCCCGGCCGGACGGCCGCAGCGTGTTCGCCTCGGTGCTCGACCGGGCCGCCGGCAGCTTCCGGCTCGGCCCGACCGGGGTCACGGTCCCGGCCGGCCGGCGCTACCTGCCGGGGACGCTGGTCCTGGAGACGACCTGGCGGGCCCGCGGCGGCTGGATCGTGGTCCGCGACGCCATGTGCGTCGGGCCCTGGTACCACCAGCAGCGCCGGTCGGGGACCCACCGCCGGCCGCCCACCGACTTCGAGGCCGAGCACATCCTGCTCCGCACGGTGAAGTGCATCATCGGCAACGTCGAGCTGAGCCTGGACTGCGAGCCGGTGTTCGACTACGGCCGCACCGAGGGCAGGTGGGAGTACTCGGGCCAGGGCTATGGAGAGGCGATCGCCCACGGCGGCGAGGGCGACGTCCAGCTGCGGCTCATCACCGACCTCCGGGTCGGCTTCGAGGGCCGGGGAGCACACGCCCGGACCACCCTGCGCGAGGGCGACCGGGCCTTTGTCACCCTGTGCTGGCCGCGCTCGCAGTGGTCGTCGTCGGAGGAGTACTGGGCCGAGCGAGCGCCGCCGGCCAACGTCGACGAGGCCTTCGAGCGGATGGAGCGGACGGCCGAGTTCTGGCGCGGCTGGATCAACCAGGGCGTGTTCCCCGAGCACCCCTGGCAGAGCTACCTCCAGCGGGCCGCCCTGACCCTCAAGGGCCTCACCTACGCCCCGACCGGGGCGCTACTGGCCGCGGCGACCACCTCGCTGCCCGAGACCCCGGGCGGCGAGCGCAACTACGACTACCGCTACACCTGGATCCGCGACGCCACCTTCATGCTCTGGGGCCTGTACACCCTCGGGTTCGAGCGCGAGGCCAACGACTTCTTCTACTTCGTGGCCGACGTCTGCGACGGCGACGAGGACCTCCAGATCATGTACGGGGTCGGGGGCGAGAAGGAGCTGCCCGAGCAGGAGCTGGAGCACCTGGGCGGCTACGAGGACGCCCGGCCGGTCCGGACCGGCAACGCCGCCGCCACCCAGCGCCAGCACGACGTCTGGGGGGCCGTGCTCGACTCGGTCTACCTGCACACCAAGTCCCGCGACTACCTGCCCGAGCGGGTCTGGCCGATGCTCAAGCGGGCCGTCGAGTGCGCCATCGCCAACTGGGCCAAGCCCGACCAGGGGATCTGGGAGGTCCGGGGGCCGCCCCGGCACTTCACCTCCTCCAAGCTGATGTGCTGGGTGGCCTGCGATCGGGGGGCCCGGCTGGCCAAGCTGCACGGCGACCGCGACCTGGCCGCCACCTGGCGCAAGGCGGCCGACGAGATCCACGCCGACATCTGCGAGCACGGGGTCGACGAGCGTGGCGTGTTCATCCAGCACTACGAGACCACCGCCCTGGACGCCTCGGTCCTGCTCATGCCGCTGCTGCGGTTCCTGCCGCCCGAGGACCCCCGGATCCGCGACACCGTGCTGGCCATCGCCGACGAGCTGACCGTCGACGAGCTGGTCCTGCGCTACCGGGTCGAGGAGACCGACGACGGCTTCTCGGGCGAGGAGGGGACCTTCACGATCTGCTCGTTCTGGCTGGTGTCGGCCCTGGTCGAGATCGGCGAGGTCGCCCGAGCCAGGCAGCTGTGCGAGAAGCTGCTGTCGTACGCCAGCCCCCTCCAGCTGTACGCCGAGGAGATCGACCCCCGCAGCGGCCGCCACCTGGGCAACTTCCCCCAGGCGTTTACCCACCTGGCCCTGATCAACGCCGTCATGCACGTCATCCGGGCCGAGGCCGGCGGCGACGCCAACCGCTTCCGCCCCCAGGGCGTCTCCCTGCTGTGACCCCCTGGAGGACTGGGTGCTTGCCCTCCGAATGACGATGCTGCGAGCCTGCGCGGTGGTGCTGCTGTCCTGCATCGTCGCCGGCTGCGCCGGCACGCCGGAACCCGGCCCGGGCAGCCCCCAGCCCGACCCACCGCTGTCGGGTCCCCCGGTGGGGGAGGCCACCTCCAGCAGCGGAACGGGTGCCCGCGGTGCTCCACAGCCCGAGGGCGGCCCCACCACCCAGCCGGCGGTCGCGTGGCGGGTCGGGGCCCGGCCGCTGCCGCTGCGGCCCGACGGGTTCGGGAAGGTGCTGCCGACGCCGGCCGCGCTCCGGGACCGGCGGCTCCCGACCGTCGACCGGCTGCCGCCGCCGCCCGGTGGCCGCTTCCGGTCGGCCGTCCGGCCGATCGGCCCGGCAGCCCGGGCCCGCATGGGCGCGACCTGGAAGCCCGGGTGCCCGGTCGGCCTGGACGACCTGCGCTATGTGACGGTCAGCTTCCGCGGGTTCGACGGCCGGGCCCACACCGGCGAGCTGGTCGTCCACCGGCGGGTTGCCGCCCAGGTCGTGGAGGTGTTCGCCCGCCTCTACCGGGCCCGCTTCCCGATCGAGGAGATGCGGCTGGTCACCGGGGCCGACCTGGAGGCGCATCCCACCGGCGACGGCAACAACACCGCCGCCTTCGTCTGCCGCCCCGCCCGCCAGCAGACCCGCTGGTCGGCACACGCCCACGGCCTGGCCGTCGACGTCAACCCGTTCCAGAACCCCTACCGCCGCGGCGACCTGGTCCTGCCCGAGCTGGCCAGCGCCTACGAGGACCGCTCCAGGGCCCGGCCCGGCATGATCCGCCGCGGCGACGTCGTCACCAGCGCCTTCGCCGACATCGGCTGGACCTGGGGCGGCAGCTGGCGGTCGCAGAAGGACTACATGCACTTCTCCGCGACCGGCGGCTAGCGGCCTAGGTGGCCTCCCGGGACTCCGGGTCCGGGCCCAGGACCGAGCGGCCGCCGTCGACCGGGACGGTGGCCCCGCTGACGAAGCTGGCCTGCTCCGAGAGCAGGTGGGCGACCACGGCCGCGACCTCGTCGGGGCGGCCGACCCGGCCGAGCGGGTGGAGCTGGCGCATCTGGTCCTGGATGCGGTCGTTCCCGGCCTGGTCCTGGGCGGCCAGCAGGGCCTGGTAGCGCTCGGTGTCGATCGAGCCCAGAGCGACGGCGTTGACCCGGATGCCGCGGGGGCCGTAGTCGACGGCCAGGGCCCGGGTGAGGCCCTCGACGGCCGCCTTGGCGGTGGCGTAGGCGAGGGCGCCGGGGACGGGCCGCCGGGCCTGGTGGGAGGAGACGTTGACGATCGCCCCGCCGGTGCCGGCGGCCAGGAACCGGCGCACGGCGGTCGCCGAGCCGACCACGGCCGGAGCCAGGTTCAGCCGGATCGCCTCCAGGACCGCGGCCGGGTCGGCGTCGAGCGGGGCGTCGCGGAACAGGGCCGCGTTGTTGACCCAGCCGGCCAGCGGGCCGGCCGCCTCGGCCAGGTCGGCGGCCCGGCCGGTCACCGCCTCGTCGCCGGCGTCGCCGGCCACCCCGGCCACCCGCTTCCCGGCGGGATGGCCGTTGGTCCAGGCCAGGGCGGCCGGGTCGAGCTCGATCGCGACGACCGCGCCGCCGTCGGCGAGCAGCCGCTCGACCAGCGCCCGCCCGACCCCGCGGCCGCCACCGGTCACCACATAGGAGCGCACACGGGGCAGGCTACCGGAACCGGATCACCCCGGCGGTGGTCCCCGGGTTGGCCCGGGCGGCGGCGCTTGCCTCGGCCGGGGTCATGCCGCAGAACAGTTCGGGCACGGCGTTGGTGAACGCCACGTACAGCGCGTCCGGGGCCGGGTGGAGGTTGGCCCCACCCGGGCGTCCTTGTCGTCGCCGAGCAGCCGGAACGACCCCGAGTTGTAGCCGGGCAGGGCCCCGGTGTGGCCGGCCACCACCGCCCCACAGGGCAGAGTGTAGATCTCCAGCAGTCGCATGCTGCGGTTCCCTTCGGGCGGGGGCCGGGAGGGCAGCGGTGGTCGATACCCGTCCATACTGGACAGACCGCGCGGCCGGTTCAGCCACCGGGTCGCGATATCGTTCAAGGATGCGGCCGCCGTCCGAACGTCTCACGCTGCCCGACGCCTGGGGGACGAGCCGGGCGTCGCGGCTGTTCCCAGGCTGGTGGCTGGCCCACGCCGACCTCCACAACCACACCTGGCTGTCGGACGGGGCCGGCGACCCGCGCCAGGCCTTCCCGTCCATGCGGGCGGCCGGGCTGGACGTGGCCGCCCTGACCGACCACAGCCGCTGGGCGTCGCTGTTCCTCGACCTGGCCAAGGCACCCGGCTGGACCGGGATCGACCCCCGGGGCTGGCATCAGACGATCGCCCTGGCCGAGGCGGCCAACACCGACGGGGAGTTCGTGGCCCTGCACGGGTTCGAGTGGTCGCACGCCGCCTACGGCCACATGAACGTCTGGAACAGCGAGCGCTTCACCGACCCGCTGCGCACCGTCCCGACCATGGGCCGGTTCTGGCGCTGGCTGGAGC
>JASLBL010000514.1 GCA_030146615.1 Actinomycetes bacterium
CGATCTTGAGGCCGGGGACGGCGAAGGCCCAGTTCTCGACCGGCTGGGAGTGCTGGGCCCCGAAGCCGAGGCCGCTGCCGTTGGCGGTGCGGATGACCAGGGGGACGGTGACCTGGCCGCCGGTCATGTACCGCACCTTGGGGATCTCGTTGGCGACATAGTCCCAGCAGCAGGCCAGAAAGTCGGAGAACATGATCTCGGCCACCGGGCGCATCCCGGTCATGGCCGCGCCCATGGCCGCCCCGACGATCGCCTGTTCGCTGATCGGGGTGTCCCAGACCCGCTCGGGGCCGAACTCGGCGAACAGGCCGGCGGCCGTCTTGAACACGCCCTCGGCGACGCCGATGTCCTCGCCGAGGCAGACCACGGTGTCGTCGCGGCGCATCTCCTGGGCGATCCCGGCCGCGACCGCCTCCCGGTAGGTGATCAGGTCCGCCATTGGGCACCTCCGTCCGCCCACACGTCGGTGAAGGCGGTGTCCTCGCCGGGGGGCGGGGCCGCCTTGGCCGCCTCGATCGCGGCCGCCACCTCCTCGCGGGCCTTGGCGTCGAGCTGGTCGATGGCCGGCTGGTCGACCCCGCGGTCGCGCAGCCGCTCGGCCAGGACGAGCAGCGGGTCGCGCTTCAGCCAGGCGTCGACCTCCTCCTGAGGCCGGTACTTGCCGGGGTCGCTGCGCGAGTGCCCGTACTGGCGGTAGGTGAGGGCCTCGATCACCGTGGGGCCGTCCCCGGCCCGGGCCCGGGCGGCGGCCGCGGCCACGGCCTGCTGCACGGCGACGACGTCGTTGCCGTCGATCACCTCGGCCGGGAGCTGGTAGGCGGGGGCCCGCCCGGCGGCCGGCTGGGCGACCGCGGTCACCGTCTTGATCGAGGTGTACTCCATGTAGAGGTTGTTCTCGCACACGAACAGCACCGGTAGCTTCCAGACGGCGGCGAGGTTGAGGGCCTCGTGGAAGGCGCCGATGTTGGTCGCGCCGTCGCCGAAGAAAGCCACCGCGACCTGGCTGGTGCCGCGCAGCTTGGCCGACCAGGCGGCCCCGCAGGCGATCGGCAGGTGGGCCCCGACGATCGCGTAGCTCCCGAGCATGTTGTGGTCGGCCACGGTCAGGTGCATGGAGCCGCCCTTGGCCCGGCACAGGCCGGTGGCCCGGCTCATCAGCTCGGCCAGGCAGGCCTCGGGGCTGGCCCCGCGGGCGATGGCGTGGTGGTGGCCGCGGTAGGTGGCGAACACGTAGTCGTCCGGCTCCAGGGCGGCGCTGGCCCCGACGGCCACCGCCTCCTGGCCCGAGGCCAGATGGGTCGTGCCTTTGACCAGGCCGGACATGAACAGGTCGTAGGCGGCCTTCTCGGTGGCCCGGATCACGGCCATCTGCTGGTACAGCGCCAGCAGCTCCTCGACCCGGGGCTCCTCGGACACGACGGTCATGGGGTCACCTGCCGGTTGCGGTGGGACTCGGCCTCCCGGGTGGCCGGCAGGGGGCCGTCCACGGCCCAGTAGCGCTGGCCGGCGACCAGCAGCTCCTCGGCCGGGAACTTGGTGATCACCTCGCAGCCGTCGGCGGTGACCACCACCTCCTCCTCGATCCGGGCCGCCGACCAGCCGTCCGAGGCCGGCCAATAGGTCTCGAGCGCGAACAGCATGCCCTCCTCCAATACCTCGGGGTGGTCGAGGGAGACGAGCCGGCTGAAGATCGGCTTCTCCCAGATGGACAGGCCGACCCCGTGCCCGTACTGGAGGGCGAAGGCGGCCTCCTCGTCGGGGAAGCCGAACTCCTGGGCGGTCGGCCACACCGAGACGATGTCGGCGGTGGTCGCCCCCGGCTTCACCAGGGCGATGGCCTCGTCCATGTAGTCGCGGCAGCGGACATAGGCGTCCCGCATGGCCGGCGACGCGCTGCCGACCGCGAAGCAGCGGTAGTAGCAGGTCCGGTAGCCGTTGTAGCTGTGCAGGATGTCGAAGAAGGCCGGGTCGCCGGGGCGCAGGATGCGGTCGGAGTAGACGTGGGGGTGGGGCGAGCAGCGCTCGCCGGAGATGGCGTTGACCCCCTCGACGTGCTCGGAGCCGAGGTCGTAGAGGACCTTGGCGACCAGGCCAACGCACTCATTCTCTCTGACCCCGGGGCGCAGGAACCGGTAGAGCTCGTCGTAGGCGGCGTCGACCAGGGTGGCCGCGGTGGTCAGCAGGGTGATCTCGTCGGGGGTCTTGATCCGGCGGGCGTCCAGGAACACCTGCTGGCCGTCGACCACCTCCAGGCCGGCCGCCTCGCACGCGGCCAGCACCGGCAGCTCGGCCAGGTCGACCCCGACCGGCTCGCCGGCCAGCCCGTGTGCCTCCAGCTCCCGCTTGATCTTGGCCGCGACCCCCTCGGCGATCCCGGCGTCCGGGTTGAAGCTGCCCCGCAGGGTGGAGATCCCGGCCCGGGCCCGGCCCTGCTCGGGCTCGGCCGGGCGGCCGTCCAGCCAGGGGTTGTAGAGCTGGTGGTGGCGGGCGGCCGAGCCGAAGTCCCAGACGACCGGCTCGCCACCCCGGGGCAGCAGGGCGAAGCGGATCAGCTTGTCTATCGCCCACGTGCCGATGTGGGTCGAGGTCATGTAGCGGATGTTGTGGAAGTCGAAGCTGAGCAGGGCGCCCAGCTCCGAGCGGTCCAGCGCCGCCTTCAGCCGCACCAGCCGCTCGGTGCGGAGCCGGTCGAAGTCGACCCGCTCCTCCCAGTCGACCGCGTTCGGCCCATATGTACGGATGCCCATGGCCTTCTCCTCCGAGCCGGTGGACCTCGGAAGTACGCCATCGGACCCAAGTCGTCAAGTGCTACTGAACGGGGTTGCTCAGGTGGCGTGGCGGCCGAGGATGCACCAGACGGCGCGGGCGGGCTCGGGGCCGTCGTTGCTGAGGCGGTGCGGAGTGGTCGCGGGAAAGCTGATCGAGTCGCCCGGGCCCAGCTCGAAGGAGTCGAAACCCACGTCCACCTTGAGCCGGCCCGACAGCAGGTAGCCGAACTCCTGGCCGGCGTGGCGCATGAACGCGCCCTCGCGCGACGAGCAGGCGCCGGGCTGGTAGTCGACGTGGAGGAACTCGACGCCGGGGAACGACCCGGCGGTGAGCCGGCTCCACGCCACCCCGGATTCCAGCTCGAGCGTCTCGTGGCCGCCGGCGCGCTGGAGGGAGAAGAATCCTTCGTTGCCCGGGGTGACGGCCATCTGGGGAGCGCCGCCGGCCGCCCGCCCGTCCTCCCCGGCCAGCAGCCCGTCCACCGACACCCCGAGCAGGTTCACGATGTCGAACAGCTTGCTCACCGACGGCCGGGCCTTGCCGGTCTCGATCTGGGACAGCGCGCTGGCGCTGATCCCGAGGCGCCTGGCCATCTCGCGCAGCCCGATCCCCTGGCCGAGGCGCTCGGCCCGGAGCCGGCGGCCGAGGTCGAGGGCGGGCGCGTCGGCCAGCGCCGGCTGGGTGGCCGCGTCGTCGCCGGTGGCGGTCATGCTAGGCAGTGTACAGAGCGCCGCCTACTGTTCAGCGCCACTGGACACGCGCTATGCTCCGGCCGACATCGGGTGGCTCTTCGACGAGGAGGAGTTCCAATGGCCGACCGGCTCCTGCTGCGTGGCGGCACCGTCCTGACCGTCGACGCCGACCTCGGCGACCTGCCCAAGGGTGACGTCCTCATCGAGGGCGACACGATCGCCCAGGTCGCCCCCCAGATCGACGCCGACGCCGAGGTGATCGACGTCGGCGGCCGGATCGTCATCCCCGGCTTCGTCGACACCCACCGGCACACCTGGGAGGCCGCCATCCGCGGCTGCGCCCCCAACGCCACGCTTGGCACCTACTTCGTGGAGGTCCTCGACTCCTTCGCCCCCCTGTACCGGCCCGAGGACGTGTACGCCAGCAACCTGGCCGGGGCGCTGGAGTGCGTCAACGCCGGCATCACGACCCTGGTCGACTGGTCCCACATCAACAACACCCCCGAGCACCCCGACGCCGCCATCCGCGGGCTCCAGGAGGCCGGCATCCGTGCCCAGTACGCCTACGGCAGCGCCAACACCTCGCTGAACGACTACTGGAACAACAGCAAGATCGCGATCCCGGCCGACGACGTCCGCCGGGTCCGCGACACCTACTTCTCCTCCGGCGACGGCCTGCTGACCATGGCCCTGGCCACCCGGGGGCCGACCTACTGCAGCGACGAGGTCGTGAAGGCCGAGTGGGCCCTGGCCCGCGAGGTCGGCATCCCGATCACCATCCACGTGGCCATGCACTCGGCCGGCCGCTTCGGCATGGTCAAGCAGCTCGGCGACCTCGGCCTGCTCGGGCCGGACACCACCTACATCCACTGCTGCTACCTCACCGACGCCGAGTGGCAGCTGGTCGCCGACAGCGGCGGCACGGTCTCGATCGCCCCCCAGATCGAGGCCCAGATGGGCCACGGCTGGCCGCCGGTGCTCAAGTCGATGGAGTACGGGCTGCGACCCAGCCTCTCGATCGACGTCGTCACCACCGCCCCAGGGGACATCTTCACCCAGATGCGGGCCGCCTTCGCCTGCGACCGGGCCCGGATCAACGCGGCCGGCTGGGAGGCGGGGGCCGAGGGCGAGGTCTCCGACACCATGCTGACCTCCCGCCAGCTGCTGGAGATGGCCACCATCAACGGCGCCCATGTGGCCGGGCTGGAGGACCGGACCGGCTCGCTCACCCCCGGCAAGCAGGCCGACGTGGTGGTGCTGGACGCGACCGCCCTCAACATGGCCCCGGTGATCGACCCGGTGGCCGCGGTCACCAACTGCGCCGACGTCTCCAACGTGGAGACGGTGCTGGTCGGCGGCCAGGTCAGGAAGCGCGACGGCAAGCTGGTGGCCGACGCCCAGGCGGCCCGCCGGCTGGTCGAGGCGGCCCGCGATTATCTGCTGGATGCACTGGAGCGCAAGCGGGCCGCGCAGCCCTCGGCATGACCGGACGGTACCTGGTCGCCAGGGCCGGCGAGGCCGGCCCGGTCGTGCCCGGCCCCTTTGAGGGCCGCAGCCAGGGGTTCGGGCGCTGGGCGGTGGTCGGCGAGGCCGCCGGGGCCGCCCACACCGGGTTCGGGATCTGCGCCCTGGAGGCCGGCGGGCGGCTCGACGCCCACGTCCACTCCTTCGAGGAGAGCCTGTTCGTGCTCGAGGGCCGCCTCGTCCTGGACACCGCCGAGGGCTCGGTGGCGCTCGGCCCGGGCGACTACGGGCTGGTCCCGGTGGGGGTGGCCCACGCGGCCCGCAACCCCGGCCCGGGACCGGCCCGCTGGGCCGACATGCTCGCCCCCCAGCCCCGGGCCCGGTTCGGCGACGACACCTTCTTCGTGCCACCGCTGTCCCTCACCGAGCCGGTCCCGGTCGACGTCCGCGACCCCCGCACCCGGTCCTTCGGCCACATCGACCCGGCCAACATGGACCCCGGCCGCCAGACCCAGGACCAGCTGGCCGTCTCGGCCAGCATGCGCACCGCGCTGCTGGTCTACAGCGGCATCACCGTCAAGATGATGGTCGACAGCGACCTCGGGGCCCAGCTCCAGACCATGTTCATGGTCCAGTACGAGCCGGGCGGGATGGCCGGCACCCACGACCACCCGCTGGAGGAGACCTACCTGATCCTGGAGGGTGAGGTCGACGCCAGCTTCGACGGCGACGTCCACCGGCTGGCGGCCGGCGACGTCGCCTGGGCCGGGGTCGGCTGCGTGCACGGCTTCTCCAACCCGGCCGACCGGCCGGTGCGCTGGCTGGAGACCCAGGCCCCGCAGCCGCCGGCCCGCCACTCCTACCGCTTCACCCGAGACTGGGACTACCTCCAGTCCGTGATCGCCTGAGAAAGGATCCACGCCATGCCGGAGCCGGGAGCCGTCGTCGTGGTCGGGGGAACCCGCGGGCTGGGCCTGGAGGTGGCCCGCCACTACGCCGGCCAGGGCCGCGAGGTCATCCTGTCCGGCCGCGACCAGCAGCGGGCCGAGGCCGCGGCCGCCGAGGTCGGTGGCAGGACCAGAGGCATCGCCCTCGACCTGGCCGAGCCGGCCCAGCTGGCCGAGCGGCTGGCCGGCGTGGAGCGGGTCGGCCACCTGGTCCTGGCCGCGATCGAGCGGGACGAGAACAGGGTCCGCGCCTTCGACCTGGAGGGCGCGACCCGGCTGGCCACCCTGAAGCTGGTCGGCTACGCCGAGGTGGTCCACCGGCTGGTCCCGCGAATGGACGAGGACGGGGCGGTCGTGCTGTTCGGGGGCCGGGCCATGGACCGCCCGTACCCGGGGTCGACCATGGTGTCGACGGTCAACGGCGGCGTCACCGGGCTGGTCCACTCCCTGGCCGTCGAGCTGGCCCCGATCCGCTGCAACGCCGTCCACCCCGGCATCGTCGGCGACAGCCCCTACTGGAGCGCCAAGGGCGAGGCGGCGCTGGAGCCGGTGCGCAACCGGACCCCGTCGCGGCGGCTGGTGACCATGGAGGACGTGGTCGGGGCGGTCGTGTTCCTGCTCGAGAACCGGTCGGTGAACGGTGTCAACCTGGCGGTCGACGGGGGCTGGCTGCTGCTTTGACAGGGGACGAGGATGACTGACGGACAGCGGGTGGCGGTGGTCGGGGCCGGGCGGATGGGCGGGGCCATGGCCGGCACCCTACGCCGGGCCGGGGTCGAGGTGGTGGTGTTCAACCGGACCCGGTCCAAGGCCGAGGCGGTCGCCGAGGCCACCGGGGCCGAGGTGGCCGCCAGCGCCCGCGAGGCCGCCGAGGGCGCCCAGGTCGTGCTCAGCTCCCTGGCCGACGACGCCGCCGTCGGGGCCGCCTACACCGGCGGCGACGGGATCGTGGCCGGCCTCCAGCCGGACACGGTGGTCTGCGAGTCCAGCACCATCGACCCGGGCACCGTGCAGCGGCTGCGGCCTCTGGTCGAGGCCCGCCAGGCGTTCCTGCTCGACACTCCCGTCTCCGGCAGCGTGTCAACGGTCGAGGCCGGCCAGCTCACCATCATGGTCGGCGGCGAGGCGGCCGTGCTGGATCGGGCCCGCCCGGTGCTCGACCCCCTGGCCAAGCAGATCTTCCACGTCGGCGGCCTCGGCTCGGGGGCGGTGATGAAGCTGACCGTGAACTCGGTCCTGCACGGCCTCAACCTGGCCCTGGCCGAGGGCCTGGTCCTGGCCGAGCGGGCCGGGGTGGCCCGCGAGACCGCCTACGAGGTGTTCGCGGCCAGCGTCATCGCCGCCCCGTTCGTCCACTACAAGCGGGAGGCCTTCGAGCACCCCGGCGAGGTCCCGGTGGCCTTCAGCCTGGACCTGGTCGACAAGGACCTGGACCTGATCCTGGCCCTCGCCGACGGGGCCGGGGTTCCCATGGAGCAGGCGGCCGCCAACCGGCGGGTCGTCCAGGCGGCCGTGGCCGCCGGCCTCGGCGACCACGACCTCAGCGAGCTCGCCACCTACCTGCGCTCGGCGGCCGCGAACCCGGACGGCGCCTGACCGCCCGCGCCGGTCAGGGGTTCTGCTCCCCCGTCCCGGTGTCCTCGGCCCGGCGGGCGTCGTCCTCGTGCGCGGGCAGGCCCGCGTCGGTGACCCCGGAGTCGGTCATCGCCGCCACCTCGGCCGGGTCGTCCTCCCCGGTGACGCCGGCCCGGCGGCGGCCCTCGTCCCGCTCGTGCTCGGGCAACCCGGCGTCCTCGGTCTGCGTCTGGTCCCGGTCCTCCCAGCTGTCGTCCGGGGTCACCGTCATGATCGCCACCTCCCTGCTCCCAACCGCTCCGACGCTGCTCCATTGCCCCGCGGGCCGGGCCGGAAACCCGCCCGACCGGCCGCCGCCCGGGAGGAGTGTTGTAATTGACGGCGTCAGCCGCCACCCGTGCCGGGAGCTCACCACCATGTCCAGCAGCAGCGAGGCCGCCCCGCCGCCGTTCACGCCCGGCCGGTTCGCGGGCCGGGCCGCCTTCAAGTCCCAGCACGCCCCCGGCGTCCTCGGGCCGCTCATGCAGACCATGATCCCGCCGGTGGCCACCGCCGACCAGCTCGCCGCCACCATCACCTGGCCGCTCAGCGACGACGCCAGCAACGTCAACGGGGCCATCCTCCCCTCCGACGGCGGCTGGTCGGCGATCTGAACGGCCACATGCCCCAGCCGATCCTGTTCCTGGTCGACGACCGCCCGCGCGTGCTGGAGGCACTCGCCGACGACCTGGAGCGGCGGTTCGGGGCCGACCACCGGGTCCTCACCGAGCGGCGGCCCAAGGCGGCCCTGGAGGCGCTGGAGGCGCTGGCCCGGCAGGGCGAGGAGGTCGCGCTGATCGTGGCCGGGCAGAAGATGGCCGAGCTGCCCGGGGTCGCGGTCCTGCTCCGGGCACACGAGCTGCACCCCTCGGCCAAGCGGGTACTGCTGGTCGGGCGGCGAGCGTGGACGCCGGCCAACCCGGCGGTGCGAGCCATGACCCTCGGGCAGATCGACACCTACCTGTTCGAGCCCTGGCTGCCGGTGGAACGGTTCCTGTACCTGCCGATCAGCCAGGTCCTGGCCGACTGGGTGCCGTCACGCGGGCCCAGCTTCGAGGGGATCCGGATCGTGGGGCCCCGCTGGGGGACCCGCTCGCACGAGCTCCGCGACATGCTGA
This sequence comes from Actinomycetes bacterium, assembly GCA_030146615.1. GTDB lineage: Bacteria > Actinomycetota > CALGFH01 > CALGFH01 > CALGFH01 > CALGFH01. The sequence goes on from JASLBL010000514.1 coordinate 8,605, forward strand.
CCCGGATGGGCATCCCCCACGGCTGGTACCAGGCGGACACGGCCGCCGGCCGGCGGATCCTGGAGGAGGCCGGCCAGGACGGCTCGCGACTGCCGGTGGTGCTGTTCCACAGCGGCCAGGTGTTCGTCAACCCCTCCAACCCCGAGCTGGCCGAGGCGCTCGGGTTCGGGACCAGGCCGGCGGCCGGGTCCTATGACCTGGTGATCGTCGGGGCCGGGCCGGCCGGGCTGGCCGCGGCCGTGTACGCCGCCTCCGAGGGCCTGGACACGCTGGTGGTGGAGCCCCAGGTGGCCGGCGGGCAGGCCGGGACCTCGGCCATGATCCGCAACTACCTGGGCTTCCCCCGCGGGATCGGCGGCGGCGACCTGGCCAACCGGGCCCTGGAGCAGGCCTGGCTGTTCGGGGCCAACCTGGTCCTGGCCCAGCGGGCGACCGGGCTGCGCGCCGACGGAGACCGGCGTCTGGTCCGGCTCTCGGACGGCAGCGAGGTCGCCGCCGCGGCGGTGGTGGTGGCCTCGGGGATGTCGTGGCGGCGGCTCGGGGTCCCCGAGCTGGAGGCGCTGGTCGGGTCCGGTGTCTTCTACGGTGCGGCCGGGGCCGAGGCCAGGGCCTTGGAGGGCCAGGACGTGTTCGTGGTCGGGGCCGGCAACTCGGCCGGTCAGGCCGCCCTCCACCTGGCCAGGCACGCCGCCTCGGTGACCCTGCTGGCCCGCGGGCCCGACCTGGCCAAGAGCATGTCCGACTACCTGATCCAGGAGATCGAGCAGGCCCAGAACGTGACCGTCCGGCTGCGCACCCAGGTGGTCGGCGGGCTGGGCCGCCACCGCCTGGAGGGCCTGGTCCTGCGGCACCGGGACGACGGGACGACCGAGGAGGTGCCGGCGGCGGCCCTGTTTGTGATGATCGGGGGCGAGCCCCGGACGGAGTGGCTGGCCGGGGTCGAGCGCGACGACCGTGGCTACGTCCTGACCGGCCACGACCTGCTCGGCCCGGGTGGGGTGCCGGTCGGCTGGCCCCTGCGGCGGCCGCCGCTGCTGCTGGAGACCAGCATCCCCGGGGTGTTCGCGGCCGGCGACGTCCGCCAGCGGTCGGTCAAGCGGGTCGCCTCGGCGGTCGGCGAGGGCGCCGTCGCCGTCCAGCTCGTCCACCAGTACCTGGGCCGCACGTGAGCGACCGGGCCGCGTGGTGGGGCGCGGCCCGGTCGCCGGTCGGGCTGGGTCAGGGCTGCTCGGGCGGGTCGTGGTAGACGCCGACGGTCTGCTCGGCGGTGCCGCCGGGGCCGACGGCCTTGACGGTCAGGTGGCCGAGGATCGGCTCGTTCGGGTAGCGCCAGTTGAACAGCCAGCCGTCGCGGCCGTTGCTGTCCTGGCCGATCTTGCGGGCGAGGTCGGCGGTGCCGGTGCCGGTCGGGGTGAGCCAGAACTCGACCCTGGTGGCGTGCTGGGCGTCGAGCACGAAGGTGACGAGGCCGGCGCCGGGCGACAGCCGCCAGAACGCACCGTCCTTGGGCAGGACCGGCTCGCTGCCGATCCCGACAATACGCGGCCGGGGGGCAGGCTTGGTGGTGTCGGACGGCGGTGGGCCGTCAGGGATGGTCACGACCCCGGTCTCCGGGTCGGGAGCGGGGGCCGGGGCGGCCGCGGGCTCGCTCTGGGCGGCGGCCGTGGTCGCGGTGGCGTTGTCGTCGGGCCCCGAGTACGCGCCGCGGGCGCCGAGGGCCCAGCCAGCGAGGCCGACCGCGATGACCGCGATGGCCACGAGCAGGATTCGGACAGGTCGCATGGTGACTGCCTTCTTCGGTTGGCTGGTGTCGCCACCATGCTGCGCTCCCGGGCCGCGCTGCGGCAGTGCCGCACCGCACAGCCCCGGTTTGCCGTCGGTCACATCTGCATGACCACGGCCTTGGCCTCGGTGAAGAACTCGCGGCTGTAGCGGCCGCCCTCGCGGCCGATGCCCGAGTCCTTGTACCCGCCGAACGGGGCCCGCAGGTCGCGCACGAAGAAGCAGTTGACCCAGATGGTGCCGGCCCGGACGGCGGCCGCGACCCGGTGGGCCCGGCGCAGGCTCTCGGTGAACACCATCGCGTTGAGGCCGTAGGCCGTGTCGTTGGCCAGGGCGACGGCCTCCTCGTCGGTGTCGAACGGCTGGACCACCACCACCGGGCCGAAGATCTCCTCCCGGCAGACCCGCATGTCCTGGCGGACGTCGACCAGCACGGTCGGCCTGACCCACCAGCCGTCGCCGCGGCCGCCGGTGCGGACCTTGGCGCCCTCGGCGGCGGCCAGGTCCAGGTAGCCGGTGACCTTCTCCCAGTGCTCGCGGGACGACAGCGGCCCGACCTCGGTGGCCTCGTCCAGCGGGTCGCCGAGGCGCATGGCCTCGGCGCCGGCCACGAAGCGGTCGAGGAACTCCTCGTACACCGGCCGCTGCACGTACAGCCGGGACCCGGACAGGCAGACCTGGCCGGCGTTGAGGAAGATGGCCCGCAGTGACCAGTCGACCGCGTTGCCGAGGTCGGCGTCGGCGAAGACCAGGTTGGCGCCCTTGCCGCCGAGCTCGAAGCTGACCCGCTTGAGGGTGGGGGCGCCGGCGGCGAGGATGGCCCGGCCGGTGGCCGACTCGCCGGTGAAGGTGATCAGGTCGACCCCGGGGTCCTCGGTCAGGGCCTGGCCGGCCTCGCCGGGCCCGAACCCCTGGACGACGTTGAGCGTCCCCGGGGGCAGGCCGGCCTGGCCGGCCAGCAGGCCGAGGCGGTGGCAGGACGCCGGCGACTGCTCGGCCGGCTTCAGGACCACCGTGTTGCCGAAGGCCAGGGCCGGGGCGACCTTCCAGGTGGCCAGCATGAGGGGGAAGTTCCAGGGCGAGATGGCCGCGGCCACCCCGACCGGCTCGTGGCGGGTGTAGACGTGGTGGCCGGTCGGCGAGGGCAGGGCCTCGTCGGTGGCCAGGGCGGCGTAGTCGGCGAAGAAGCGGAAGTTGAGGGCGGCCCGGTGGGCGTCGTTGTCGCGGGCCTGGCGGATCGGCTTGCCCATGTCGGTCGAGTCCAGCCGGCCGAGGGTGGCCGCCTCGGCCTCGATCAGGTCGGCCAGCCGGTGCAGGGCCTGCCCGCGCTCGGCCGGGGCCATGCGCGGCCACGGGCCCTCGTCGAAGGCCCGGCGGGCGGCGGCCACAGCCGCGGCCGCGTCGTCCGCCGACCCCCGGGCGACCCGGGCCCAGGCCTCCTCGGTGGCCGGGTTGACCGACTCGAAGGTGCGGCCGTCGGCCGCGGCCCGCTCCTCCCCGTCGATCACGTGCGGGATCTCGACCAGGCTGCTCATTGGCGCTCCTCCAGCTCGATCGCGGCGTCGTGTGCGCCCGCCGTGCTCACGGTGTCCCTCCGTCGTCGGCCAGCCCGATGGCCTGGCGGACCTCGTCGTAGCTGTGGTCGGGCCGGGTGACGTCGAACCAGACCGCGGTCATGCCGGCCGCCTCGGCCCCGGCGGCGTTGGCCGGCTGGTCGTCGACGAACACCGCCTGGTCGGCGGCGACCCCGAGGCGGTCGAGGACGAGCCGGTAGGCGGCGGGCTCCGGCTTGCGGGTCCCGTGCCGGGAGGTGTCGACCACGCAGGCGACCTCGGCCAGGACCCGCATCCGGTCGATCCAGGCCTGGCCGTGGAAGTCGTACAGGTCGTTGGTGAGCACGGCCGTCTGGAGCCCGGCGGCCTGGGCGGCGGCCACGAGCGTCCGGGCCTGGGGCCGGACCAGCTCCTCCTCGGGGCCGTCGAACAGCCGGGCCATCATGGCCGGCACCCCGTCCTCGCCCGAGACCGCCGCGACCTCGGCCGCCCGGCCGGCCCAGTAGGCGCGCTCGCTCAGCTCCCCGGCCTGCATGGCCCGCCACAGCGGGTCGGCGGCCGGGTCGAACGGCCCCGGCCAGCCGAAGGTCCCCGCCGGCACCCCGAGCGACCGCTCCAGAGCCGGGAGCCGCTCGAACGGGGTCACCAGCACCGGCCCGCCGAAGTCGAGCACCACCGCCTTCACCGGGTTCGCCCCTCGCGGGCGTGCTCCAGCAGGATCTCGCGCCAGGAGCGGGGCGGCGGGGCCGGGGTGACGGTGACCCGGACCTCGCCGTCGACCACCCGGACCGGGTAGGTGGCCACCCGCAGGCCGGGCTGGCCGAGCCGCCGGCCGCTGTGGACGTCGTAGCGCCACCAGTGCAGCGGGCAGACCAGCACCTGGCCGTCCAGGTGGCCGCAGGCCAGCGACCCGCCGCGGTGCAGGCAGGTGTCGTCCAGGGCGAACAGCCGGCCGCCGGCGTTGCCGACGGCCAGGCGTCGCCCGGCCGCCTCCAGCAGCCGCACGGTCCCGGCGGGCAGGTCCTCGGCCCGGCCGGCCGCCAGCTCGACCGGTGCGGAGGGGTCCGGCCGGAGGGGTCCGGGGAACCCCGGAGGGGTGCCCCGATCAGACGGGTAGCTCTTCCGAGGGGGTGCCCCGGTCGGTCGATCCGCGCTCACCGGCCCTGGTCCCCCGCCGGCGGCTGGGCGTCGACCGGACCCCTGGCCACCGAGTAGGGGACACCGCCGATACCCCACAGGTCGGGGTCGACCTCGGAGACCATCACCCGGACCCGGTCGATGGGGGTGTCGAGGGTGTCGGCGACGACCCGCGACACCTCCTCGACGAGCCGGATGAGGACCGCCTTGTCGCGGCCGCGGACGAGGTCGATGCGGACGAACGGCATGGCTCCTCCTTGGTCACCGCTAGCGGACGGCCAGCTCCACGGTCCCGAGGCGGCCGAAGCGGGCCACGGCCACGTCGCCGGGGGCGACCGCCACCGCCTCGGTGAGCCCGCCCGACAGGACCAGGTCACCGGCGGCCAGGCGGCGGTCCCGGCGGGCCAGGGCCCGGGCCAGCCAGGCCACGGCGGCGGCCGGGTGGCCGAGGGCGGCCGCCCCGGCGGCCGTGGCCCTGACCCGGCCGCCGACCTCGAGCACGCAGCCGACCAGGCGCAGGTCGATCCCGTCGACGGACTGGCGGACGCCGCCAAGGACCAGGCGGGCGGCCGAGGCGTTGTCGGCGACGACGTCGGGCAGGGTGAAGGCGTAGCCGGCGTAGCGGCTGTCGAGCACCTCGATGGCCGGGGCCACGGCGGCGGTGGCGGCCAGCACCTGGGCGGCGGTGACCCGCTCCCCGGCCAGGTCGGCCCCGAGCAGGAAGGCGATCTCGGGCTCGACCCGGGGCTGGATGAGCTGGCCGGTGTCGAGCGGCTCGCCGACGTCCAGGAGCATGGCGTCGGTGAGCTCGCCGTACAACGGCTCGGCCACGCCCATCTGGGCCTGCTTGGCCCGGCTGGTCAGCCCCAGCTTGAACCCGACCGGCCGCTCCCCCGCCGCGGCCAGCAGCCGGACCCCGGCCTCCTGGACGGCGTAGGCCAGCTCCAGGTCGAGCCCGGGGTGCTCGACGGTCAGGCCGGTGCCGGCGCTGCGGCGCTGGCGCAGCCCGGCCAGCTGCTGGGCCAGGGCGACCGGGTCGGGGCTCACACCGGCGCCTCCTTGCGGGCCAGCTCCAGGGCGACGTCGAGGATCATGTCCTCCTGGCCCCCGACGATGCGGCGCCGGCCAAGCTCGAGCAGGATCTCGCCCACGTCGACCCCGTAGTGGGCCGCGGCCCGCTGGGCGTGGAGCAGGAACGACCCGTAGACGCCGGCGTAGCCGAGCAGCAGCCCGGCCCGGTCGATCACCCCCATCTCCGGGCGGAGGGGCCGGACCAGGTCCTCGGCCACCCCCATGGCCTCCAGGGGGTCGACCCCGGTGGGCAGGCCGAGCTTGTCGCAGGTGGCGACCAGGACCTCGGTCGGGCAGTTGCCGGCTCCGGCGCCAAGCCCGGCGCAGCAGCCGTCGAGCTGGGCCGCCCCGGCGTCCAGGGCGGCCAGGGAGTTGGCCACGGCCAGGGACAGGTTGTTGTGGGCGTGATGGCCGACCTGGCAGCGCAGCCCCTCGGCCAGCGTCCCCACCCGGGCGCGGGCGTCGGCGGTGGTCATGGCCCCGGCCGAGTCGACCACGTACACGCAGTCGGCCCCGTACGACTCCATCAGCCGGGCCTGGGCCAGCAGCTCGGCCGGCTCGGCCATGTGGGCCATCATCAGGAACCCGACCGCCTCCATGCCGAGCCGCTTGGCCAGGCGGATGTGCTGCTCGGAGATGTCGGCCTCGGTGCAGTGGGTGGCGATCCGGGCCACCCGCACCCCCCGGTCGGCCATGTCGCGCAGGTCGTCGGCGACCCCGATCCCGGGCAGGAGCAGGACCGCGATCCGGGCCCGGGTGGCGGCCTCGACCGCCGCCGACACCAGCTCGCGCTCGTCGGTGCCGGAGAAGCCGTAGTTGAACGAGGAGCCGCCCAGCCCGTCGCCGTGGCTGACCTCGATCACCGGCACCCCGGCGGCGTCCAGGCCGCGGACGATGGATGCCACCTGCTCGGCGGTGTAGCGGTGGGAGAGGGCGTGGGAGCCGTCGCGCAGGGTCGAGTCGGTCAGCCGGAACGCGGTCCCAGTCATGCCCCCACCTCCTCGGCGACTCGTGCCTCGGCGAGGGCCTCGCCGACCCGGACGGCGGCGGCGGTCATGATGTCGAGGTTCCCGGCGTACGGGGGCAGGAAGTCGCCGGCCCCCTCGACCTCCAGCAGGGCCACCACCCGTGCCGCGGCCGGCCCGCCGGGAGTGGCGAACGGCCCCTCCTCGAACACGGGCGGGCGCTTCAGCCGGTAGCCGGGCACGTAGGCGGCGACCCGCTCGACCATGTCGTTGATCGCGTCGGCCACCGCCGTCTCGTCGTAGCCGTCGGGCAGGGCGCAGAACACGGTGTTGCGCATCAGGATCGGCGGGTCGGCAGGGTTGAGGATGATGATCGCCTTGCCGTGGGCGGCCCCGCCGACCTCCTCCAGGGAGCGCGCGGTGGTCCGGGTGAACTCGTCGATGTTCTGGCGGGTCCCGGGCCCGGCCGACCGGGAGGCGACGGTGGAGACGATCTCGGCGTACGGCACCGGGCTGGCCGAGGCCACCGCGGCCACGATCGGCGCCGTGGCCTGCCCGCCGCAGGTGATCAAATTCAGGTTGGGCGCGTCCAGGTGGCTGGTCAGGTTGACTCCTGGCACGACCGGCGGGCCCAGCCGGGCCGGGGTCAGGTCGATGGCGGTGATCCCGGCCGCGGCCAGCCGGGGGGCGTTGGCGGCGTGCACCCGGGCGCTGGTCGCCTCGAAGGCCAGGTCGATCTCGCCGGCGTGGGCCTCGACCCAGCCGATCCCCTCGGCGGTCGCCTCCACCCCCAGCTCCCGGGCCCTGGCCAGGCCCTCGGAGGCCGGGTCGATCCCGACCAGGGCCCGCGGCTCCAGCGACGGCGAGCGCAGCAGCTTGACCATGAGGTCGGTGCCGATGTTGCCCGACCCGATGACCACACACGACAGGGTCATGCTGGTTGCCTTTCTCCGCTGACGACCAGGCCGACCGGGCCCAGCCAGTCGAACTCGGCCCGGAACACGTCCCCGGCGGCAAGGGGCACGGCGGCGTGCAGGGCGCCGGTCATGACCACGTGCCCGGCCTCCAGGGTCACCCCGAGCGGATGCAGGGTGTTGGCCAGCCAGGCGACCGCGTGCAGCGGGTCGCCGAGGGCGGCCGCGCCGGCGCCGGTCGCGACCAGCTCGCCGTTGCGGGTCATGGCCACCCCGGCCAGCCGCGGGTCGAGCCGGTCCAGGGGGACCAGGCGGCTGGACAGGGCGATGGCCGAGCTGGAGGCGAGGTCGGCGATGGTGTCGGCCAGCCGGATGCGCCAGTCCACGACCCGCGAGTCGATGATCTCGACCGCGGCCACCGCACCGGCGGCCGCCCGCCGCACGTCGAGGGCGGTGCAGGCGGGCCCGGCCAGGGGGGCGTCCAGCACGATGGCGATCTCGGCCTCGACCTTGGGCTGGATGAGCCGGCCGAGGTCGACCTCGACCCCGTCGGGGTGGACCCCGGTGGCCAGGACCGGGCCGTAGTCAGGCTGGTCGATGCCGAGTTGGGTCTGCATGGCCCGGCTGGTCAGGCCGAGCTTGTAGCCGACGATCTCGCCCTCGCCGTCGGCCTGGAGCAGCTCGACCAGGCGGCGCTGGATCTCGTAGGCCTCGGCGGCGGTCAGCTCCGGCCGCGCCTCGGTCAGGGGTCGCACTGGGACCCGGTCCCGGCGGGCCCGGTACAGCGCCCTCGCCAGGTCGTCCACGGGCAGCGGGGGCTCGACCCCGCCCGACCCCCAGTCGACCGGGAGCCCTCCCGGACCGGCCGCGGTCACGACGCCCCCCGCACCCGGCGGTCTGGCCGAGCGTCCACCGCGAGTGGACTGGTTGAGGCGGCACGGCCTCGACCTCGCCCGGACTGGCCTCGGTCGGGACGCCAGCCGAGCTGGTCGGAGATGGCGTCGGCGGCCTGGATGACCGAGGCCCGGAAGAAGCGGCGGAGGGTGTCGCCGTTGACCCGCATCACCGGCCCGGCCACGCTGATGGCGGCGATGACCTCGCCCCGGGCGTTGCGGACCGGGGCGGCCACGCTGGCCACCCCGACCTCGCTCTCGCCGATGTTCTCGGCCCACCCCTGGACCCGGACCCGCTCCAGCTCGGCCCGGAGCTGGGCGAGGTCGCAGACGGTGGCGTCGGTCTTGCGCTCCAGCCGCCACCCCTCCAGCAGCGCCGCCTGGCGCCGGCCGGGCAGGTGGGCCAGCAGGACCTTGCCGGTGCTGGTGCAGTGGGCCGAGTTGCGGTGCCCGACCCGGCCGAAGATCCGCAGGGTGTGCGGGCTCTCGAGCCGCTCCACGTAGACCACCTCGCGGCCGTCCAGCACCGCCACCTGGACCGTCTCCTTGGTGGCGTTGCGCAGCTCCTCGATCACGGTGGTGGCGGCGTCGTGCAGGACCCGGTGGACCGACACCCTGGCCCCGAGCTCCCACATCATCAGCCCCAGCCGGTAGGTCCCGGTGGCCTGGTCGTGCTCCAGGATCCGCTCGGCGGTCAGCGTGGCCAGCAGCCGGTGCACGGTCGACTTCCCCAGCCCCAGCCGCCGGGCCAGCTCGGTCACCCCCAACGCCCCCTCGGCCGACCCGAACTCCTTGAGCAGCCGAGCCGCGTTCTGCACGGAGGAGAGGGTGGCCCCTTCCCGCCGCGGGGCGCGGCTGGCCCCCTCCCGGCGGGCGGGGTTCACCCCGCCCCTCCGGTGCCGGGGCCCCCACTCGGGAGGGCAACCGACCCGGGAGGGGGGGTGCCCTCGGTCGTCCCCAGCCCCCCTCGGAGAGCCTTGACCAGGGCCGCCCGGATCGCGGCGGGGTCGGTGGCGGCGGCGACGGCGGGGTCGCCGGGGGCGATCTCGCGGGCCAGGAGGGACTGGGCGCGGACGAGGCCGGCGGTGGTGGCGCCGGCGAGCTCGTCGACCAGGTCCTGGCGGCCGGGGGCATGGGCCCGGATCGTCTCCAGCTCCCGGGCGGCGGCGGCATGGGCGCTGGCCAGGCCGGCGCCGGCGTGGGTGGCGTGATGGGGAGTGAGCTGGGAGCCGGGCTCGACCACCAGGTGGTACAGGTAGGTCCCGACCCCGAGCACCCGGCGGACCTCCTCGGGGTCCGGCCCGTCGGCCTCAGCGACCAGGCCGAGCACGGGCAGCACCACCGGGTCGAAGAAGCGCAGCTCCCAGGCCAGCCCGTCGGCCTCCCCGGTGACCTCGACCTCCTGGCCGACCGGGGCCGGGAACGACTCGGTGGTCCCGATCACGTGCAGGTTGCGGGCCCCGGCGGCGGCCACGGTCAGCCGCGGGGCCTGGAGCAGGGGCAGGCGGGCCTGGGCGGCCGGCGGCAGCAGCCGGACCTGGGCCAGGTAGGCCTCGTGCACGGCGGCCACGAAGTCGGCCATGGCCTGGCGCATCCGCTCCGGACCGGCCAATTGGGTCGGCGCCTGGGGCGGGAGGTCGCGCTGCGGCATCGTCTGGCGACCATAGCCCACGTTCCTCCATGCGGGAAGGGACGCTATCCCGCGGAGCGGGACGCGCCGTACCTTCTTCCGAAATCGCGGGACAAGGAGCGTGGATGGGGATCCTCCGCCTGTCGCACGTGGACGTGCGCGTGCCCGACCTGGACCTGGCCACCGCCTACTACACCGAGGTCATGGGCCTGCTCGAGGTCGAGCGGACGGCCACCGAGGTGTTCCTCAAGTGCTGGGACGAGGACGACCACCACTCGGTCAAGCTCAGCTACGCCCCCCGGGTCGGCCTGGACCTGATCAGCTTCAAGGTCGAGGCCGACGAGGACCTGGCCACCCTGGAGTCGCGGGTCGAGCGCTACGGCTTCCCGGTGCGCCGGGTCGCCCGGGGCGAGTCGGTCGGCCAGGGCGAGTCGATCCGCTTCGAGACCCCGTCGGGCCAGCTGATGGAGCTGGTCCGCGAGGTCGAGCGGGTCGGCGGGCTGCTGCCCAAGGTCAACCCGCCCCCGTTCCCGCCCCAGGGCCTCCGCGGCATCGCCCCGCCCCGCATCGACCACGTCCTGGTCACCGCGGAGGAGGTCGGCGAGGCGACCCGCTTCTATATGGAGGTGCTGGGCTTTCGCCTCACCGAGCAGCTGCTGGACGGCAACGGCCACCAGATCGGCGTCTGGATGGAGCGGTCCCACTCGCCCCACGACCTGGCCGTGGTCACCGGGGCCAACGGCGGCCTGCACCACTTCGCGTTCTGGCTGGACGACTGGGACCACGTGCGCAAGGCGGCCGACATCCTGGCCTACAACGGCGTCCAGATCGACGTCGGCCCGACCCGCCACGGCATCACTCGCGGCAACACCATCTACTTCTTCGACCCCCTGGGCACCCGCAACGAGGTCTTCACCGGCGGTTACCGGCCCGACCCGGACTTCCCCACCATCACCTGGACCGAGGACAATATCGGCCGGGCCATCTTCTACTACGAGGGCGACCTGAACGACCGGTTCATGAAGGTCCACACCTGACATGGGCATCCTGCGCCTGTCGCATGTCGAGGTCCGGGTGCCCGACCTGGAGCTGGCCACCGCCTACTACACCGAGGTGGTGGGGCTGCTGGAGACGGGCCGGGACGCCGAGCGGGTCTTCCTCAAGTGCTGGGACGAGCACGAGCACCACTCGGTGATCCTGCGCTATGCCGCCACCTACGGCCTCGAACACATGGGCTTCAAAGTCGAGCACGCCGACGACCTGGAGCGCTACGAGCGGCGGGTCGAGAAGAACGGCGGCCAGGTCACCCGCCACGCCCGCGGCGAGCTCGCCCCGGGGCACGGGGAGGCCATCCGCTTCCAGACGCCGACCGGGCACCGCTGCGAGCTGGTCTGGGGCATGGAGAAGGTCGGAAATCTCCTCCCCCGGACCAACCCGCCGCCCCGGCCGCTCGGGCTGGTCGGGATCGCCCCGCCCCGCCTCGACCACATCTTCGTCACCGCCGAGGACGTCGACGAGGGCACCCGGTTCTTCCGCGAGGTGCTCGGGTTCCGCCTCACCGAGCAGGTCCTGGCCGACGACGGCCACCAGCTGGCCACCTGGCTCGAGGTGTCCCACACCCCCCACGACATCGCCCTGGTCACCGGGCCCAACGGCGGGCTCCACCACTTCGCCTTCTGGCTGGACGACTGGAACGAGGTCCGCACCGCCGCCGACACCCTGGCCTACCACGGGGTGCCGATCGACGTCGGCCCGACCCGGCACGGGGCCACCCGCGGGTACGCGGTCTACTTCTTCGACGCCGCCGGCAACCGCAACGAGGTCTTCACCGGCGGCTACTGGGTCGACCCGGACCACGAGGTCGTCACCTGGACCGAGGCCGAGATGGGCCGGGCCATCTTCTACTACGAGGGCGCCGTCAACCAGCGGTTCCTGACCGTGCACAGCTGACCGAGAGGGGCGAGATGGCCGAGGACCCGCCGCTGCCACGGACCGAGCGGCCCGACGCGCCTCTGTACCTGGCCAGCTACCTGCGCCGGCGGGCCCGGGCGGCCGCCCCCGAGCCCGACACCGCCGAGGCCGAGGACGCCACGCCGCTGTACCTGCGGCGGTTCCGGGAGCGGCGGGCCGACCCCGACGCTCCCGACGCGCCCCCGCCGGTCTGGAACGGCGAGCCGCTCGAGGTGACCAGGGCCTGGGCCGAGATCACCCGGACCAAGGAGATCGTCCCCGAGACCCCGGCCGCCACCTTCCGGGTGGCCGCCCAGGTCCACATCATCCGCCACGGCGAGACCCAGGGGTACTCGACCGAGAGCGGCCTCACCCCCCTCGGCGGCTGGCAGGCCCACCGGCGCGGGTTCGACCTGTCCAAGGGCATCCGCGACGGCGAGCAGGTCCAGATCGTCTGCGCCGACACCAACCGGGCCCGCCAGACGGCCGAGCACCTCCACCGCGGGCTGCTCGACGGCCTCGACCTGTGGCGCCGCGACGCCAAGGTGGCCGAGCCCCGGCCGATGGCCGAGTTCCGCAACTTCCAGGTCGCCACCCCCGACGGCCTGCGCGACGTGACCAGCGCCTTCCGCATGTACCACGCGCTGATGGAGCGGTACGAGCGGGTCGCCCTCGGGGACCGGCCGATGTGGCTGGTCGAGGTCGACCGGTTCTGGAACGTCCAGCAGGGCGGGGCCGACCCCATCCACCACTGGATGACCATCCCCATGCTCCACTTCGAGCCCCCGGCCAGCTGCGTCCGCCGCTTCTGGTCCGGCTTCCAGCGCCTAGTCGGCGAGGCCCCGGGGGCCCGCGTCCTGTGCGCCACCCACTCCGGCCCCATCCGCGCCTTCGCCGCCTGGGCGCACGGCTACGACCCCGGCGAGCCCTACAACACCGAAGAAGTCCTGGTGAAGCTGAAGGAGGGCGGCGGCGAGGCCCTGGTCGCCTACCGCAACCGCGTCCAGGAGGTCCAGGTCCCGCCCGCGGCCGAGCGGCCCGACTGGTGGGAGGGCATCCGATGAGCTTCGTGTCCTGGCTGGACGGCTACGACCCGGCGCAGCGGGCCCGCCTCGGCGGCAAGAACGCCAGCCTCGGGGAGCTGCTGTCGGCCGGGCTGCCGGTGCCGCCCGGGTTCGCGGTCACCGTCGACGCCTACCACACCGTCCGCGGCCACCCCGAGGTCCGCCAGGCCGTCACCGGGCTGCTGGACGAGGTCGACCTGGGCGACCCGGCCGGCCTGGAGGAGCTGAGCGGGGCCATCCGCCGCCGCATCGAGCAGGTCCCCCTCGACGACGCCGTGGCCGCCGCCGTCCGCGCCGCCTACCAGCGGCTGTGCGACCGCTGCGAGCTCGACGCGGTCCCGGTGGCGGTGCGCTCCTCGGCCACCTCCGAGGACCTGCCCGACGCCAGCTTCGCCGGCGAGCACGACACCTACCTGTGGGTCCGCGGCCCCGAGGACGTCCTGCGCCACCTCACCCGCTGCTGGTCGAGCCTGTTCACCGCCCGGGCCATCGCCTACCGGCGCGAGCGCGGCTACGACCACGACGTCGTCGCCATGTCGGTCGGGGTCCAGAAGATGGTCCACCCGACCGCGTCGGGGGTGGCCTTCACCCTCAACCCCCGCGACGGCGACCGCTCCCAGGTCGCCATCGAGGCCGCCTGGGGCTTCGGCGAGGGCATCGTCTCCGGCGAGGTCACCCCGGACAGCTTCCTGGTCGACAAGGTCCTGGGCGAGATCGTCCAGCGCACCATCGCCGACAAGGCGGTCGAGTACCGACTGGGCGACCGCGACCGGGTCGAGCGGCTCCCGGTCGACCAGGACCGCCGGACCGCCCCCAGCCTCACCGACGACCAGGTCAAGGCGGTGGCCCGGCTGGCCCGGCGGGCCGAGCGGCACTACCGCTGCCCCCAGGACGTGGAGTGGGCCCTTGACGCCGACCTGCCCGCCGACCAGGCCGTGACCCTGCTCCAGGCCCGCCCGGAGACGGTCTGGAGCCGCCGGGCGGCGACGCCCGTCGCCGTCGGCGCCGACCCGATGTCCAGCATCGTCGCCACCCTGCTGTCGCCGCTGCACACACGTGGAAGCTCGGACGCGCCCGGGCCGTGACCCGGGCCTCGACAGAAAGGACAGGGCCATGGCGGACCGGTTCCCCAGCCCCTTCGAGATCGAGACCCCGGCCGGGGCCGAGGGGTGGCAGGAGCTGTACACCTACTCGCTGCCGTTCTCGACCGACCGGCGCGAGTACGAGGACTCCATGTTCTGGTTCCAGGACGGGGTCCACTGGCCGGAGGTCATGAGCCCCTGGGACGCCACCTTCTACGAGTTCGCCCTGGCCTCCCTGTCCCAGTACAACACCCGCCACTACCTGATCCCGCCGGCCCTCGGGGTCGACTACCGGGTCCTCAACGGCTACGCCTACCTGTCCCCCGTCGGGGTCGCCGACCCGGCCGAGATCGAGGCCCGGGTCCCCCACTTCCTGGAGCGGGCCGGCTTCTACTTCCAGAACTGGGCGACGCTGTACGAGCAGTGGATGGGCAAGATCCGCGGGCTCATCGGCGAGATGGAGGCCCTCAGCTTCGAGCCCCTGCCCGACAAGGAGGACCTGGCCGTGGTCACCGAGGGCCGCGGCATGGGCTCGGGGTTCGAGCTCCAGCGCAGCTACCACCGGCTGGTCGACCTGGCCCTGCAGCTGTGGCAGTACCACTTCGAGTTCCTCAACCTCGGGTACGCCGCCTACCTGGACTTCTTCGGCTTCTGCAAGCAGGCCTTCCCCAGCATCCCCGACCTGGCCATCGCCAAGATGGTCGCCGGGGTCGAGGTCGACCTCTTCCAGCCCGACGAGGAGCTGAAGAAGCTGGCCCGGCTGGCCGTGGACAGCCGGGTCGAGGGCGCCTTCGAGCAGCCGTCGGCGGCCGCGGTGATCGAGGCCCTGCGGGCCAGCGACGCCGGCCAGGCCTGGCTGTCGCAGTGGGAGGCGTCGGCCCAGCCGTGGTTCAACTTCTCGTCCGGGAGCGGCTTCTACCACACCGACGAGGTCTGGCTGGAGCACCTGGAGATCCCCTTCGGGTTCGTCCGCGACTACATCGCCAAGCTCCGCGACGGGGTCGACATCGGCCGGCCGATCGAGGCCATCCGGTCCGAGCGCGACCGGATCGTCGCCGAGTACGCAGAGCTGCTGGCCACCGACGAGGACCGGGCCGCCTTCGAGCAGAAGCTCGGCCTGGCCAGGGTGGTGTTCCCCTATGTCGAGAACCACAACTTCTACGTCGAGCACTGGAGCCACTCGGTGCTCTGGCGCAAGATGCGCCAGCTCGGCGGCGTCCTGGCCAAGGAGGGGTTCTTCGGGGCTGACGACGACATCTTCCTGCTCAAGCGGGACGAGGTCCCCGAGGCCCTGTGGGACTACTACAGCGCCTGGGCGGTCGGGGTGAAGCCCCGGGGCCCGGCCTACTGGGGCCGGGAGCTGGAGCGGCGCCGGGGCATCCTGACCGCGCTGCGGTCCTGGTCGCCGCCGCCCGCCCTGGGCCGGCCGCCCGAGGTCGTGACCGAGCCGTTCACCATCATGCTCTGGGGCATCACCGGCGAGAGCGTCAAGCAGTGGCTGGGGGCCGGCGACGGCGGCGGCGACGGCGGCCTCAAGGGCTTCGCCGCCTCCCCGGGGGTGGCCGAGGGCCCGGCCCGGGTGATCTTCTCGGCCGACCAGATCGGCGAGGTCGAGGCGGGCGAGATCCTGGTCGCGCCCCTGACCGCCCCGAGCTGGGCGCCGATCTTCGGCAAGATCGGGGCCACCGTCACCGACGTCGGCGGGATGATGGCCCACGCCGCCATCGTCTGCCGCGAGTACGGCCTGCCCGCCGTCACCGGCACCGCCTTCGGGACCAAGACCATCAAGACCGGCCAGCGGATCCGCGTCGACGGCAACCAGGGCACCGTCACCATCCTGGAGCAGTAGGAGGCCACCCATGCTGACCGCCGAGCAGAACGCCGAGCTCACCCGGGTCGGCCCGGGCACGCCCATGGGCGAGCTTCTGCGCCGCTACTGGTACCCGGTGGCCTTCACCCGCCAGCTGGAGGAGTTCCCGGTCAAGCGGGTGCGGCTGCTCGGCGAGGACTGGGCCCTGTACCGGACCCCGGACGGGTCCTACGGGGTGGTCGAGGAGCAGTGCCCGCACCGCCGGGCCTCGCTGGCCTACGGGGTGGTGGAGCCCGAGGGCATCCGCTGCGGCTACCACGGCTGGCTGTTCGGCCGCGACGGCACCTGCCTGGACCAGCCGGCCGAGCTCGACAAGACCTCGTTCAAGGACCGGGTCCGGGCCCGGGCCGGCCGGGCCGAGGAGCTGGGCGGCATGGTCTGGGTCTACGTGGGCCCGGAGCCGGCCCCGCTGCTGCCCCGCTACGACGTCTACGTGATGCAGGGGGTGCGCGACTTCGGCCACGCCCTGCTGCCCTGCAACTGGCTGCAGATCATGGAGAACGCCGTCGACCCCCACCATGTGGAGTGGCTGCACGGCCGCTACTTCGAGTTCCTCGGCAGCCGGATGGGATTCGAGGCCCCCAAGTCGTTCCAGCGCCGCCACGTCAAGGTCGCCTTCGACGAGTTCGACCACGGCATCATCAAGCGCCGCCTGCTCGAGGGCCACAGCGAGGACGACGACGACTGGGCCGTCGGGCACCCGATGGTCTTCCCCTACTGCATGCGGGTCGGCGGGGCCGGCATCGAGCAGATGCAGATCCGGGTCCCGGTCGACGACACCACCACCTGGTTCGTGCTCTACACGGTGCACGCCCCCGACGGCGCCCCGCCCCCGGCCCAGGTGGCCATCCCCGACTACGAGCTGCCCTGGCGCGACCAGCACGGCAACCACATCGTCGACTACGTCGAGGGCCAGGACATCATGGCCTGGGTCACCCAGGGCCCGATCACCGACCGGACGGTCGAGCACCTGGGCAAGTCCGACGTCGGCATCGCCATGCTCCGCAAGCAGTTCAAGCAGCAGCTGGCCGCGGTCGCCGCCGGCCGCGACCCGATCGCCGTGGTCCGCGACCCGGCCGCGAACGACCGCATCGACCTGCCGTGTGAGAAGAACAAGTTCGGCGCCGGAGCCGACTTCGCCCTCCAGTGGATGAACCTCGGCTTCACCCGCTACTCGCCTCAGCTGGAGGACCTGCTCAAGCTCCACACCGAGGCGGCCAAGGTCCGGGCCAATGCCTGAGGCAGAGGTCCTGCCCGAGGACCCGCACCCGCTGCCCCCGCCGACGGCCACCTTTGCCCGCGACGCCGAGCGGCACCTGCTGGACGCACCCCGGCACTGCCCCCGCTGCGGCGCCGCCATCGGCGGCCCCGGCGGCCTGGTGGTCGAGTGGTGGGCCGCCGAGGACCGCGTCTTCTACTGCTGGTGCCGCTCCTGCGACTGGACCGGCACCGTGGTCCAGGTCGACCGCCACATCGGCCACGAGGCCACCGAGTAGCCCGGCCGCAGCGCCCGGCCGGCCGTAACGATCCCGGGACGGTCGGCCCCTAGCCTGTGTCCATGCGTGTGCGCTCGACTCGGGTGGCCTGGGGCGTGCTGGCGGTGTTCGCCGTCGGCTACCTGGCCGTCCCGCTGTCGTTCGCCAACGGTAACGTCCAGCGCGAGCCCGGCTTCTACCTGGCCCTGGTGCTGGCGTTCACGGCCTTCATGGTGGTGGGGGCGGTGATCGTCGCCCACCGCCCCGGCAACGCCGTGGGCTGGATCTTCTCGGCCATCGGGCTGCTGTCCTCGGCCGGCGTGCTGACCATGGAGTACGCCGAGTACGCCCTCGTCACCCGCCAAGGGTCGCTGCCCGGGGCGGCCCTGGCCGCCTGGTTCTCCTGGTGGTGGCTGCCCATCCTGGGCCTGATCTTCGTCTTCACCCTGCTGCTGTTCCCGACCGGCCGGCTGCCGTCGCCGCGCTGGCGGCCGGTGGCGGTGGCCGGAGGACTGGCCATCGCCGCCGTGACCGTCCTGGGGGCGGTGCAGCCGACCCTGAAGCTGCAGAACGAGGAGGTCTACCTGCCCAACCCGGTCGGGGTGGCCGGCGCCCCCGACCCGGAGACGGGCGCCCTCGGGGCGGTGGTGCTCGGGGTCCTCGGCGCCTGCATGGTGGCCTCGGTCGTCTCGGTGGTCCTGCGCTTCCGCCGCTCCCAGGGGGTGGAGCGCCAGCAGCTCAAGTGGTTCACCTACGCGGCCGCCCTGATGCTGCTGGCCCAACTGGTCACCATGACCGTCCTCCCGGAGGGGGTGGTCAGCGATGTGCTGTTCGGGCTGTCGATCGCCTTCGTCCCGATCGCCGCCGGCGTGGCCATCCTCCGCTACCGGCTCTACGACATCGACCGGCTGATCAACCGGACCCTGGTCTACGCGGCCGTGACCGCCGTCCTCGGCGCCGTCTACGCCGGGCTGGTGCTGGCCCTGGGCTGGCTGTTCGGCGGGGTCGGCGGGGAGCTGCCGAGCTGGGCCGTTGCCTGGGCCACCCTGGCCGTGGCCGCCCTGTTCCAGCCGGCCCGCCGCCGGGTGCAGGCGCTGGTGGACCGGCGTTTCAACCGCCGCCGCTACGATGCGGCCCGGACCGTCGAGGCGTTCAGCGCCCGGCTGCGGGACCAGATCGACCTGGACACGCTCTCGGCCGAGCTGCTGGCCGGGGTCGAGCAGACGGTGGAGCCGACCACGGTGTCGCTGTGGCTACGGCCGTCGGCCGCCCGGCCCTGACCCGCCCGGCGGACGCGCCTCCACGACGGCCTCGACCTCGACCGCGAACCCGAGCGGCAGGGCGGCCACCCCGACCGCCGTGCGGGCGTGCCGGCCCCGGTCGCCGAACAGCTCGACCAGCAGGGCCGAGGCGCCGTCGACCACCGCCGGGACCTCCCCGAACCCGGGCACGCAGGCCACGAACCCGGTGACCTTGACCACCCTGGCCACCTGGTCGAGGGAGCCGAGGGCGTCGCGGGTCTGGGCGAGCAGGTTCATGGCGCAGTCGCGGGCGGCCGCCCGGCCCTGCTCGACCGTCAGGTCCAGGCCGAGACGGCCGGTCCAGCCGTCGGCCCCCTGCCCGGCCAGGAAGAGCAGGTCGCCGGAGCGGACCCAGCCCTCGTACAGCCCGGCCTTGGGCCGCAGCGCCGGCAGCTCCAGCCCCAGCTCGGCCAGCCGTCGTTCGGGACCCGGGTCGCTCTGGTGCCGCCTGGGCCGTCGTTCCCGGCCGGGGTCCCCCTGAGGCCCCCCGGGCCGGGGTGGCACGGCGAACACCCGGCCTCGGCTCATCGGACGCTGAACACCCGGCCGGGCCCGGGCGGCGGCGGTCCCGGGTCGAGACCCAGTCGCGCCAGCAGCGCGGCGACCGAGGCACCCGGGTCGCGGACCTCGAACAGCAGCGTCTGCATGCCCACGGCGGCGGCCCCGTCCAGGTTCACGGCCAGGTCGTCCACGAACAGGCACCGCTCCGGCGCCTCCCCGATCTCGGCCGCGCACCGCCGGAACGCCTCCGGGTCGGGCTTGAGCACCCCCAGCCGGGCCGCCTCGACCACCTGGTCGAACCCGGCCAGCTCCGGGAACCGCCCCGGCCAGTCGGGCCCGAACCAGTGGGTCATGTCGTTGGTGAACGCCACCAGCCGCACCCGCCCGGCCAGCGCCGCCATCGCCCGCCGGACCTCCCCCCGCACTCGCGAGCAGGCCCGCCACAGCGCCCCCACGTCCAGATCCGGCCGCCGCTCGGCCAGCCGGGCCCAGTAGTCCCGCTCGGGCAGCTCCCCGCGCTCGACGGCCGCGTACTCGGCCTCTCCCCGGAACGGCCCCCCGGGGAACCCCGCCACGGCCACCGACTCGAACAGGGTCGGGATCACCACCCCGCCCATGTCCAGCACCACGGCGGCCGGCACCTGCCGTACCCCCCGGGCCCCGGCCGCCCGCCACACGGCCCGCCGCCGCCGCACCACCCAGTCGTCGGGGTCGACCGGGGCCGCCGCCGGCCCGGAGCCCGGTTCGAGGGCGCACACCTCACCCTCGACCCCGGTTACGGGGGCCCCATCCGGGAGGGTAACCGACCGGGGAGGAGCGGTGACCTCCCTGTCCACAGGCCCCCGGCCCCTCCCCGACCCCGGCTCCGCCCGCGCCTCGCCGTCCACAGCCCCCCGGCCCCTACCCCAGCACCGTGACGACGCCTTCGCCTCCGTCGACCCGGATGCGCTGGCCGGTCTTGATGGTGGCGACGGCCTTGCCGGTGCCGATGACCGCCGGGAGGCCGTACTCGGCGACGGCCTTGCCGGTGCCGATGACCGCCGGGAGGCCGTACTCGCGGCAGATGATGGCGGTGTGGCTCATGATCCCGCCGACGTCGGAGACGGTGGCGGCGATGCGGGAGAACACCGGCGACCACGAGGGGGAGGTGGCCGGGCAGACCAGGATCTCGCCCTCCTCGACCTGTTCGAGCTCGGAGACGTGGCGGACGACCCGGGCCGGGCCCTCGACCACGCCGGGCGAACCCGCCACTCCGCGAAGGGTGGCCTGGCCGTCGCCGTCGCCCTGGCCTTCCCGGAGCCATTCGCCGACGGTGTCGGTGGTGATGCCCCACAGCATGACCGTGAACGGCTCGCTCACCTCGGCGGGTGGCGGTCCCAAGGCGGGGACGGCGTCGGCGGCCGACAGGGCGGCGTGGATGCGGCGGCGCTCGGTCACGATCGGCCGCCAGTAGTCGGCCCCGCGGGCCCTGCTCCCCACCGACCAGGCGGCCACGGTGTCGTACAGGGCCTCCATGACCTCGTAGCGGCGGAGGAAGAACATGTCCTCGGGGTCGTCGAGGATGCCCATGGCGTGCAGGGCCCGCGACAGCTCCTTGGACTTGCCCCAGAAGGTCGCCCACATCCAGTGCTCGATGTAGAGCACGTGCTCCTCGATGTAGACGAACACCTTGCGGGCCAGCCCCACCATCTCGTCGAAGGCCGCCTGGTCGCCGGAGGCCAGCAGGGCCCGGTACTCGGCGGTGATCCGGTCGCGCTCGGCCAGGACCTGGTCGGTCGGGCGGTCCAGGGCCTCGCCGGCCCGCAGTCGCCGCAGGTACTCCTTGACCGAGGCCAGCGGGATCCCGGGGTCGTCCAGCCAGGTGTCGAAGTAGTGGTAGCCGCCCGGGTGGCCGGGGTCGGTGTTGAACAGGAACCACGGGTCCGAGGTCCGCTCCCAGTCGGCCACCCACTCGCGGCCGCCGTCGCTCGCCTTGAGCTCCTCGAACAGCGAGCCGGGGTCGCCGGCGCCGAGGACGGCGTCGCCGACCCCGAGCCGCTCGGCCTCCTTGGCCAGACGCTTGAGCTCGTCGTCGGGCCGGTACAGGTCGACATGCAGCCCGCCCACCATGCGCGAGATCGACTGGTCGGTGATGTCGCCGAAGGCCTGCTTGGCGAACATGAAGAAGGTCAGGTAGGCGGCGTAGCCGACGTTCAGCAGCTCGAAGTGGTACTGGTAGGTCTTGTACATGGTGAGGACGAGCTTGGAGAAGTCCTCGATCATCCGGTACCCGGACGAGTAACCGACGTGGTCGAACACCACCGACTCGTCCTCCAGCTCGGGCAGGGGCTCGAACCGGATCGCCTTGATCTCGTCCAGGTGGGCGGTGACCTTCTCCTTCCACTCGGCGTAGATCTGGTCCCAGTGCTCGTAGTAGTGACCGCCGCGGCGCCCGAACAGCTCGGCCCGGGCGGGGATGCTCTCGGGCGGGGCCGGCACCGGGGTCACGTACAGGTAGCCGTTGAGGATCCGCTGGTCGACCCCGAACGCCGGCGGCATGGCGAAGATGCGGGTGTTGAACGCCCCCAGGGCCTGCCACCAGCACTCGCACTGGATCTCGTCATAGGGGTGGAGCACGCCCGGGTGGTGCAGCCGGTCCTGGAACCAGAACCGCTGCTCGTCCAGGTCGCGGCGGTCCTCCCCGAACAGGTGGTACCAGTTGTACAGCTGCTCCCAGCCCTCGGCGCCCTCGGGCGTCGGCACCTCGAACGGGCTGGGGAACCGGTCCTGGCTCATTGGCTGGTCCTTTCCGCTCGACGGGGCTTGGGAGACTTGGGGGTGTCGGGGAGGCGGTCGGCGCCGGCGACCAGGGCGACCACGGCCGCGTCGACGGCCGCCCCGCCGGTGGCGGTCTGGGCGGCGTCGTCGGTGGCGACCAGCACGGTGTTGCCGGCGGCCACGTCGATCAGGTCGACGGCCACGTGCGCGGCCGACGTGGACAGGTCCCGGACCAGCACCATCCGGCGGCCGTCCAGGTCGGGCACCTGGCGCTCGGCCCAGACCCGGCCGAGCACCTCGGCCACCAGCATCACGCGCTCCCGGAGCCGCCGGACTCGATGGCCCGGCCGGCCAGCTGCTCGGCCGTGCCGTTGGCCAGCAGGGCCGAGGCGACCTCGTGCGGCTTGGGGTAGATCTGGGCCGAGCGCAGGTCGCCGTAGCGGCGGACCGCCTCCGACCCGGCCTCCATGGCCTGGCGGACGGCGGCGATGCTGCCCTGGATGGCGGCGGCGAAGTAGCCGCTGGACACCCGCTCGACGGCGACGCACTCAACGTCGGCGGTCTTCATCATGGCCTCGATCCCGGCCGTGAGCCCGACCACCCCGCGGGTCTCGAACAGGCCGATGGCACGCTCCGACGGCATCGGTAGCCTCCTATCCGTCCAGCAGCCGCGGGTTGCCGGCGATGGCCGCGACCGGCCGGCTCGGGCTGGCGAAGATGATCGACTTGACCTTGCCTCGGGAGACCGCCTTGGCCGTCTCCTCCCCGATCTCCACCGCCTCCTCGACGGTGGCCAGGTCGCCCCCGAGAGCGACCGCGACCAGCCCGCCGCCCAGGCGCATCACCCCGTTCACCCGCACCTCGGTCGCCTTCACCATCGCGTCGATGGCGTCGAAGATGGGGACGAACCCTTCGGCCTCGATGAACCCGGCCGCCTCGTTGGCCATGCCGCTCCTCCCTCTGGTTCGCGTCAGGTGCCGTCCAGCCAGGTGATGACCGCCGCCCCGGTGCCCCAGACCGGCCCGTAGGCGAGCACCCGGGCCGGCCGGTCGCAGGCCCCGCTCCCGGCCAGGAAGGCCAGGGCACGCAGCTGACTGTCGGCCTGGGCCTCCCTGGCGTACTGCTCGCGCAGGGCCAGGACCTCGTCGGTCCGGCCGGCCGCCAGCAGATCGAGCACGCGGCGGTTCCAGGCGTCGTGGCCGGCGTGCTCGAAGCGGTCCTCGGCCGGCTCGATCCAGCGCTGGGTCAGGCCCGAGGACAGCCCGGAGGAGGCCACGAAGGCGACCCGCCGGCCCAGCTTCCCGGCGGCCAGGGCGGCCGCCTCGGCGATGCGGCCGAGGTCGGCCGCGGCCGCGTACAGGTTGCAGGAGACCAGCGCGATCGGGCGGGAGCGGTCGGGGTCGACCAGCTTGCCGGCGACCACCGTGCCGGTGTCGACCGGGAAGCCGTCGTAGCGGGTCCGGCGGGCCTGGAAGCCCATGTCCTCGGCCTGGCAGGCCCAGGCCTCGGCCAGCTCGACGTCGACCCGCAGGTCGTAGTCGAGGGTGCCGTAGTCGTAGGCGTACCAGTTCTCGTCGACGTGGCCGCCGCGGGGGTTGGGGTCGACCTGGAACTGGTGGCCGAGCACGGTGAACCACTGGGTCGAAAGGACCACGAAGGCGTCCGGCCCGGCCGCCCTGAGATCCCGGCCGGCCTGCCTGGCCGCGTCGGCCAGCAGCTTCCAGCTCGGCGCCGGGTCGGCCGCCAGCAGGTGCGGCATCCCGGGGACCAGCGCGGCCCCGACGACGGTCACGAGCGGGCCCCGGTCATCGGGCCGGGCCGGTCGGCGTCGTCGGGCCCCGGCACCCAGCCGGGCGGGGCCGGATGGGCCCGGGCCGGGCTGGCCGGGTCCCACTCGATCACCGCGTTGCCGGTGCCGATGATGGTCCCGTAGCCGAGCACGTCCCCGGGGATCTCCGGCCAGCCCAGAGCCGACAGCAGCCACGACAGGCTGCCCGCCTTGACCTCGGCCGCGGTGGCCTCGATGTGGCGGGGCAGGAACGACCGCAGCTCCCGGGTCCGGCCCGCCCGGACCAGGGTGAGCAGGTCCATGTCCCAGCGGTACTGGTGGTCGTCATACGGGTGCTCGGCGGCCATGTCCTCGGGCACGTCCGGCTCCCGGTCCCAGTGCAGGTGCGACAGCGAGTTCGAGGCCGCGAGCACGGCCCGCCGCCCGGCCTGCTCGACCGCCCGGCGGGTGGCCGCGCCCAGGCGCTCCATCTGCTCCAGGTCGGCGTCGGAGTAGAAGTAGGGGTTGTTGTTGGCCGACAGCGACACCACCGGGATGTCCCAGTCCGGGTTGAGCAGGTGCAGGGCGCCGATGGTGGCGTAGTCGACCCGGACCCCGGGGTTGGTCATCTTGCGGGTGACCAGGCCGGCGTCGGCGGCGCAGTCGGCGATCGCGGTGGCCAGCTCGACGTCGGTGCGGAAGTCGTACCGGTAGCGGAGCAGGTGCGGGAAGATCGGCTCGACCGACAGCCCCCGCGGGTTGGGCACACAGTTCACGTGGTGGCCGACCATGGTGATCCAGTGGGGGGCGTGGACCACGATCACGTCCGGCCGGTGCCGCTCCCGCAGCCGCCGCCTGGCCTCCTGGTACGCCCAGCGCAGCACCTCCCAGCCGCCGCAGGAGCGGGGCTCGTTCTGGGGCGGGTTCTCGGCGTAGATCAGGTGCGGCGGGTGCGGCGCCAGGTAGCCGGCCACGATCCCGGGCCGCCGGTCCTCCCCGCCGGCCGGGCCGGGGTCAGCCGCCGGGACGCCCCCCGGGGCCCGGGCCGTCTGCGGCGCCCGCCGCCGGTCGCCGACGCTGACGTGGAAGACACGCGACATGCCCGGACGCTAGCCAGCGCCCCGCCCGTTGCCTACGCTGTTGTCCGGTTGTGCCGGACACGAGCAAGGAGCGCCGTGACCCGGGTGGAGGCGGTGGCCAAGGCGGCCAGGGTGCTGCAGGCGTTCACGCCGCTGGTGACTTCCCTGAGCCTGCGGCAGCTGGCCGACAGGACCGGGATCCCGCGGAGCACGGCCCATGCCATCTGCGTGACCCTGTGCGACGCCGGCCTCCTGGAGGAGGTGCCCGGGCGGGGCTACCGGCTGGGGCCGGCCCTGGTCGGGCTGGGCGGGCAGGTGATCGAGCGGACCGGGCTGGTCGGCGCGGCCGAGGGGGTGCTGGAGCGGCTCGCCCCCGGCGACGGGCTCGAGATCCACCTCGGGCAGCTCGTCGGGGGCTGGGTGGTGTACTTGGACCGGGCCAGCGGGCCGGTGCGGGCTCCGATGCGCAACCGGGTCGGGCTGCGGGCCCCGGCGCACCTGACCGGCTGCGGCAAGGCCGCCCTGGCCCTGCTGCCCCCGGGCGAGGTGGCGGCCCGGGTCCTGGCGGTGTCCGCGGCCGAGCCCGGCCCCCCGCCCGACCTGGACGCCCTGGCCCGGGAGCTGGCCGCCGCCGGCCGGGCCGGGTTCGTGGTCAGCGACACCTTCCAGCCCGGCCGGACCTCGG
>JASLBL010000650.1 GCA_030146615.1 Actinomycetes bacterium
CGCCCTCGGGGTAGGAGCGCTCGTCGGTGGCCAGCTCCATGGCCACCGCGCCCGGGTCGATGGCCAGGTAGATCGAGGTCTCGAGCTCGCAGGCGTGGGCCATCCCGCCCCGGGTCGACTCGCGGACCGGTCGATGACCTCGAAGGCTCGCGGGCTGGCCAGGTAGAAGGCGGCCGCGGCCAGCACCTCGGGCCGGTCGACCATGACCAGGCGGGCCGCCGTCTCGACCAGGTTCTGGTTGGAGCCGTGGCCGTTGAGGAACAGCATCCGCCGGAACCCGTGGTGGGCCAGGGAGCGGCCGACGTCGGTGCAGTAGCGGACGAAGGTGTCCCAGCCGATGGTGATCGCCCCCGGGAAGTCCATGTGGTGGGGGTCGTAGCCGTGGGGGATGGCCGGCAGCAGCACCACCCGGTCCGAGGCCCGGGCCGCGGCCCGCTCGCAGATCTCGGACACCATCCGCAGATCGGTGTCGACCGGCAGGTGGGGGCCGTGGTCCTCCAGGGTGGCCACCGGGACCAGGGCGACCCGGTCCTCGCCGGCCGCCCGCCGCACCTCCGGCCAGGTCAGGCGCTCGTACCGCAACGGCCCCGTCTCAGACCACACCGGCCAGGTCAACCTCCTCATACGGGGTGACGCACGGGCTGCCCGGCGCCACCCACATCCGTCCCAGGTCCAGGTCGCAGATCATCGAGAAGACGATCGCCGACGCCTCGTCGGCCGGAGCCCGATTGACCGGAGCACCCCCCGGGGGTTCCCCGGACCCCTCCGGCTCCAGGCCGTGCTCGCAGATCGTCTGGGGCCCGCCGCCGCCATGGTCGGCCAGGATCTTCCCGATGGCCGCCGGGGTGGCCGGGGAGCGCTCCTCCACCAGGGCGCGGAGCCGGGCCAGGCGGGCCAGGCTGCCCTGGCTGGGCGGCGGGGCCCGGTCGGCCAGCTCGGGGTCGGTGTAGTGGTTGGTGTGGCTGCCCGGCTGGCCGTTGACCGCGAACCGGGTGGCGCTGGTCTCGATGCTCATGGCACTGCCGCTGCCGAAGGCGAAGCTGTGGCCGTAGCCCCCGGCCCGGCCGGGCAGGGTGGCCCGGCGCAGGGCGTCGGCGGGGGAGGAGGCGACAAGGGCATGGCGGGACACCAGCACCCGGGGGACGCCGACGCCGTCGTCGTTGGCGGTCAGGGACTGGATCCCCTGGGCGACCCGGTACTCGTTCATCCCGACCGCCGGCAGGCAGCAGGCCAGGGTCGGGGAGACCAGGGCCGGGCCGTCGTCGGGCAGCTCCACCACCACCGCGACGTGCCCGACGTCGCCGGCCAGCCACTGCTCGTTGTGCCCGAGCAGGGTGTACCCGGGCCCCGAGATCGTCACCGTCGAGCACCGCTCCCACGGCGCCCCGCCCGGAGGCTCGGCCGGCCCGCCGGCCCCGGTGACCTGGGACAGCGAGTGACCGTTCCGGGCCTCCAGCAGCGGCTCCAGCTCCTCGAAGGCGTTGACGCAGAACAGCTCCCAGAACGACACCCCCGCCCCCTCGGCCATCCCGGTGACCAGTTCGACCAGGTCGGGCAGCTCCCGCTCGGCCGCGGCCAGGTACGGGGCGAGCAGCCCGGGCAGCTCGCCGGCCCCGACCCCCCGGCGGACCAGGTAGCGCCAGTAGAACTCCAGCGACCCGCGGATCAGGTCGGCCAGCTCGTAGCCGACGGTGCGGCCCCGCTCCAGCGGGTCGCCCCTAGCGACCACCACCCGGAGGGGGCTCATCTGGGCAGGTCCGCGTAGGCGAGCAGGAAGGCGGCGGCGCCGACGATGTGCTCCTCCAGCCCGGTCAGGGTGGCGTACTCGTCGGGGCCGTGGGCGCCGGCCGCGTGGCCGAGCCCGCCCGACGCCCAGGGCAGCCCGAGGATGCGGTCGAACACGTAGTAGGGGGCGCACCAGGGGGCCAGCGGGTAGGGCAGGGTGGCCCGCCCCATGGCCTGGTACGAGGCCCGCATCGCGACCTCGGAGCGGTTGCCGGGCGGCGCCTTGGCCCACGGGTAGGCGTCGAGCAGGTTGACCCGCACGTGGCCGAAGCCGTGGTCCTCCAGGTGGCGGCGGACGGCGGCCGCGGCCTGCTCCGGGTCGCCGCCGACCAGCCGGATGTCGACCCGGGCCACGGCCCGGCTGGGCACGATCGTCTTGCCCCCGGGGCCGACGTAGCCGGCGGCGATCCCCGAGATGTTCAGGGTCGGCCGGAACAGCAGCGCCTCCAGCAGCTCGGCCGGCCCGCCCGGCAGCCGGTAGCGGGCCGCGCTGGCCTCGCGCAGGTGCTCGGCCGGGTCGAAGCCGGCGGCCAGCTCGGCCAGCAGCCGCCGGTCGCCCTCGCCGGGCCCGGGGCCGCCGTCGAGGCCGGCCACCCGGATCTCCTCGTCGGGCCCGGTCAGGGTGGCCAGGGCCTGGACCAGCGCCCACACCGGCGAGGCGATCCAGGCCTGCTCGCTGGAGTGCAGGTCGACCGCCGGGCCGCCCCAGTCGCCGGCCTCGGCCACCAGCTCCAGGTCGCACAGCCCCTTGCAGCCCAGGATCAGCTCCGGCTGGCCGTCGAGGCCGGCGGTCAGGTCGAGGTCGAAGGCGCCCTCGGCGGTCAGGTCGCCGGCCCGCGAGCGGGCCGCGGCGGCCAGGTTGGGGCTGCCCAGCTCCTCCTCGCCCTCGATCATCAGGGCGACCTCAAGGGGCATGGCGTCGAGCTCACGCAGGACCTCAACGGCCAGGAAGAAGCAGGCCAGGCAGCCCTTGGAGTTGGCGCTGCCCCTGGCCACCACCGCCGGCCCGACCCCGGGCAGGTCGCGGACCTCGGCCGCGAACGGCGGCGAGGTCCAGTCCGGCTCCTGGGCCGGCTGCACGTCGTACATGCCGTAGCGCAGCAGCCGGGGCGCCCCCGCCGGGCCGGGCAGCTCGCCGAGGACCAGCGGGTGCCCGGGCGTCTCGACCAGCTCGAAGGACCCGCCGGCGCCCTCGATCCAGGCCCCGGTGGCCTCGGCCACGGCCCGCACCCCCTCGCCGGTGGCGCTCACCGACGGCATCTTGAGATATCCGCGGATCCGCTCGAGGTCGGCCGGGAAGCGCTCGGCCACCCGGGCACGCACCCGGGCCAGCGTGTCGTCCATCCCCGTATTCTCTACAGCCAGCCCTTCCGCTTGAAATAGAACCACAGGGCGCCGGCCGACAGCACCATCAGGCCTAGCGCCCAGGCGTAGCCGAGCCGCCAGGACAGCTCGGGCATGTGGTGGAAGTTCATCCCGTAGATGCCGCTGATCATAGTGACCACGGCGAAGATGGCCGCGTAGGCGGCCAGATTGCGGGCCACGGTGTTGACTCGGTTGGAGGCCATGGTGGCGTTGGCGTCCAGGGTGCCGGCGATCACCTCCTGGTAGTCCTCGACGCTCTCGGCCAGCCGGATCAGGTGGTCGTAGACGTCCTGGAGGAAGCGCTGGGCCTCGCTGCTGAAGATGCCGAGGTCGCGGCGGAGCAGCACCACCATGGCGTCGCGCATCGGCCCGATCACCCGCCGGACCCCGATCAGCTCCTTGCGGATGCTGAAGATGTCGGCCTGGACGTCGGTGTCGCCGGCCAGGACCGCCTCCTCGACCTCGACGACCCGCTCGCCGATGGCGTCCAGGGCCGGGAAGAAGGTGTCGACCAGCTCGTCCAGGGCCACGTACAGGAGGTAGCCGGCGCCCTCGCCGGCCAGCTCGGGGCGGGCCTTGACCCGGCGGGCCACCGGCTCGGGGTCGACCGGGGAGCCGCCGTGGAAGGTGAGCAGGTAGTTCGGTCCGGCGACGAGGTCGACCTCGACCAGCCGGGTCGGCCGCCCGTCGGCCGCCGGCAGGGCGGCGTAGAAGACCAGCACGACCTGGTCGTCGTACTGCTCGATCTTGGGCCGCTGGCGCTCGCCGACCTCCAGGTCCTCGAGGGCGACCTCGTGGATGCCGAACTCCCGACCGATGGCGGTCAGCTCCTCGGGGTCGGCGAGGCGGCGTCGACCCAGACCAGGATCCCCGGCTGGACCCGGACCGCCCCCAGCTCCGCCAGGGCGACGTCGGTCACCTCGCGCCCGTCCCGCAGCACCCGCACCTGGATCATGGCTGGCCTCCGTCGGTCCGGAGCCGGCCAGGGGCGGCCGGGAGCCGGCCGCCCAGCTCGGCGATCAGCATCCCGGCCAGGATCAGGCCGGCGCCGAGCCAGCCTCGCCCCGACAGGCGCTCGCCGGCAAGCAGGAACCCGAACAGGCCGGCGAACACCGGCTCCATGGTGAAGATGACGGCGGTGCGGGTGGGGGACACCTCACGCTGGGCCCGGGTCTGGATCAGGAACGCCCCGGCCGAGGCCGCTACCGAGGTGATGGCCAGGGCCACCCACACCTCGGCCGAGGGGGGGACGACCAGGTCGCCGGCCACCACGGCCCAGACCAGGGCGAGCAGCCCGGCCGTGCCCAGCTGGACCACGGCCAGCCGGTAGGTGGAGAGGCGGGGGGCGTAGCGGCCCAGCAGCAGGATGTGGCTGGCGAAGGCGACCGCGCAGCCGAACACCAGGGCGTCGCCCTGGCGCACCTCCAGGCGCTGGAGCGACAGCAGGGCCAGCCCGACGGCGGCCACACCGGCCCCGGTCACCGGCCACCGCCCCGGCGCCTGGCGCAGCACCAGGGCCCCGAGCAGGGGCGTGAGGACCACCGACAGGCCGGTGATGAAGCCGGCGTTGGAGGCCGTGGTGTACTGGAGCCCGACCGTCTGGAAGCCGTAGCCGGCGAACAGGGCCAGCCCGATCACCGCCCCGGCGGCCAGCGGCCCGCGCGGCCCGCCGGCGCCCCCGGGCCCGCCAAGGGCCAGCCGGGGCCGGATGGCCGCCAGCAGCAGGGCCGCGGCCAGGAACCGGTAGGCGATGAAGGTGAACGGCGGGATCTGGGCGACGGCGTCGCGCACCAGCACGAAGGTCGACCCCCAGACGGCGGTGACGGCCAGCATGGCCAGCTCCCACCGGTAGGCGCCGACCCCCCGGCGGGTGGTGACCACGGCGACCTCCTCTGGCGGACCGGACGACCCGACGATCCTACGGCCCTCCGCCGCCAGCCCGGTGTCGCGTTCCTGTCGTGGCCGAGGGCGGGGACGAGTACACGGTCGGCTTCGCCAACGGCCGTGGCGTCTTGACCTATTGGGTGCCCTCGGGCGGCGACGTCGTCGCGCTGCTGCGCCTCATCTGGGCGGGAGCGGCCGTGCCAGCGTCTGGAGCGCGCGGCGTGGGGCGGAGGTGGTTGAGGCGGGTGAGGTCGGTGGCCATCTGGACCGGGTCGCCGGTGGTCTCGGTGATGACGGGGAGGGTGGCCAGGCCGGGGTGGGCCAGGATGGCGGCGAAGCCCTGGTCGCCGATGGTGCCGGTGCCGATGGGGCAGTGGCGGTCGCGGCCGGCGCCGACCGCGTCGCGGGAGTCGTTGGCGTGGACCAGGACCACCCGGTCGCCGAGGGTGGCGAACAGCTCGTCGAGGGCCTTGGCGGCGCCGGTCGGGTCGCCCAGGTCGTAGCCGGCGGCCTGGGCGTGGCAGGTGTCCATGCAGACCTTGAGGCGGGGGTGGTGGTCGCAGGCGGCCAGGAGCTCGGCCATCTCCTCGAACCGGGCTGCCAGGGCCCCCCGGGTGCCGGCGGTCAGCTCCAGCACCACGTCGGGGCCGTCCGGGCCGGTGGCGGTGTCGGCCAAGGGGAGGAGGGCCTCGCGGGTGGTGGCCAGGCCGGCGGCCCGGCCGCTGGCCAGGGCCTGGCCGGCGTGGACGACCACCCCGGCGGCCCCGATGGAGGCCGCCTTGGCCAGGGTGGCCGCGACCGCCTGGGAGGACCGTTCCCGGGTGACCGGGCTGGCGCTGGCGAAGTTGACCAGGTACGGGGCGTGGACGAACAGCGGGCCGAGCCCGGCCGCGGCCAGGTCGGCCCGGAACCGCTCGTCGCCCGCCGGGTCGACCGGGGGCGGGGCCCAGCCGCGGGCGTTGGAGGTGAACACCTGGAGCGACTCGCAGCCGACGTCGACGGCGTTGCCGACCGCCCTGGCCAGCCCGCCGGCCACCGAGACGTGGGCGCCGATGCGCACGTCAGAACAGGTTGAGCAGGAGGCGGACCTCGCTGCCGCGCTTCGCCTGCTCGCCGGGGGCGGGGCTCTGCTCGACGACCCGGCTGCCCACCGGGAGCACGTAGCGGGCCCGCAGGCCGGCGGCGGCCAGGCGCTCCTCGGCCTCGCGCTTGGAAAGGCCGACGACCTGCGGCACCTCGACCAGGTCGGGGCCCTTGCTGATCCGCAGGACGACCGTCGACCCCCAGGCGACCGAGGACCCGGCGCCGGGCTCGGTGCCGACCGCCCGGCCCTCGCGCACGTTGTCGTCGAACACCCGCTCGCGCCGGACCTTGAGGTTGGCGGCGGTGAGGATGCGCTCGGCGACCTCGGCCCGCCGGTCGGCGACGTCGGGGACCCGGACCACGGGCTTGCCGGTGCTGACGACCACCGTGACGAGGTGGTCGGCCTTGAGCACGGTGCCCTTGGCCGGCCGGGTGGCGATCACGCTGCCCTTGGGCACGGTGAGGCTGGTGTCGCTGACCCGGCGGTACCGGATCTCCAGGTCCTTGAGCCGGCCGGTGGCCGCGCCGGCCGGCCGCCTGGCCAGGTCGGGCAGGGTGATCCCGAGCGACGGCTGCACCACCACCGTGTCCCGGCGCCGGGCCCGGTCGCCGCCGGCCACCGACTGGGTGGCCACCAGGCCCTGGTGGACGTGGTCGGAGGCGACCGCCTCGCCCACCTGGACCCGCAGCCCCCGGTCCTGGAGGTCGCGGGTCGCCTCGGCCACCGACAGCCCGACCACCTCCGGCACCCGGACCGACCCGCCGAGCAGGCCGCCCGCCCGGGTCAGCAGCCCGGCTGCCAGCAGGCCGACGACCAGGAGCACGGCCAGCAGCCGGCCTCCTCCGATCCGGCGCCGCCGGGCCCGGGTCTTGGGGACCCGCCCGGTGGTCGGCCGCGGCCGCAGGGGCGGCTGGGCGGCCGGCGGCAGCCCGGTCGCCCCGGCGACC
>JASLBL010000574.1 GCA_030146615.1 Actinomycetes bacterium
GAGGACGTGCCAGGACTTGTTGCTGTAGGACAGCCCGTCGAAGCTGGCCCGGGCCACCGACTCCGCGTCCAGCGCCGCTGCCGGGTCGTCCGGCACCGTCACCTCGCGGGGCGCGGTGTCCAGCTCCAGGTCGACCTCGACCTCGTCGCCTCCGGCCACCACGGCCCTGGCCAGCCGGGTCACCGGGGCGCCGGCGGCGGCGGCGTGCATGGCCAGGGCGGCGCCCGAGGAGGTGCCGTAGAGGTTGGCCGAGCCGCCGGCGGCCTCAATCACGGCGGTGATGTCCTCGATCTCGCGCTCGATGGCGTAGGGCTGGGTGTCGCCAGAGTCGCCGCGGCCGCGGCGGTCGAAGTTGTGGACGGTGTGGTTGGCGGCCAGCTGGGCGGCCAGGCCGGCGTTGGCCATGCGGTCGGTCGAGCCGCCGCTGACGAGCACGACCGGCGGCCCCTCGCCGAGCCGGTCGTAGGCGAGGGTGGTGCCGTCGCGGGAGGTGACGGTCTCCATGCTGAGCTCCTTCGGTCCGGCGGGCCGGTGGTCGGCGCCGTGCACCCGGTGGTCGGAGCCGTCGGCGCCGTCTCGACATCGGCCCGGAGATTCCCTGCATCAGGGGTCGAGGCGGGCCGCACGGCCCTCAAGGTAGCGCTGCTCGGGGAGGCTGGTGGTCCGGCGGGCGGCCGCAAGGTAGTGCTCGCGGGCGGCGGCGGTGTCGCCGGCCAGCTCGAGCAGGTGGGCTCGGACGGCGTCGAGGCGGTGGTTCCCGGCCATCCGGCCGTCGCCGTCCAGGGTGGCCAGCAGCTCCAGGCCGGCCTGGGGCCCGCGGACCATGGCCAGGGCCACGGCGTGGTTGAGGGTTACCACCGGGCTGGGCGCGAGCTGGGCGAGCAGCTCGTAGAGGACCAGGATCTGGCGCCAGTCGGTGTCGGCGGCCCGAGCCGCCTCGTTGTGGACGGCGGCGATGGCCGCCTGGAGCTGATAGGGGCCGAGCGGCGCCGTGGCCAGGGCCGAGGAGATCAGGGCCACTCCCTCGGCGATGGCGGCGGCGTCCCAGCGGGTCCGGTCCTGCTCGGCCAGGGGGACCAGGTCGCCGTCGGGCCGGGACCGGGCCGGACGGCGGGCGTCGGTGAGCAGCATCAGCGCCAGCAGCCCGGCGACCTCGCCGTCGTCCGGCAGCAGCCGGTGGAGCTGTCTGGCCAGCCGGATCGCCTCGGTGGTGAGGTCGGCCCGATTGATCGCAGTCGGCCCGGGACTGGCCGTGTAGCCCTCGTTGAAGATGAGATAGACGACCTGGAGCACGACCCGCAGGCGCTCCGCCCGCTCGGGCGCTGGTGGCATGGCGAAGCGGGCCCCGGCGGCCCTGATCGTCTGCTTGGCCCGGCTGATGCGCTGGGCCATGGTCGCCTCCGGGACCAGGAAGGCCCTGGCGATCTGGGCGGTGGTGAGGCCGCCGACGGCCCGCAGGGTGAGGGCGACCTGCGAGGGGGGCGACAGCGCCGGGTGGCAGCACAGGAACAGCAGCGTGAGGGTGTCGTCGGCGGCCGCAGGGAGGTCGGCGTCGGGTCCCGGGGCGACCCGCTCGTCGGCCGGCGAGGCGGCGGCGACGGCCTCCTCGCGGCGCCGGCGGGCCGACTCGCCGCGGACCTGGTCGGTCATCCGCCGCGAGGCCACCGTCACCAGCCAGCCCCGCGGGCGCTCGGGGATGCCGTCGTTCGGCCACTGGACGGCCGCGGCCAGCAGGGCCTCCTGGACCGCGTCCTCGCTCAGGTCGAACTGGCCGTAGCGGCGGACCAGGGCGCCGAGGACCTGGGGGGCCAGCTCCCGCAGCAGGTCCTCGACCTCGCCGGTGCCGCTCACATCTCCATGCCGGCCGCGTCCATCAGGGCCCGCCCCTCGACGGTGGCGTGCGGGGTCAGGACGGCGGCGATCTCGACCGCCCGCTCCAGGCTCTCGACGTCCAGCTCCCAGAGGCTGGCCAGCACCTCCTTGGACTCCCCGAAGGGCCCGTCGGTGACGGCCGGGACGCCGTCGCGCTGGTCCACCGTCCTGGCGTTGCTCGCGTCGGCCAGCCGGTAGATGCCGACGAACTCGCCCGAGGCGGTGAGCTGGTCGATCAGGTCGTTGTCGACCTTCATCACCCGCTCGGCCTCCTCGGCGGGCAGCGACCGCCAGGTGGCGGGGTTGCTGTAGATCAGCACCACGTACTTCATGCCAGGCTCCTTTGCGCCCGGGGCCGCCGGTCGGGCCCGCTCACCGGGAGGTCGGAGCCGGGGCCCGGTCCTCGACAATGGCACAGCGGTATAGGCTCACAGAACGACCAGGGGAGGGAAGCATGCTCGGAGACCATCCGATCCACCCGGTGCTGCTGGCCAAGGACCTTGCCGGGGCGCGGGAGTTCTACCATGACCGGCTCGGGCTGGAGATCCTCATGGAGAACGACGACGCCATCGTGTTCCGCTGCGGTAACGGGACTCAGCTGGACGTGACCAAGAGCACCGTCGGCACCGCCGACGAGCAGACTCAGGTGAGCTGAAGCGTCCCCGACCTGAAGGCCGAGGTGGCCGAGCTGCGCTCGCGCGGGGTCAAGGTCGAGGACTACGACATGCCGGGCCTCAAGACCGAGGACGGCATCGCCGATCTCGGCTTCGCCTGGTTCGCCTGGATCATCGACCCGGGGAAGAACGCCCTGAGCATGATGCAGCTCAAGGGCTGAGCAGGCCCGGCCGCCGGCGGAGGATGAGCGGCCGCACGCAGGGGAGGGAGAGGGGGATGTCGGCAACAGGGTCGTTCGGCGGTTGGTCACGCTGCGGGACGTCGCCGCGGCGGCCAGGGTGCACGTGGCCACGGCGTCGCGGGCGCTCGACGTGGAGACGGCGCACCCGGTGTCGCCGGAGACCCGGGCGCGGGTCAAGCGGGCGGCCGAGGAGCTCGGGTACCAGCACCACATGATGGCCAGGGGGCTGCGCCGGGGGTTCAGCTCGACCGTCGGGGTGGTGGTGGCCGACCTCGAGAACCCGTACACGGCCCTGGTCCTGCGCGGGCTCCAGAGCCGCCTCGAGCGCGCCGACTACATGGCCCTGATGACCGAGTCGCGGGACGACTCCCAGGTGATGGAGCGGGCGGTCGGCCACCTCCTGGCCCGCCAGGTGGACGGGCTGGTGGTACTTGCCGTGCGTTCGGGCGACCTCGACCGGGTGCTCAAGTGGGCCGCCCGGGTACCGGTGGTGCTGGCCGTGCGGGGCCTTCCCGGCTCCGGGGTGGCGGCCGTGACCCACGACGACCTCGGCGGGGCTCGGCTGGCCGCCGAGCACCTGGCCGAGCTCGGCCACCGCCGGGTCGTCCAGCTGCCGGGACCGCCGGACATGCAGCCGTTCCGGGACCGCTACGACGGCTTCACCGAGGCCGCGGCCGAGCTCGGGCTGGAGGCTCTGGCGGTGCCGCCGGCCAGCCGGCCGACCTTCGACGAGGGCCGGCGGCTGATGGGCGTGGCCCTCGAGAGCCGGGACCGGGCCACGGCCGTGTTCGCCCACAACGACGCCATGGCCATGGGGGCGGTCCGCGCCCTGCGCGACGCCGGCCTCGGCTGTCCCGGCGATGTCTCGGTGGTCGGCTACAACGACGTCCCCATGGCCGACTGCCTCGACCCGCCGCTCACCACCATCCGGCTCGACGGCCACGAGGTCGGCCGCCAGGCCGGCGAAGCCGTGCTGGCGGCCATCCGCGGGCTGCCGGTCCCGCTTGGGGGCCAGCCCTCGCCGGCCGAGCTGGTCGTGCGGGCCAGCGCGGCCCCGCCGGGGCGGCCCGTCCCGGCGTCCTGACCGGTCAGAGGATTCGCCGTTCCCGGCGCAGCTGGCGGGTGGTGACATGGCGTGCCTCGTGCCGGCCGCGGTAGGGGGCCGCGCCCAGGTGGCCGCGGCCGGCCAGGGCGGCCAGCAGGCCGGCGGCGGTGCAGGCGCAGGCGATGGCCAGGGTGGCCGGCACCCCGGCCCGGTCGGCCAGCACCCCGGC
>JASLBL010000602.1 GCA_030146615.1 Actinomycetes bacterium
GCCGGCGCGATCATCGCGCTGGTCGGCCCGCCGGGTGTCGGCAAGACCTCCCTCGGCGAGTCGGTGGCCCGGGCCATGGGCCGCAAGTTCGTCCGGGTCGCCCTCGGCGGCGTCCGCGACGAGGCCGAGATCCGCGGGCACCGGCGCACCTATGTGGGCGCCCAGCCGGGCCGGATCGCCAGGGCCATCAAGGAGGCCGGGACCATGAACCCGGTGTTCCTGCTCGACGAGGTCGACAAGGTCGGCGCCGACTGGCGCGGCGACCCCTCCTCGGCCCTGCTCGAGGTGCTCGACCCGGCCCAGAACCACTCGTTCCGCGACCACTACCTCGAGGTCGAGCTGGACCTGTCGGACGTGCTGTTCATCGCCACCGCCAACGTGGTCGAGACGATCCCGGGCCCGCTGCTCGACCGGATGGAGGTCGTCCGCCTGGACGGCTACACCGAGGACGAGAAGCTGGCCATCGCCCGCGACCACCTGCTGGCGCGGCAGCTCGACCAGACCGGGCTGCGCGGCGACGAGGTGATCGTCACCGAGGCCGCCCTGCGGACCGTGGTCGGCGACTACACACGCGAGGCCGGGGTCCGGAACCTGGAGCGCGAGATCGGCAAGCTGCTGCGCAAGGCGGCCACCAGGATCGCGTCCGGTGAGGCCTCGGCCCCGCTGGTCGTCGACGCCGACGACGTCCGCGGCTACCTGGGACGCCAGAAGTTCTTCTTCGAGGCGGCCGAGCGGACCGCCGTCCCGGGCGTGGCGACCGGCCTGGCCGTCACCGGCACCGGCGGCGACGTGCTGTTCATCGAGGCCAGCGTGATGGACGGTGAGCCGGGGCTGACCCTGACCGGTCAGCTGGGCGACGTGATGAAGGAGTCGGCCTCGATCGCCCTCTCCTATGTCCGCGCCCACGCCGGTGAACTGGGCATCGAGGGCGACGTGGCCGGGCGCCGGTACCACGTCCACGTCCCGGCGGGCGCCGTTCCCAAGGACGGCCCCAGCGCCGGCGTGACCATGACCACCGCCCTGGCCAGCCTCCTGTCGGGCCGCCCGGTCCGCGCCGAGGTCGGCATGACCGGCGAGGTCACCCTCCAGGGCCGGGTCCTGCCCATCGGCGGGGTCAAGCAGAAGGTCCTGGCCGCCCACCGGGCCGGGCTCAAGGAGGTCATCCTCCCCGAGCGCAACGGCGCCGACCTCGAGGACGTCCCCGAGTCGGTCCGGGCCGAGATGACCTTCCACCTGGCCAGCGAGATCGACCAGGTCCTGGCCCACGCCCTGGCGCCCGAGGGCAGCGAGGCGGTCACCCAGGCCGCCTGAGGCCGGGAGGCCCAGGGCAGCGGCAACGGCTCCGACTTCGGTCGGAGCCGTTCGCGTTACTGGAGGTAGCCCTCGACGGTGCCCTCAGGGCGGACGTTGGCCGTGTCGGGGTCCTGGCCGGCGTTGCGGCGGGCCCGGCGCTGGCGCAGCAGGTCCCAGCACTGGTCGAGCTGGACCTCGACCTCGTGGAGGCGGGCCTGCTGGTCCTGGTCGAGGCCTTCGCCGGTGGCCTGGCGCTCCAGGGCGTGCTCCTCCTCGACCAGGACGCCGATGCGGTCGAGGACCTGCTTGTCGTCCATGGGGCCCCACTCTACTGCATCTGCTGGTGGGCGGGCGGGGGCGGATGACCGAGGATCGGGGCATGCGAACCCGGTCCCTCTTCCTGACCGCCCTGGTGGCGGCGCTGCTCCTGCTCGTCGCGGTCCCGGCCGGGGCGGCCGGCCCGGGGACGCCGAGGACCTGGGGCGGCAACAGCTTCGGCGAGCTCGGCAACGGCACCACCACCGACCGGTTCTCGGCCGGGCCGGTGACCGGGCTGGACGACGCCACCGAGCTGGGCGGCGGCCGCGAGCACGTGGTCGCCCTGCGGGCCGACGGGAGCGTCTGGACCTGGGGCTCCGGCCAGTACGGACAGCAGGGCAACGGCGGCACCGCCAACCGGCCGGCCCCGGGGCCGGTGGGCGGCCTGGCCAGGGTGGTCCAGGTCGCCGGCGGCCACTACCACAGCCTGGCCCTGCTCGGCGACGGCACGGTTCGCGCCTGGGGCATGAACTCCCAGAGCCAGCTGGGCGACGGCACCCGGACCAGGCGGACCCGGCCGGTCCAGGTCCGCAACCTCACCGGGGTCACCCAGATCGCCGGGGCCCGCGGCCACAGCCTGGCCATCCGCACCGACGGCAGCCTCTGGGCCTGGGGCTACAACGCCTTCGGGGAGCTCGGCGACGGCACCACCACGACCCGCAGCACCCCGGTCCGGGTGCCGTCGCTGACCGGCGTCGTCCAGGTGGCCGGCGGGCGCGACCACAGCCTGGCCATCCGGAACGACGGGACCGCCTGGGCGTTCGGGCACAACACCTACGGCCAGCTCGGCGACGGCACCACCACCCACCGGTCCACCCCGGTGCGGGTCGGGAGCCTCACCGGGGTGGTGGCGGTCGCCGCCGGGGCCTACCACAGCCTGGCCCTGCTCGGCGACGGCACTGTCTGGGCCTGGGGCCGCAACAACCTCGGCCAGCTCGGCAACGGCGCCCTCAGCAACCGCTCCACCCCGGTCCGGGTGGGCAGCCTGACCGGGGTCGCGCACATCGCGGGCGGCCGCGACCACGGCCTGGCCGTGCTCGGCGACGGCACCGTCCGCGCCTGGGGGGCCAACACCTACGGCCAGCTCGGGGACGGCACCACCACCCGCCGCACCTCCCCGGTGGTCGTCCCGAACCTCACCGGGGTCGAGCTGGTCACCGCCGGCCGCGCCTACAGCGCCGCCCTCTAGCCGTCCCCGGCGCCCTCGCCCCGGGCCGACTCGATGATCCTGCGCAGGCTGGAGGGCCGCCAGGGAGCCCGGGTCGGACGGTCCCCGAACAGCTCCGGGGCGGCTGCGGCCAGCTCCTCGGCGGTCCAGCGGCCGGGCCGCTCCTGGCGGGCGACCACGTGCCAGCCCTCGTACAGCTCGACCAGGCCGCCGGTGATCCCCAGGACCTGGCCGGAGACCTCGGCGGCGGCGTCCGACAGCAGCCACACCACCACCGGGGCGACATTGGCCGGGTCGAGCGGGTCGAAGTCGCCCTCGAAGTCGAGCTTGCCGAAGGCCCCCTCGGTCATCGCCGTCCGCGCCCCAGGGGCGATCGCGTTCACCCGGACCCCGTAGCGGGCCAGCTCGAGGGCGCAGATGACGGTGAAGGCGGCCACCCCGGCCTTGGCCGCGCCGTAGTTTGACTGGCCCAGGTTGCCGAGGATGCCCGAGGTCGAGGTGGTGTTGACGATCGCCCCCGGCCGCCCCTCGGCCTTCCACCAGGCGGCGGCGTGCCGGGTCATGGCGAAGGTGCCACCCAGGTTCACCCGCAGGACGAGGTCGAACTCCTCGGGGGTCATGTTGTAGACCATGCGGTCGCGGACCACCCCGGCGTTGCTGACCACGCCGTCCAGCCCGCCGAAGGTCTCCACGGCCGCAGCCACCAGCCGCCCCGCGGCCTCGAAGTCGCCGACGTCGTGCTCCAGGGCGAGCGCCCTGCCCCCCTCCCCGGCGATCGCGGCCGCGGTCTCGGCCGCCCCGGCCAGGTCGTCGGCCACCACCGCGGCCCCGGCCCGGGCGCAGGCCAGCGCCTCCTCGCGGCCGATCCCCTGCCCGGCCCCGGTGACGACCACCACCTTGCCGTCCAGCGCTCCCATGCGCTCCTCCAACTGGTCGGTCCCGCCGCAGGGCGGCATCATCCTCGATCATGAAGGTGGCCGTGCTGTCCGACACCCACGCCCCGCGCTACTGGAAGGCCTGCCCGGCCGAGGTGGCCCGGCGGCTGGACGGGGTCGACCTGATCCTGCACGCCGGGGACGTCTGCCGGGCCACGGTGCTGGAGGAGCTGGCCGCCTTCGCCCCGGTCCGGGCCGTGCTCGGCAACAACGACACCCCGGACGTGGCCGCCTGGGGGGCGCCGGAGACACTGGAGCTCGACCTGGACGGCCTGGCCGTGGCCATGGTCCACGACGCCGGCCCGGCCCAGGGGCGGACGCGGCGGCTGCGCCGGCGGTTCCCGGCCGCCGAGCTGGTGGTGTTCGGGCACTCCCACATCCCGCTCGACCAGACCGGGGACGGGGTGCGGATCTTCAACCCGGGGTCGCCGACCGACCGTCGCCGTCAGCCGCGGGGCACGATGGGCCTGCTCCGGGTCGAGGACGGGCGGCTGCTGGAGGCCGAGATCGTCCCGGTCACCTAGATCGAGGAGCTAGCGCGGAGCGGATGAACGCGACGTCGTGGCCTACCCTCAACCCCCGGCTTCCCCCGATGCACCGGACTTTGAAGGGTCCCCCGGAGTCCACGACGCCGCGCCTCCTGTACTTGTTCCAGGCGCCGTCGGCGGGCGAAACGATACGGGTGATCGAGCAAGTTCACAATCGTACGTACCGGGCAGTACGACAGGATCGAACCTTGCTAGGTAGAACAACTGATTCAGTAGTTTTGCTGGAGAGGGGTAGTCTCCCCCGGGGACAACAGAAAGTCCTCAACCGGGACGACAACCGTAAAGGGGTGTCGAGCGATGAGCCGGACCAGTAGGCCGACGTATCTGCGGACCTCCGAGGTGGCCGGTCTTCTCCACGTGTCGCCGAAGACCGTGTCCCGGTGGGCCCAGGAAGGCAAGCTTCCCTTCCTGCGGACCTTGGGGGGCCACCGGCGCTATCCGGACAACGAGATCCGCGCCTTGGCGGACGAGCTGCGGATGTGGCCGACGATCGATGAGCCTCGTCGGGCCGAGTCCCAGTAAGGCTTCCGAGGGCCGAGCTGACTGACCCGGCTCGGCCCTCCGCGGCCTCCTCCTAGCCGGCGGGCGGCGCACCGAGAGCCTTCTCGAGCAGGATGCGGGTGCCGTTGAGGCCGGAGTCGACCACGACCCGGTCCATCAGGGCATGCATGATGAACAGGCCGCGGCCGCGGTTCTGCGAGGGGTGGGCGCGCCGCGACATGGCCGTGCGGGAGCTCTCGAAGCCGGGCCCGCGGTCCTGGACGGAGAAGGAGAACCGCCCCCCGGCCATCGACCAGCGGATCACCATCGCCGAGTCCTGCTGGCCCCAGGCCCCGTGAACGACCGCGTTGGTGACGGCCTCGCCGGCGGCCAGGAGGATGGCGTCGGCGACCTCCTCGGGGACGTCCCAGCGTTCCAGGTCCCGGTGGAGCAGGGCCCGCACCGTCGGCACGGAGTCGCTGCGGCATGGCAGCAGCAGGTGCGCCGTTGGGCGCCCCAGCCGGCCGTGCCTCGCCTCCTCCACCCTCTCTGAATACAACGAGCGGCGGCAATCAGTCCAACCGGCCGGTCACACCGGCCACTTCGCGCTGGCCCTCCGGGCACCGTTTGAGCAGGTCGCAGCCGGCGCACCAGGGCCCGGGGCGGGGCAGATACCGCTGGTCGGCGCGGAGGGTGGCGGCGGTGTCGAGCACCTCGTCGAGGCGCCGCGGGAGCACCTCGGGGGGCCGCTCGGTGACCACCTGGGTGCCGGCGACCACGTAGTCGAGCACCATCCGGGTGACCGGCCGGCCGAGGCGGCGCTCGACCAGGGCGGCGTAGATGGTCAGCGCCTCGTCGGCGTCGGCCGCCTCCTGGGTGGCCGGCCGGCGGCTGGTCTTGTAGTCGACCACGACCAGGCCGGGGCCGCCGCCGGGGTCGGCGTCGAGCCGGTCGAGGCGGCCCTTGAGCACGATGTCCCCCCAGGCCGCCTGGAGACCGAGCTCGGTGGCGTGGGGCACGATGCTGGTGTCGGTCCGCCCGTACCAGGCCCGCAGGGCCTCGGCACCGCGTTCCCGCTCGCGCTGCTGCTGCTCCCGGCCACCGGAGCCGTCGCGGACCCACAGGCGCTTGAACAGCTCCAGGAGCATGCGCAGGCTGCGGCGGCCGACCGGCAGGCGGTAGAACTCGCGCAGGGCGGCGTGCATGCTGGTCCCGAAGGCCTGCTGAGCGCTGGAGCGGGACATGCGCCAGAGCCCGTCCACGTACAGGAACCGGTACAGGCGCGGGCAGAGCCGGTAGCGCTCCAGCGCCGACGGGCTCAGGAACGTCACCCGGTCCATGTCCATGCCTGGCAGGCTTTGCTGCTCTGCGCCATTCATCCTTCGAGGCTACGCCTCGCCTGCCACACTCCGTTATCCTTCCAGGTCCGAGATCGGCAGGGCGAAGGGTGGGGCAGCAGGTGGAGGGCACGGGGGGGCAGTTGTCCGGCATGGGCGCCGGCGAGCTCGAGACCACCAACGCCATGCTCCGGTCGGTCATCGACGGGATCGCCGACCCGATCTACGTCAAGGACGCCGAGGGCCGCTACCTGCTGGTGAACCCGGCCGCCGCCTCGGCCGCCGGGCTCCGTCCCGACCAGATCCTCGGCTACACCGACGCCCAGCTCCTGCCGGAGGGGCTGGCGGCCAGCCTCCGGGCCGCCGACCGGCGGGTCATGGCCTCCGAGCTGCCCTCCCGGTCCCGGGAGGAGCTGGCCACCCCGGACGGGCCGCGGGTCTACCAGGCGTTGAAGGCGCCGTGGCGGGACGCCGACGGCCGGGTCGCCGGGGTGGTCGGGGTGAGCCGCGACGTCACCGAGGAGGAGCGGGCCGACACCGAGCGCCGGCGCCTGCTCGGCCGGCTCCACGACATCCAGGCGGAGGAGCGGGGTCGGATCGCCGTCGGGCTGCACGACGGGCCCCTCCAGGGCCTGGCCACCCTCGGCTTCAAGCTGGCCAGGGCCGGGGCCCTGCTGGCCGAGGGGCGGGCCGGGGCGGCCCTGGCGGTGCTCGGCGAGTGCGAGGCCGACGTGGCCGGCGAGGTCGCGGCCCTGCGCCGGACCATGCACGACCTGCGCCCGCTGGTCCTGGACCAGCAGGGGCTGACGGCGGCTCTCGAGGACCAGGGCGAGCTGGCCCGGGCCCGGGCCGGGCTGGCCGCCTGCCGGGTGACGGTGCGGCTGGATGGGGGCCAGCTCCACCCGGCGGTCGAGATCGCCCTGTTCCGCGTCGCCCAGCAGGCGCTGGCCAACGTGGCCGAGCACGCCGGGGCGGCCGAGGCCGAGGTGCGGCTCGAGCAGTCGCCGGCCGGCGAGGTGCTGCTCACGGTCAGCGACGACGGCTGCGGCTTCGACCCGGCCAGGGTGGCCGGGGGCGGCGGGTTCCGGTTCGGGCTGACGGTGATGACCGAACGGGTCGAGGCCCTCGGCGGCCGGCTGGCGGTCCGGTCCTGGGCCCAGGGGGGCACCACGGTGGAGGCGCGCATCCCCGGCCCGCCCCGATCCACCGGGGGACCACCCCGGCGGTCCCCCGAACCCCCCCGGCCCGGGTTGGAGGGCCGCCCCACGTGACGCGGCTCCCACCCCGCCCCCGGGTGTTGCTGGCCGA
The DNA here is from genome assembly GCA_030146615.1 of Actinomycetes bacterium. Taxonomy (GTDB): domain Bacteria; phylum Actinomycetota; class CALGFH01; order CALGFH01; family CALGFH01; genus CALGFH01. The sequence continues at coordinate 7,388 of JASLBL010000602.1, forward strand.
CGACCACACCCGGCTCCGGGAGGCGCTGCGGGACCTGCTCGAGGAGACCGGCTTCGAGGTCGTCGGGGAGAGCGGCGACGGGGCCGACGCGGTCGCCATGGCCAGGCAGCTGGAGCCCGACATCGTCGTCATCGACCTGCGCATGCCGGTGCTCAACGGCTTGGACGCGACCCGGCTGATCCGGGACGCCCGGCCGGCCACCCAGGTGGTGGTGCTGAGCGCCTTCGAGAGCCCGGAGCTGGAGCGCCAGGCCAGGGAGGCGGGGGCGTTCGCCTACCTCGACAAAGGGACGATGGCCCGCCGGGTCCACCGGGTCCTGCTGGGCGCGGCCGTGCAGGCGGTGCTGGCCACCAACCTCGGCGCCCCGGACGGCGACGCCGGAACTGGCTAGCCGAGGACCAGGGCGGCCACCCCGAAGCTGGCGAAGAAGCTGATCACGCCGGCGACGATCGCGATCAGGCCGAGGGTCTCGTCGCCCTTGGAGCGGGCGATCCCGCCGCAGACGATCCCGACCAGGCCGCCCAGGGGGAACATGGCCAGCCCGAGCCCGGCCAGGACCAGGCCGGCGGCGGCCCACGGCCGCCCAGGCTTCGTGCCGGGGGTCACGCCCGGGTCAGCCATCGGTGACCTTCAGCTGCTGCCGGACCTGGTTCAGGTAGGCCTTGCGGTATCGCTTGACGTCCTCGGGCGCCTCCAGCAGCCGCATCGACTCGGCCTGGGCCCAGCGGTCGATCTCGTCCAGCAGGTCCTCCAGTTGGTCGCAGGCGTCCAGCGCGGCCGGGACGAGCTCGTCGGGCAGGGTGTAGCGCACCGAGAAGCTGGACTGACTGGCCAGGTAGGCCTGGTCGGCGACCTCGTCGGCCGGGCTGCGGGGGAACTGCTGGCTGAGCCGGCTCACCAGCTTCTCCAACCGGACCGGGGCGGCCTCGGGGGCCAGCGCCAGCAGCTGCACCTCACGGCGCACCGCCTCGTAATGGTCCCTGCTCCTGATGTGCAGCGCCGGGTCGAACGGCCCTAGCTCAAGCTCCATGCCGGAAGCATACGACGGCCAGGCCCCCGACGCTCGGGGGCCTAGCCCGTCCTGCCAGATGGTCAGCGGCGGTCGACGTCAGGCTCGCGGTCGGCGGTGTCGCCGTCGACCTGGATCTGCTCCTTGCGGACGTCCTCGGCGACCTGGCGCTCCTCGGTCACGGTCTCGGTGTCCAGGCGGACCCGCTCCTTGGGCACGGCCCGCTTGTCGACCACGACCTCCTCCTCGCGCAGGGTGACCTCGT